>NZ_CP049744.1:0-304583 GCF_000760935.2 Rhodococcoides fascians A25f | reverse complement strand
CGCGAACTCGGGTTTCCGCTCGAGGTCATTGCAGCGTTGCTCGACGATCCGGCGGTGGATGCCATGGCGCATCTGCGTCGGCAGCGAGAGTTGTTGAACGAGCGGATCGATCACTTGCACGCAATGGCTGCGGCCGTGGACAAGATGATGGAGGCGAAGAAGATGGGTATGCAACTGACTCCCGAGGAGCAGCGCGAGATTTTCGGAGACAACTGGCCCGGCGAGGAGTACGCCGAGGAGGCCGAGCAGCGTTGGGGCGAGACCGACGAGTGGAAGCAGTCGCAGCAGCGAACGGCGTCGTTCACCAAGGACGATTGGAAGGCCGTCAAGGAAGAGACGGACCTACTGGAAGCGGATCTCGCTGCCGCCATGCAGCGGGGTGTGTCGCCGGATTCCGCCGAGGCCGGGGAACTGGCCGAACGGCATCGGGCTTCCATCGAGCGGTACTACGACTGCGGTTACGAGATGCAGGTGAACCTGGCGGAGATGTACATCGCCGACGAGCGATTTGCCAAGCACTACAACGATATTGCCGCTGGACTTGCGCAGTACCTTCGAGACGTCATTGTCGCGAACGCCGCCCGTCAGGGTTGACGCGGGCCATCGCGGACCGCTCGTGTGCGGTCGATCCACCCCAGACTCCATGCCTTTCGTCCGTATCGAGTGCATGTTGCAGACAGCGCGCGATCACGGGGCATCGATCGCACACGAGCTTGGCCTGTCGCTCCAGGTTTCTCAACGAGTATCCCCGCAGCCCCAGGGGCGGGTAGAACATCGAGACCGGCATCGAGCGGCAGGCAGCATTCATCTGCCAATCCCACTGTTCGGAGATCGGTTGCAGTGCTTGCGCTTTCATCGGCATTACCCGCCTCCTTCGGATCAGAGTTTCAGCAGTCGGCGGGCGTTGACGGATGTGGCCGCGCGCCAGTTCTCGAGTCCGCCGTTCGCAGCACCGGCGTCGAGTGATCGCAATTGCTCCTGCACGCCGGTGATCGGCGTGAAGCAGTAATCGCTGCCGTACACCAGCCGATCGGGTCCGACGGTGGACAACAGCGCGGGCAGCTGCCGCGGGACCGGCGTACCGGCGAGGTCGAACCACAAGCGCTGCAGTACATCCGGCGTCGTCGGCGTCCCCAGGCCGATCTGCGTCCTGAAGAAGTCGACCCTGTCCGCCAGTAGCGGCAGTACTCCGCCGCCGTGCGTGAACACCCAATGGATGTTCGGGAATCGGTCGACCACACCCAGCAGAATCAGGTCGACGACGGTTCGCGCTGTGTCGAAAAGGAATTCGATCATCGGTGCCGGGCGCCCGAGAGACACGGCAGCGGAATTCGGCGGCGAGGTCGGATGCACGAACACGACTGCCGATCGCGCATCCAATGCCGCGAGCAGTGGCGTCAGCACGGCGTTGCCCAGGTACATCCCGCCGGCGTTCGACATCACCGTCACTCCGTCGGCACCGAGCTGATCGAGCGCACGAATTGCCTCGACCGTCGAGTCGACGACGTTCGGGAGCGGCAGCGACGCAAAGAATCCGAGTCGGCGTTGACTCGCGACAACACCGGCCCCGAAGTCGTTGACGCGTCGGGCAAGGTCGGCCGCCTTGCCGTCGTCGCCGAAATGCACTCCGGGCGACGAGACGGACAGGATCGCTCTGTCGATGCCGCAGCCGTCCATCATCTGCAGGTGTTCGCCCACCGACCAGCTCGGCCACTTCGGCATGCCGTCGGGAAATGCGATGCCCGACGCGAGGGCTTCGCGCAGGTAGAAGTCGGGAACCATGTGCGAATGGACGTCGATCACCCCGGCTGCGGCCGGGCCGGTGGAAGCCGATGCCGTAGCGGAGGTCAGTGTCGTAGCGGAGGTCAAGGTCGAGAGGGCAACCCCGGAGATCGTCGCGGCACTGAGGGTGCCCAGCAGGGTTCTGCGATCGATCACAGTGGAAGTCCTTCTTGTCGACGCCTCCGACTCAACTGACGTTATCGTCACATATGAGATGAACCGCAGTCAACGGTGAGATCTACCAACGAAGACGGGACTAGCATTGCGCGATGACCACCGAACGCACGACGCCCACACCGCTGCAGTTTCTGGGCTATTCGTTCGGACGCACGCTGCCCGAGTCGATGCAGGACTGGGTTCGCAAGGATCTCGTGGGCAACGGCGCCCAGGTCCGCTACATCGCCCGATTCATCGTGCCGATCATTCCGTTACTGCTGCTGTTCCTGCTGATTCCGGGTCCGCTGTGGATGTCGCTCGCGATGATGTCGCTGCTGTTCATCCCGCTGGTGTACTTCTCGATTGCCCTGATGAACGTCTATCGGCGGCATCGCCTGCTGATTCACGGCCTCGACCCGCAACTGATCAACGCCAAAGCGCAGAGCCGCGTCGATCGCACTCGCGACGACTACGAACGGCGTCACGGCCGGGGCTGATGAGCGAGCGATAGTCTGTGCCGCATGACTTCACCTGTGGAATTCAAGGCAACAGCTGATCTGGCCGACGAGATCGGTCCCGAGATCCGCAGCTGCGACACCCAGTTCATCCAGTTCGGCAAGCACACCGAGTTCGCGGGACCGATTACCACCATCCGCTGCTTCCAGGACAACTTGCTGGTCAAGCAGACGCTCAGCGAGCCCGGCAACGGTGGCGTCCTGGTGGTCGACGGCGATGCGAGTGTTCACACCGCCCTCGTCGGCGACATCATCGCCGGCCGCGGAGTCACCAACGGCTGGGCGGGTGTCATCGTCAACGGTGCGGTGCGCGACTCCGCGATCCTGCGCACACTCGAGATCGGCGTCAAGGCGCTGGGGACCAACCCGCGCAAGAGCACGCAGACCGGCTCGGGTGAGAAGAACGTGCCGGTCAGCTTCGGCGGCGTCACGTTCAACCCGGGCGAGATCGTCTACAGCGACCACGACGGCGTCGTCGCGGTCTAGCAGCCCACTCGGCGGCAGGCCGTAATGCCTGCCGCCGTAGTGCTGTTACTTCACGAACGCGAGCAGCGCGTCGTTCACTTCCTGGAAGTGCGTCCACAGCAGTCCGTGGGGTGCGCCCTCGACCTCGACGTACGTGGCCTCGGGGAATGCCTGGTGGAACGGACGTCCCGTCGAATCGATCGGAAGGATGTTGTCCGCGGTTCCGTGCAGGATCAGCGTGGGCTTGCCGGATTCACGTACCTTCGCGACGTCCGCGCGGAAGTCCTCGAGCCAGGTGGGTACGACGGCGTAGGCCGCGACAGGTGCGCTGGTCGTGGCGGTGTTCCAGCTCGCGCGCACTGTGGCCTCACTGATTCGGCTGCCGAGGTTTTCGTCGAGGTTGTAGAAGTCCTTGTAGAAGTTCTCGAACCAGGTGAACCTGTCTTCGCGGGCGGCGGTCTCGATACCGTCGAACACCGACTGCGGAACGCCGGTGGGATTGTCGTCCGTCTGCAGCAGGAACGGCTCGAGGGATGCGAGGAATGCGAACTTCGCCACGCGGTCGGTGCCGTACTTCGCGGCGTACCGAGCCAGTTCGCCTGTGCCCATGGAGAATCCGACCAGGATGACCTCGTTGAGGTCCAGCTCGGTGAGCACCTTGTCCAGGTCTGCAGCAAAGGTGTCGTAGTCGTATCCGACGGTGGGCTTGCTCGACTGCCCGAACCCACGACGGTCGTAGGTGATGACGCGGTAGCCGGCGTCGAGTAGTGCGCGCGACTGACGTTCCCAGGAGTTGCCGTCGAGCGGGTAGCCGTGGATGAGCACAACGGGCTGTCCGGAGCCGTGATCCTCGTAGTAGACCTCGACGGGGGTGGAGTTCTCGGTTCCGACGTTGATGTACGCCATGATCCTGCCTTCCTGTGTCCTGAACATCGAGCGGGAGAACGGTCGTTCTCTCCACATGTGGACTACTGTAGAGAACGTTGGTTCTCTCGGCAAGGGGTAAGCGATGACCAGTACGGAAATCGGACGGGCACAGGTGGTGAACGCCGCGGACGAACTGTTCTATGCGCGCGGCATCCAGGCAGTGGGCATGGACGAGTTGCGCGCCAAGGCCGGCATCTCCCTCAAGCGCCTGTACACGCTCTTTCCCTCGAAAACGGCCATCGTCGCCGAGGTTCTTCGTGGTCGCACCCAGCAGTGGACCGACGGCATCCACGCCGAAGCAGAGCTACACGGATCCCCTCGTGAGAAACTGCTGTCGATCTTCGACTTCTTGGACCACTGGTTTCGCCAGGACGACTTCCGCGGGTGCGCCTTCATCAACTCCTTCGGCGAACTGGGCGCAACCATGCCCGAGGTCGCCGACGCCGCACATCAGCACAAGAAGAGTTTCATCGAGTACGTCACCCGCTTGGCCGTCGAAGCCGGATGCGAGCCGACCGTCGGGCTGCAGATCGCCTTGCTCGCCGAGGGTGCTCAAACTACCGCAGCCATCACCGAGCTGGCCGAATCTGCCACTGCAGCAAAGACTGCGGCCGGGGTGCTTCTGGAGTCGAGCGGACGGTAGCGCAACCCTGGTGCGGGCAGCGCTGGACATGCCACACTCGATGTCATGAAGGCTTTCGGCTCGGCAGTCCCGATTCTCCGCATCTTCGACGACGTCGAAGCGCGTGCGTTCTATCTGGACTATCTGGGCTTTTCGGTCGAATGGGAGCATCGATTCGAGCCGGATCTGCCGCTGTACATTCGTATTTCACGCGGAGAGTGCATCCTGGATCTGTCCCAGCACTACGGCGACGGCACACCGGGATCGTCCGTCTGGATACCGATCGCGGACGTCGTGTCGTTCAATGCCGAACTCGTGCAGAAGAACCACCCACGCAGTCGACCGGGAATCGACCACGACGGGCCGGGCGGTCCGACCATGACGGTCATAGACCCGTTCTCGAACAACCTCCGCTTCTGCCAGGTCGATCGCTGACGGCTCTTGCCAGCCGTCGCGGACGCTTGTACTGTCGTCGCCATGATGCACCCGCAGCCACTGACGACGACGCCGGTTTTCTTCCGGCGTCCGAAGTAGGCCTGCACCGCCCCTGTTTCGACGAACCCCGGGAGTTGTTCCCGGGGTTTTCGCGTATCTGGGCACTTCTTCTGGGCCACAGCAGAAGTGGAGTACCCATGAAGTCCGACCACAGCCCGCTCGGTCGCGAGTTGGATCTCTTTGCAACCAGCCCGGCCATCGGTGCCGGTCTACCCGTCTGGCTCCCAGACGGCGCAATCATCAGAGCGGAACTCGAGAAACTGGCAGCCGAGGAAGCAGCGCGCTCAGGCTGCCTCGGCGTGTACACACCGGTCCTGGCGAAACGCTCGCTGTTCGACAGGTCGGGCCACTGGGACAAATTCTCGGCCGATATGTTCCCCCCGATGCGTATCGGCGGTGAGGAATTCGTTCTGCGACCGGCCAATTGCCCACACCACACCCAAGTGTTCGATGCCCGTGGGCGCAGCTTCCGCGACCTACCGTTTCGCGTATCGGAACTGGGATCGATGTTCCGAAGTGAACTCTCCGGTGTGCTGGGCGGATTGACCCGAGTACGGCAGATCTCCCTCGACGACGCGCATGTGTTCTGCACCCCCGATCAGGTTGGAGAGGAAGTCCGACTGGCTCTCGACTCCATCGAAAGGTGTTACCGCGTACTGGGACTCGCCCCCTCGTTCAGGCTCTCGGTTCGGGGTGGGACTGGACGCTACCTGGGTGACACCGCGCAGTGGAGTGCCGCCGAAGGTCAGCTACGCGCGGCACTGGGTGATCGCGAGTTCACCATCGGGGAGGGAGATGCCGCCTTCTACGGGCCGAAGATAGATGTACAGGTCGCTGGTCATCAGGAGACTGTGTCGACCGTGCAGATCGATTTCAATCAACCGGAGCGGTTCGGCCTCGAATACACCGGATCCGACGGTGAGAAGCACCGACCGGTGATGATTCACCGTGGTGTTCTCGGGTCGATGGAACGACTGACCGCCATGCTGATAGACCGTCATGCCGGTCGAATGCCGCCGTGGCTCGCTCCGAGGCAGGTGGCCGTCATCTGCGTGGGTAGTTCGCAGTCGCGGGCGGCGCGGGCCCTGGTCGCCCGACTGCACGATGCATCGGTTCGCGCCCAGATTCTCGAGGAGGGTTCACTGGGCGGACGTATTCGGAATGCGCGACTTCATCGCGACCCGTACATCGCGGTCATCGGTGATCGCGAGGTCGACAGCAATTCCGTTGCAGTGTCGTACAGCGCGCTGAACGCGAAAACCGTACTGGACATGGACGTGTTCATCGAAGCCGTGAAACGCGATATTCGCTCTCGCGCTCTGCTGCCCACCATCCCGGACAGGGAGAATCACTGACATTTGACACTGAAATCCTTCGCTGAACGACGATAGCGTCGAAGACATGAGCAAGCTACGAATCCTCGCCGCCCTCACCGTGTCGACATCTCTGCTGGTCAGTGGGTGCACATCGTCCGACGAGCCCTCTGCCGTCGAAGCGACCACCACCACGCCCTCGAGCGGAACCATCAGAACCGACGACGTCCAGGCAGCGTTGGACGCCCTGGTCGACGCCGGATCCGTTGCCGCTGTTGCGCAGGTACGCGACGGCGAGAATTCGTGGTCGGGAGCCGCCGGCCTCGTCGAGCGCGATGGCACCGAGGCTGCGTCAGCCGACGACCCCGTCCGTATCGCCAGCGTCACCAAGGCAATGGTTGCCGCAGTGGTGCTCCAGCTCGTGGACGAGGGGAAGCTCGAGCTCGACCAGCCGGTAGACGAGCTGCTACCCGGCCTGCTGCCCAAGCCGGTCACCGTCCGTCAGTTGCTCGATCACACCAGTGGCGTTCCGGACTACTTCACCGGATTCGACTCTGCGGAGCAGATTGCGGCCCGCGCGAACGATGCCGTCACCGACGACGAGTTGATCACTCGAGCCCTGGCCATGCCCTGGACGAGCGAGCCCGGCCAGGAGTTCAGCTACACGGGCACCAACTACGTCCTGCTCGGACAGATCATCGCCGACCTGGACGGCAAGTCCATCGGACAGTCGTTGCAGGACAGGATCTTCGATCCCCTGGAGATGGCCGACACGACTTACCCCACCGACGCGGCCATCGCCGACAATGCCCTGCACGGTTACACGCTCGAGAACGGAACCTACACCGACGTCACCGATTTCGACGCGAGCATCTGGTCCTCGGGTGCCGCCGTGGTCTCGACCGTCGGCGACATGAATACCTTCTTCCGAGCACTGTTCGACGGCACTTTGATCCCGCAGAATCTGATCGACGAGATGCAGGTAATAACACCGTCCACCTATGGACTCGGCCTGCTGCTGGGCGGCGACGCGTGCAACCCGGGATCGGGCGAGCTCGTGTTCGGCCAGCGCGGCAATGGCTTCGGCTACAGCACACTCGCGTTCGCGAGCCCGAACGGGCAGCGCCAAGTCGCACTGTCGTGGACCTCCGCGGCACCTGACCCTGCGACCGATCCCCTGATCGAGTACGCCAGCACCGCGCTCATTGCCGGACTCGAGTCGACCTGCCCCGCGTAGCGGCTACAGCACACTCACCCAACCGTGTACCTCGTCGCTGGTGAGCGCGGCCTGGTGACGCTTACGGAGAGTCAGCGTCACTGGCCCGCTTTCCTTCGATCCGACTGCACGACCGTCGATTTCGTACACCGGGGCAACTCCCGCCGAGGTGCCACAGACGAAGACTTCGTCGGCGATGTACAGCTCGGTGAGGTCGACGGTTCGCTCCTGGACCGTCAGTCCTTCTTCGCGCGCCAACGTCAGGATGGTTCGCCGGTTGATACCGTCGAGAATGTCGCTGGTGACGTCGGGGGTGACGAGCACTCCGTTCCGCACGAGGAAAATGTTCGCGGCACTCAGTTCACAGACGTGGCCGTTGATGTCGAGAAAGATGCAGTCGTCGAAACCACTGTCGATCGCATCCTGTTTCGCCAGAACGGAATTGACGTACGCTCCGTTCACTTTGGCGCGGGACGGAATGGCGTTGTCCGGGATACGCCGCCACACACTCGTCTTCAATCGCATCCCGTCCTGCGGGACAATGGGATTGGCGTCGTACAGGAAGATGGACACCGTGGTGTGCAGGCCACGCACCCGCGTTCCGGGGATCGACTCGTCGACGTGGACGGTAGCTCGAACGTAGACCTCGGCCGTCGGAGCGTTGGCGGCAACCACGTCCCGCGTCGCCTGTACGAATCGCTCGAACGTCCACTGCGAGGCAAACGTGTCGATGCCGATGATCTTGCAGGATTCGACGAGTCGCTGATAGTGATCGAGCAACCGGAAAGCGGTACGCCCTTCACCGTCCACCTGGACCGGGAACACCGTGTAGACACTGAGCCCGTAGAGAACGGCCGAGGTAGCAACCCCGAGCGTTGCGTCCTGTGCGTCCACCAAGCGATCGCCGAAATACACCTTCGAGTGCGGAAGAGCCATGCGGTGATGCTAGTCGTGGGGCAAGTACGAGCGACAACGGTTTTCCCGTCGTAGTGTCGAGTACATGAGCGCACGCACCATACCGACCCGAACTCTCTGGAACGACGGCCCCGAGGTGGGCGCCATCGGCCTGGGCTGCATGGGAATGACCTGGGCATACAAGGCCGACGACCGGACGGAGACCCCCGACCGCGTCATCGGGCACGCCTTGGACCTGGGTGTGAGTTTCATCGACACGGCCGATGTGTACGGACCGTTCACCAACGAGGAAGTCGTCGGCAAGGCGATCGGTAGCCGACGCGACGAGGTGATACTCGCGACCAAGGGTGGTCTCGTCTCCCACGTCGGCGACGCCGGAGAGCCGGTCATTTCGGGCCCCAACGGCAAGCCGGATCACCTGCGTTCGGCAATCGACGATTCACTCCGCCGCTTGGGCGTCGACCACATCGATCTGTACTACCTCCACCGTCCGGATCCCGAAGTCGACGTAGAGGACAGCATCGGCGCGATGGCCGAGGCCGTGCACGCCGGAAAGGTTCGGGCGCTCGGTGTCTCAGAGTTCAGCGTCGAGCAGCTCGATCGGGCCCAGCAGGTGCATCCGATTTCTGCTGTGCAGTCGGAATTGTCCCTGTGGACGCGCGATCACCTCGCCACGTCGCTGAAGTGGACGCAAGACAACGGTGCGGCATTCGTGCCGTTCTCACCACTTGGCCGCGGCTTCCTGACCGGCAACTTCCGCGGAACAGTGCCCGCCGCAGACGATTTCCGTGCTCGCCTGCCGCGTTTCAGCCAGGACAACCTCGACGCGAACCTCGTGATCGTCGACGCCATCGCAGCCGTCGCCGACGAGCTCGGTGCGACGCCGGCGCAGGTGGCCTTGGCGTGGGTTCTGGCGCAGGGTGAGCACGTGGTCCCGATTCCCGGCACTCGACGCACCTCGCGTCTGGACGAGAACGCGGGCGCAGCCTCGCTCACCTTGAGCCCGGACCACCTGGCCACACTCGACGCTCTGCCGGCTCCCGCCGGTGGCCGCTATTGAGATCGTTCGCGTCGACCCTACGGCCGATCTGGGCGTCGCCGAGCAGATCCTCGCGGTGCAGAAGAGTTCGTATGCAGTCGAAGCGAGACTGATCGGCGACGACCGCATCCCGCTGCTGCACGAGTCGGTGAACGATCTGTGTGCTGCACAGGTCCACTGGCTCGTTGCGCGGCAGGGTGACGAAATCCTCGGTGCCGCAGCGTGGTCCGGGTCGGAGATCGACCGCCTGGTGGTGGCACCACACGCACATCGCCAGGGAATCGGACGAGCATTGGTCATGGTGGTTATCGAATCGATTGCGGGACAACGTATACAGGAGGCTACCGGGCGAGACAATGCACCGGCGCGCAGACTCTACGAGTCGTTCGGCTTCGTGCACACCGAGAACCAGCAGGTTCTGCAGGGATTGTGGCTGGCTCGCTACGAACTCGTGCATGAGCGGGACGAGCACGTCGACAGGGGACGGTTTTAGGGCCATCAAAACAAAGGGTAGCCTATCCCAATGCCCTCTCGAATTTTGTCGTCCGCAATGCTCGACCGCCGTGGGTTCTTCCTGGCTGCCGGGGCGGTTGCACTCGCTACCGCCTGCTCGCCTCGGGGCCAGGACGCGGCGGCCGCGACCTCGCAGGCAGTGCGGATGACGGGCGACGGATTCGATGTCACCGTTCCCGCGCGCCCCACCCGCGTGGTCGTGATGGAGGGACGGGGAGATCTCGAATTCGCTCTGCTGGCCGGATATCCCATCATTGCTACCGGCAACACCTTTCAGCCCGGCGCGCGTCCCGCGGGACAGTTCGAGGGATTGCTCGACGCGCAGACCCAGGTCATAGGTGGACCCGACGGTCCGACGGCAGAGGAGATCGCGGCGCTGTCACCTGACCTCATCGTGATGCGTGCCAACGGATGGCGACTCGACTGGTACGGAAACGACCAGCTCACCAAAATTGCGCCGGTTCTTCCCGTCGAAGTCAACGAGCCGGATTTCGAGCGGTACACCGTCGACCAGTTCTCGGCCATCGGTCTACTCGACACTGTGCAGCCGCGTCTGGACGAGTACCAGCGGACCATCGACGACGCGGCCGCGGTCACGGACGGTCGCAGAATCGCCCTCATCACCAGCGAACCGGTTGCCAAGGGATACGTCATCGTGTGGACCAACTACCTCGGCAACGCGGTCGCCACGGATATGGGATTCACTGTGCTGCAGAACAATCCCGAAGACGAGGAGGGGAACTACCGCCTGTCGGTCGAGAATCTGAACCAGATCGCGGATGCGGAGTTCATCTTCCACCAGACCACCGACCCAACCCAGATCGACGGAATCGCCGCATGGCAGAACCTCCCCGCCGTCGCCGCGGGTCGCAGTGCGGTACTGGACCCACAGCTGAACAACGGATTGGTCATCACCGCAACCAGTTTCGCGAACAGGCTGATCGAGGTTGTCCGCAACGCGGATTGAGCTACCTTAGGAGCCATGGTTTCTGCCGGTGCCGCGATTGCAATCGCTTTGTACGCCATGGCACTTGCCTCGATCCTCCGTGACCCCAGCACGGGGCTTGTGGCCGCGCTGCCGTGGGCATTCGTCGCGTTGATTCTGCCGATCGTCGGGCCGATCCTGTGGTTCGCCGTCGGTAAGCGCTATCCCTACGGGCCGAACGGCGGCAATCGATGACAGTTCAATATCCAGTCGCGTTGCGCAGGTCGATGTTCACCAGATGGCTCACTTGGTCGCGTAGCCACTCGACCGTGTGCTGATCGGGCGTCGGCGTGTGGGCCAACAGCGTCCAGCGCAGACGAGTTTCTGGTGTCAGGTCGAACTGCAACAGGATGTCGGGGAGACTCGGCCACGGAGAGCTCCAGACAACGCGGTCGAACTCGCTGCTCTCGACGATGCGAGGTAGCGGCTGATCCTCGAACATCACCGGCCAGGCGAACCCCTGATTCTTCGGATGCACATCTGGGCGCATGAGCGCCTTCCAGACGAAGAAGACCGGCGGCGACAACACCGCAGTCCTGCTCTCTAGAACCATCATCCGCTTACCGTACGCAGTAACGACTCGGGAGCTCTATTAATTTTCGGGCTTGACCTGTGCGGGCGGCGTCCGACGCGGAATTGCGCGACCTGATCGCTGCGATCGGCACCGACGGGGTGCAGGGCAACGGAGCTCGAATCGTGTACGCCCGCAGGGTGGCCCAGTCCTCCGCGCACCGCTGGTCCGTCCCTGGGCAACGGAGAAGGCCCGCCCCCGGTGTGTCGGGGTGCGGGCCTTGTCGGGTTCTGCTGCTGGTGTCTGCGTCAGGCCAGCTCGGCGGGTGGGGTGGTCGGGCGCCCTTCGGCGGTGTCACGGAGCCATTGCGGTACCTCGCGGCCGGTACGTTCGCGAAGCGCGATCGAGGCGCGGGCTGCTGCGGCGGCGACACTGCGCCGTTCGTTTGGGGTCCAGGTCTTGCGGGCCTCTGCGGTGGTCATCGTGGGTCCTCCTGCTCGTTCTGGTTGTCAGTGTCCTCGGTTTCGTCGGGTTCCGCCAGTGCACGTCGGGCGGATCGGTCGGCGACGGCGACGAGGACGTCTTGTTCGGTTGTGGTGATGAGCGGCGAGTCGGTGACGGAGGCGTAGATGTCCCACCCGAGTTCGGCCTCGGCGGGGTCGGCGCTGGTGGTGCGTTCGAGACACCATGTGATTCGTTGCCAGGCTTGGGCGCGTTTGTCGGCCACGGTGCGTTGGCGGACTGTCAGGGCGACGCCGACGACTGCGAGGACGCCGACGATCAGAGTGGCCCATGCTTGTGCAGGCACAAAGGGCGGTCCTCTCAGGCGGTGGTTGGTTACCGGCGTGGGGTGCCGCCGACGATGTCGCCTTCGATGTAGGTGAATCCGTCTACACGGCCGTCGCCGAGGGGCCGCCATGTACCGACGACAGACAGAGCTGTGCCGTGGTGCTGGTGTGGGTCGTCATGCGGGTTGTCGTGGTTCCTCGTCGCCGGTGTCGCCGGTGTCGTGGTGGTCGGGTGGGTAGAGGACTTCTTCGGGGTGGTGTGCGTGATTGATCAGCCCGCGGCGCTTGGGGTCCATTCCTGTGGGTGGGTGCCATAGGGTGCGGCCCGGATATCGATGTCCTGCTGTGGTTTTGGTGGTCGCCCACTTTCCTGGTCCGGTGCCGACGAGTGCGTGGTGCATGTCGCAGCCGAAGGTGAGGGCGTCGATGTCGGTGGGTCCGCCGTCGGTCCAGTCGTCGACGTGATGGGCCTGGCACCAGGTCGCCGGGCGGGTGCAGGAGGGGAAGCTGCAGCCGCGGTCGCGGGCGATGAGGACGATGCGTTGGTCGGCGGAGGCGATCCGTTTGGACCGGCCCAGGTACAGGGCTCGGCCGTCGTCGTCGAAGATGGTCAGGTAGTGGTGGGCGTGGGAAGCCATACGGATCGCATCGCGGATGGACACGCGGGATCCGGTGCCGGTCATCGCGTAACCACAACCGGCGTCGAGATCTTTCAGGGTCATGGTGACGATCGCGGTGACGGGCAGGCCTCGGTGGGTGCCGAGGGTCCCGGAGGCGAGTGTGTGCCGCAGTGCCATCTTCAGGGCGTCGTGACGGCGTTCGTTCTGGGTACGCGTATCCCGCGCAGCGGCAGCATCCCGCGTAGCGGTGTCCGGTGCGCCCTCGGTATCGGTTATGCCGTCCGGGTCAGCAGCGTCCTTGGGTGCCGCAGCGTCCTTGGGTGCCGTTGCGTCCTTGGGTGCCGCTGTGCCGTCGTGCGTTGTTCCACAACGACAGTCGACACCAATGCCGCAATCGTCGTCACTGTCGCTGTTCGTCTCATCCCACAGGCCTGCATCGCTGGAGTCTGCTTCGTGGGTGGTCGGCTCGTGCTTCGGCGCTGTGGCACTGCCGTTCTCGTCGTCGTGGACGACCGATGTCGGGTCGGCCGGATTGTTCACGCCCGGTTTCGCAGCTTTCGAGAACAAAGCCTCGAGATAAGCCCGCAGTTCGGAATCGACACAGAAGTTTCCTTCCGACATCCCGTCGGCACCCTGCTCACCGAGATAGAAGAACGCATCGCGTCGTTTGCGTGGCCTGGGCTTACCGTCCTCGTCCTCGTCGTAATCACCGTCGGGGTTGAGGATCGAGTCCAGGTGCGCCACCAACGGCGCGAAATCGTCGGGCCGCCGGGTCGAGGCGTACCCCACCAACTGCTGCTCGGCGAGATCGCGGGTCTGCGGATCCACACTGGCCGGCAAGTGCTTGAAGAATTCGCGGATCATCTGCACATGCTTGGCATCGAGCAACCCCGCCCTCAACGCTTCCGCGGTATGCGGCAGCAACGGCGGGAGAACCTCACCGGACAATGCCGTCCGATCGCCCAACTCCGCGGCCAGTCGCACTCGCGCCCCGGCGGTTCGTGGGGTGATCCGCAGCATCCACGCCACCGAGCACGGCACCGACCCCGGATACACATCTAGGCCGCGCTGATCGATCAACTCGTTGAGCCAGGTGTACGAATAGGCCGTCACGGATCGGGTGAGTGTTTCCATGCGTTGGATCACCGCGCGTCGGTCGGCGTTCGTCCACGACACCGACGCCTGCGCGGCCAATTCGGCGACCGCGGACTCGACGCGGTCCACCAACACCGACAACTCGGGATCGGACACGACAGGGGGAGGCGGCACCGTCTCGATGCCGTCCACCCCAGATCCGCCGTCCCCCGAAAGCATGAACAGAATCTATCGCGACCCACCGACAAGTTTTCGAACGCCAGTGCGAGCAGGCGGTGAAGAGGGTTGCGACTTCCTCTGGGATGCTGGTTCCTCAATCTGGCTGCGGGCACCGTTCACAGCGGCATCGAGGCAGTACCGTCTGGCTCATGACCGACACGACGCCGTGGACAAGGGACATCCCACCGATTCAGGGCCTGGGCTTGATGCGCCTGAAGGACGCCGGTTGGGGCGATCCGGACCGAGACCCCGGTGCCTTGGTCCGGACTGCCGTCGAGGCCGGCGTGACGTTGCTCGATACCGCCGAAATGTATGGCAACGAAGAACTTGTTGGTCGCGCCTTGGGGTCGCATCGTGAGCAGGTGACGCTCTGCAGCAAGTTCGGTGTCTACTGGGGCCAGTCGGGACGGTTCGACGACTGGTCGGTGAGAGCAGATCCGCAGACCGTCCACACTGCGATCGAGGGGACGCTCGGGCGACTCGGCGTCGACCACCTCGACATCTACTACCTTCACCACCGCAGCGACGACACCCCGATCGAGGAGACCGTC
The DNA here is from genome assembly GCF_000760935.2 of Rhodococcoides fascians A25f. Classification (NCBI taxonomy): domain Bacteria; kingdom Bacillati; phylum Actinomycetota; class Actinomycetes; order Mycobacteriales; family Nocardiaceae; genus Rhodococcoides; species Rhodococcoides fascians. The sequence goes on along the minus strand of NZ_CP049744.1, from coordinate 289,856 downwards.
ACCGCGATGGCGGAACTGAAGCAGGCAGGCAAAATCCGCCACCTCGGTCTGTCGAACGTCACCGTCGACGACATTCGACGCGCCCACGTAATACATCCCATTGCCGTTGTGCAACAGCAATGGTCGCTCGCCCACCGTGAGGTCGAATCGTTACTACCCGTTCTCGCGGATCTCGACATCACCCTCGTCGCACATTCACCGCTCGGCCACGGCAGCCTGACCGGCTCGGACAACACGCCCCTGGTCGACACCCTCGCAGAGATAGCGTCGAACAGAGGCGTGACACCCGGTCAGATCGCGTTGGCATGGGTTCATCATCGTGGCAATGAGACCGAGGCGAGGGTTGTTCCGCTACCGGGAACATCGAGCATTGCTCACCTACTCACGAATATCGCTGCGTCGCAACTGATTCTCGACAGCTCCGAGATCGGGCAATTGGACGCCGCCGCACAGATTGCGTCCTAGCCTCTTCTCGCGTGTGAAATGGGTCGACTCGACCACACCGAATATCGGTAGCGTCAGGTCCATGGCATCGAGCACCCACAGGCCGGAATGGTCGGACGACGATCTGCAACAGAATGTCTCGGAGGCCCTGTGGGTGCGCGACAACCTGAACATCGCCTCCACGACGACCGTGGGCTCGCTGGTCCCCACTGTGTTCGAAGCCTATGCCCGCGTTCTGTATCCCGCTCGCAGCGGCATGCCACACCGTACGATGCCGGCGAAACCCGTTGTAGCCTGGCATGTTCAGCTGATGTCCATCATCGAGGTACTCACTCGAAATACGACAACACCGAACGACTGCTGGTTCGCCGTCTGGGAAGGCAACACCGCTCTCGACGATGTTCGCGGTACGGCACCGACCGCGAACATCGCCGGTTACAACTATTTCCTGCTGAGGGGACCGGTCTCGCGAGCAACCGACACGTTCGAGGGACTGCCGCCGAACCTGTGGTGGCCCGCCGACCACGCGTGGTGCGTGGCTCAGCACTTCGACTTCCCCTGCGCCTATCTCGGAGGCAGAGCAGAGACCGTCGCGGATGTCCTCACGCTCACCGACATCGAATCCCAGCCGGTCCGCGTCAGCCAGATCATCACTGCGGCCTACGACGAGAAGCACTAGCCACCGGACCACCGACACTGCGTCAGAATTGTGCTCTCGGCGCTCCCATTCCCGGGTCGATTTGGAACGGCCCGCTGGCCGAGGGCGCTATTGGGAAATCGAAGATCGCTGTGGGGATATACACGGTGGCACAGGAATTGGGGATATCCACCACCCCGGACAGGCGTCCTTCGATCGGGGCCGAACCCAGCAGCAGGTACGCCTGCTCGGGGCTGTAGCCGAACTTGGTGAGGTAGTCGATCGCATGCATACATGCGTTCTGGTACGACAGGTCGGAGTCCAGATACTTCTGTTCACCGTCGACGGTCACCGAAATGCCCGAGAAGGCAATCCATTCCGAGTACTGCGGTGCGGTGTTGCCGGGCATGAAGATCGCATTTTCGCTCACCCCGTAGGTCTCCATACCACCCTTGATCAGGTCGACGTGCAGGTCCATGAAACCACCCATTTCGATGGCTCCGCAGAACGTGATCTCCCCGTCTCCCTGCGAGAAGTGCAAGTCTCCGAACGACAACTTCGCCCCCGGCACGAACACCGGATAGAAGACGCGGGTGCCCTTGGTGAGGTTCTTGATGTCCTGATTTCCGCCGTTCTCTCGGGGCGGTGCCGTCCGCGCGGCTTCACCTGCAACACGGGAGAATTCGTCACCGCTCAGGGAACCGAGGATCGCACCGTCGAGTTCGGGAGCCAGCGCCAGTGGCGGGACACGATGAGGGTCCGTGGCGATCAGGGCACCTTCACGGGCGTTCCACTTGGCCAGAAGAGCAGCCGACGGCGCGGTCCCCATCAGCCCTGGGTGGGTGATTCCCGTGTACTTCACGTGCGGTACGTGGCGAGATGTGGTGGTCTGCCCGGAAAAATCCCAGATCGCCTTGTACGCGTCGGGGAATCGATCGGTGAGGAACCCGCCGCCGTTCTCCTTGGCGAAGATACCCGTGTAGCCCCAGCCCTGGCCGGCCAGCGGACCCGAATCCTCCTGCGGGATCGGTCCGACGTCGAGAATATCGACGATCAACAGATCACCGGGCTCGGCTCCTTCGATATGGAACGGCCCGGACAGCGTGTGCACGTTGTTGAGCGGCGCATTCAGGATGTCCTCGGCCGAGTCGTCGTTGTGGATGGCACCGTCGAACCATTCGCGACAATGCGCTCGAAAGGACGTGCCGGGTTTGACCGTAACCGCCGCCGGGATATCGGGATGCCATCGGTTGTGGCCGACGATCTCCTGTTCGGTGAAGCTCTTCGTCGAGTCGAGCGGAAACAGCAGTTCGGGCACGAGGCACCTCCGGTTGCGCGGATTCTCCTCCCTCGATCATTGCACCGTCGTGAAGTATCCGGCCCGGTATACCGTGTAAATCTTGTATGACGTTGCGCCGGAACGCCACTGATTCGGCACCTCGCGCTACTCTCGGATGCGTGCCCACCTACAGCTTCCGCTGCGCACAGCGTTGCGCACCCGTCGAGCAGCGATTCGCCATGGCCGGCGTTCCCGGCGAGGTGCCGTGCCCGGACTGTGGCGAGGCAGCTGCACGACAGATCTCTTCTCCGGCCCTCGGCAGAGGAAACAGCACTGCGATGAAGGCACACGACGCCTCACGCGCCACGGCGGACACGCCTGCCGTCGTCTCGTCTCTGCCGGGCGCGGGCCGATCCGCAACCAGGACGACATCGAACCCGCTCCACCGTCGCCTGCCCCGCCCCTGACAGCTGCGTTTCCCTTCCGGACCGACGGGGAAGTCCGACGGCATGCCCGAGCTGCCCCCTCCCCCGTCCATCACCGACGGTGCCGCCACCGACGACGTCGTCGCCTGGGTTGCCGAGCATCTGGGTGATCTGACGCGCGAGGGATCGGACGGGGTTGCCGCCGGCGCCATTCGCGGTGGGCAGTCGGCTGCCGACGTCGCACTGGCCGGGCTGGACATCACCGGCTACGCCCGCGACCGCAGCACCGTTCTCCCGGTGAATCGCCGCGGCGCAAGCCGCATGTCGCCGTACATTCGCCACGGACTGCTGACGCTACGAGAAGTCTGGGACGCGGTCGCCGACGCTCCCCCACGCGACCGTGCCCGGTACCGCGACGAGCTCATGTGGCAGGAGTATGCCCGCCATCTCTACGCACGAGTCGGCACCGATCTGGGTCGTTCGCTACGCCGTGAGCAACCGCGTCCGCAGGGCTGGACGGCGCAGCCCTGGCCCGAGGAGATGAACTGCATGTCTTCGGTGCTGGGTGAATTGCACGAGGACGGTTGGCTGGTCAACCAAACTCGCATGTGGTTGGCCTCCCAGTGGGCAGTGCGCGCCGGAGCGACGTGGCGCGACGGTGAGGACGAGATGTTCGCGCATCTGCTCGACGGCTCTCGCGCCGCGAACCGCCTCGGCTGGCAGTGGACCGTCGGCACCGGAAGTGGAAAGGTCTACGGCTTCAGTCGATGGCAGGTGAACAAGCGTGCGCCCTCCCTGTGCCGCAATTGTGCACTGAAAGACGCGTGTCCTATCGAGAATTGGCCCGACGACGATCTCGGACCGGCGGTCGACGGCCCCGATCTCGACAAGGGACCGGTACCCGCAGGTCCGGCTCACGTGGAAGGCGATGGTGCAGAACAGGTCTGGCTGACAGCCGAATCGCTCGGCACCGCAGACCCCGCCATGGCGGCCGACCCCGATCGACCTGCCGTCTTCGTGTTCGACGAACCACTGCTGCGAAAGCTGAGACTGTCCGGGAAACGGTTGGTCTTCCTCGCCGAAACGCTCGGCGAGATCGCGTCGACCCGGCCGTTGGAGGTGCGTCGCGGCCGAGTCTCCGACGAGCTCTCCGGGCGGTCGCTGGCCGCCACCTGGGCGCCCGTTCCCGGCTTTTCCCGCATCGCCGACGCCATCGCGCCGGTCGAGTTGCATCCGTGGCCCTGGCTGACGCGTCCCACCACATCCTCGGTCCGTTCGTTCAGCGCATGGCGTCGGAGTCATTGAACGGCAGTCATCGAACAGCAGTGATCGAACAGCAGTCGTTGACCGGAACTACCTACGCTGCACCGAGATCTGGCCTTCCTCGCTGGTGATCGACACCGATCGCCGCGAACTCGGATCGTCGATGACGTCGGTCTCGACGTCCCCCTTCTCCGACGACGCATCGACGTCGTAGAATTCGGCCGCCGGTAGCTGGATCGTGCTGTCTCCCATCGTGTTCTGCACGAGTACCGAATCGGGTGGAACTCGCGAGTCCAGAACGACCTGACCGAATGTCGTGTCGACCTCGATCGCAGACACAGCCGCATCGCTGATGTCCACGTCACCGAATCGCGTGGTCACATCCAGGGTTCCTGCGGAGCCACGAGCGATCACCGCCCCGGAGGCAGTTGTCACCGATGTCTGCGCATCCACGTTGGAGAGAACGACATCGCCCGCCATCCCGTTGATATCGAGCACCGACCCGGCGGGAATCCGAAGCTCGACATCGACATCGCAACTGCCCCGATTTCGGTGCGAACATTCCACCGCGATCTTCGATCCGTCGTCACTGATATCGACCGTCGGGATATCTCCCCGGTAGGACCCGTCGGCCCGTACGTGCACCTCGGAATCGGGGCTCATCGACACCGTCACATGTGCATACCTCGTCGTGAACGCGAGATTGTTCCCGGACACGGCATGGTCTTCGGTGTAGTCGAAAGACTGCATCTTCGGCGTGGTGAAGCCGTATGCGATCGCTGCCGTCGTAGCTGCACCTGCGGTGCCCACGACCACCACGGCAACCGACACGGCAACGATGTTGCGCCACAACACTTTCTTCATCGAATAGCTCCCAGGTATCGTAGAACGGCCATGACGCGGCGATGATCAGCGCTGTCTCCGAGCAGACCGAGCTTGGCGAAGATGTTTCCGATGTGCTTCTCGACGGCTGCCTGACCGACCACCAGCGCGGCCGCGATGCCGGCATTGGACTTACCTTCGGCCATGGCCGTCAACACTTCTCGCTCCCTCGGCGTCAACGAATCGAGAGGATCCGATCGCGGTGCGCGAGCCAGAATCTGCTGCACCACCTCGGGATCGATGACGGTACCGCCGTCTGCAACCGTGCGTACGGCGTCGGCGAAGTCGTCCACATCGGCGACACGATCTTTCAACAGGTACCCGACGCCGTCGGTACTCTGCCGGATCAGCTCGGCCGCGTAGCGTTCCTCCACGTACTGCGAGAGCACGAGAACACCTACGGCGGGCCATCGTTGGCGAATGACCAACGCTGCGCGCAGACCTTCGTCCAGAAAGGTGGGCGGCATCCGTACATCGATCACGCACACGTCGGGGAGCGGGTCGGCAGCAGACATCGACGCGAGTAGCTCCGACGCATCGCCCACCTTGCCGATCACGTCGGCTCCAGTGTCGGTCAGCAGTCGAGCAACACCCTCTCGCAGCAGAACCGAATCGTCGGCGATGATCACTCGCACGGGATGGTCACCTCCAGACTTGTCGGGCCGCCGGTCGGTGAGCTGACCGACAACGTGCCGTCGATTCCGCTGAGCCGATCCGCGAGACCGGCCAAGCCTCCGTTCGGAGCGATATGCGCACCACCGCAACCGTCGTCGACCACCTTCACATGCACAGCGGACCCACTCCTCGTGACGTCGACTCGAACGCGGCCGGCGCTTGCGTGTTTGCTGACATTGGTCAGGGCCTCCGAGACGACGAAATAGACGGTCGCTTCGGCGGTGGCGTCCGGGCGTTGCGGCCCGGACAGGGCCGGGTCCACCTCGATCGTCACCGGCACCGAACACAGGGCCGCGACCGACGACAGTGCCGCATCGAGTCCTCGGTCGGTCAGGATCGGCGGATGCAGACCACGGGTGAGGGTTCGGATCTCGCCGATCGCATTCTTGGCTTCCCGGTGAGCGTCGTCCAGCAATTCCTTCAGCACCGCATCGTCGTCCGCGGAGACGCGCGACTTCGCCTGCCCCAGCGACATCGCCACCGAGACCAGGCGCTGTTGGGCCCCGTCGTGCAGATCGCGTTCGATGCGGCGGCGCTCGGCATCTGCGGCGTCGACGACCCGTGCCCGGCTCACCGTCAGCTCGTCCACTCTCCTACTCGATTCGGACTGTCCGAGAAGCGCTGCGGCACTCCACCAGTCGAGTCTCGCCAAGCCGGTCACCAGCAACGGCAGTCCCGCGACGAAAGTGGCCAGAGCAGCGACGCCGACCAGCGCGACGAGCGGGAAGCCCACCCGATCACCGATTTCGAGCTGATTACCGACCGGGTTCGTCACGATCCACGCGAACGGTGCCGCTGCGAGAACGGGGAGAACCAGAAAGAGCGCGGGCAGCAGGAACACCAGGACAGCCGAGACCGGAATGCGAGCAAGCCAGTAACACAACGACTTCCACAGTCCGACGTCACGGACGCACCAGACGAGCTTGCGCCAGCTGGTGGGATAGACGATCACCGTCGGTCCCGCGATGGCGATACCGCTCGTGAAACCGATTCCGGCTCTAGCGGCGATATCCATCCATCGAAGCACCACTATCGTCAGCGCGAAGACCAGCACTCCGCTCAGCGCAAACGGGAGTGCGCAGACAGCGAGCACCAGCAAGCCCAGGATCATCCAGCCGCCGAGGCCGGCCAGCATCGACGCGAGCAGCGAGCCCAGCGCCAGCCACCAGTTCGGAGATATCCAGGCCCTGAGCGGATTCAGGGGAATCGGTAGTGCCTCGTTCATGCGGATCAGCCTAAGTGGGCGCTTGTCGACTTGTCCCCACTGTGAACCCACGGCTCATGGTAGGGCGCGCACTACCATCGATCGGTGGGACGACCGTGGTGTTTCCCTATCGGCTGGCGAGAATATTCGACGGGTATGAACTTCAACCTATTCGACGTCGATCGACTCTCGGCCGTGCCGGTCTGGGTCGTCCTCGCAGGTGTCGTAGTGCTGCTGGCCTTCGAATCCGGCTCTCTGCTCGGTCTTTTCACGCCCGGGAACAGTGTGCCGATCACGCTGGGAGTACTGACATCGATAGGCGTCGTACCGTGGTTTCCCGCCGTCGCCACTGCGGCGTTGGCGTCGAGCACGGGAGCCCAGTGGGCGCTCTGGCGCAGTCGCCGCAGCAAGACGATTCTCGGGTCGGGCCGCATCGAATCCGCGTTGCCGCGCACGCTGACCCGGGTGGTCCTCGGAGTGACTGCGTCGGCACAAGCACGACCACGCACGGTGGCGGCCGCAGGCCACCTCGTTGGAGGCATCCGCACCATCGCCCCTCGACTCGTCGCTGCAACCACCCTGCGACGGCGTGAATACGCGGTGATCAGTCTCGTCGCAGCCGGGGTCTGGGCCACCGCGTTGGTGAGTGTCGGCGCATGGTTGGGCGACCACACTGCCATCCGGACGGCTCTGGGATACGCCTGGATTCCGGCCGTGACGGTCGTGGCACTCACCCAGCTCAGGCGTCGAACACGCTGGTCTTCTCCCGAACTTGTCGGAGCCCGGTGATATCAAGGATGTAGGAAAAACGACAGAAGGGAATTCGCGTGTCCACCAGCTTCGATACTTGCCACGGCACACTCGTGATCCATGCGGTCGGCGGTGCGGAGTGCACGGAGCCGGACTGCGTGGACCTCGAGTACGTCCGTCACTTCCTAGTGCTCGAGTGCGAAGAAGTCACCGGCGGCTGCCAGTGCACCGCACTCGTCGAGCTCGCTCAGGCGTCCTGACGTCGGACCACCGGCTGCTGGAGTTCGGTAACCCAGTTCTCCTGCGGCTGCGGCTCCGACACCAGGTAGAACTCCCGGCAGACGCCTGAGAGCTCGTAGCCGTTGGCCTCGATCCACGCCATCAACTGCTCCCACGTTTCACCGATCGTGGCCATCGACCCGTGATGCACGGTCGTGGCAGCCAGATCGACCGGCGGCAGTTCCCGTACCTCGTATCCCTCGCCGGCCACGACCTCGGGCCCCACCTCGAACGCGGCGTGCACGGTGATGCCCGTGCCGTCTCCGTCGTCGACGGCTTCGTACATGGCGATCGACGAGGGGCCGAACGTCACGCCGTGCCCGGCGAGCGTCTGAGCGAGTCGGGCATACATCGGACCGATGACCGGGCCGATGTTCTGCGGACCGAACCCCGCGGCGGTCTCCGTGACGGCAGCGATGCGAGTGGCAGGCAACGACTTGGTGTCCACGGTGATCATCGAAATCCCTTCGGTGTGGGAGAGCCGCGCATCGATGCGACGCAGCCGAGCGGCGTCGAGATCGAGTCGACGCACGACGTCATCGCGCTTCGCGGCAAGCATCTCGCGTAGACGGTCACCATCGACCTGGCCATGCACGATCTGCGTCACCTCGTCGAGCCGGAACCCGAGGTCCTTGAACATGAGAATGCGTCCCAGAACCTCGAACTGCGAGCCGTCGTACGAGCGGTATCCGGTGAACGAATCCACCCGTGCCGGCGTCAACAACCCGATCTCGTCGTAATGCCGAAGCATGCGAACCGACACCCGGCCGATAGATGCGAACTCTCCAATGCTGAACATGACCCTCCGAGAATCTCGTCTCACACAGTGTGAGGGTCAAGCGCAGAAAATCGGGTGCACAGGAATCTGGAAGCGAACCGCCGACCCGGTGCAGTCGACACGTTCACCTCCGACACGCTTCAGGGTCGCTATCGAGGCCGCGTTGCCCACCTCGCATACCGCCGTCACTCGGGTCATGCCCACGTCTGCGGCGAGCCTCAGCACCTCGCGTACTGCCCGAGAGGCGACTCCCCGACCTCGTTCGGACGGTCGAACCCCGTAGCCGATGTGCCCGAGACGGTCGGCGAGCTCGTGGCTGTCGTGTCTGAGTGCGACGCCGCCCAATACGCGTTCGCCTTCCACGATCCACCGGTACGTACATCCCGCGTCGCTCCGAAGCCGATCGATCCAGTCCGAGAAACCCTCGACGCTGCAGACATCATCGGCGGCCGTCAATCCGAACCCGTCCTCGTGAAAGCCCGGCCCCCACTCGTTGTGGGCATCCAGCCACGGCTCGCGCAGGTCGACCGTCGGAGCGGCCAGTGTCGAGTGAACCGGCACAGATACCCGCCTCCGTTTTTGATCAGTGCACCAGCTCAGGGGCGCAGATTCAATCCCGTCTTCGTCGAGAAGTAGTGCACCGTCTCGGCGCGCGGGGCGATTCGAATGACGTCTCCCTGAGAGGGCGTCGCGATGTCGGGGATCCGGGCGATGATCTGCGCCCCCAGCGTGCCGAGATTCGACGCGTCCTCGACGGTGCGGCCGTAGATGTAGGCATCTGCACCGAGTTCCTCGACAACGTCGACGACGATGTCGGTACCGGAATCGGACAGCGTCCACGCTTCCGGTCGCACGCCCATCGTCACGCGGCTGCCGTCGATGCGGTCGGCAATCGATCGCTCGATGGGCACCGTCAGCGATCCGATTCTCGCGGCACCGGCGACAACGTCCACCTCGAACAGGTTCATCGCGGGCGAGCCGATGAAGCCGGCAACGAACGCATTGACCGGACGCTCGTAGAGCTCCTTCGGGCTGGCGCACTGTTGCAGCACACCGGCTTTCATGATCGCCACCCGATCGCCCATGGTCATGGCCTCGACCTGATCGTGGGTGACATACACCGTGGTGGTGCCGAGCCTGCGCTGCAGCAGGGAGATCTGCGTACGGGTTTGGACGCGAAGCTTGGCGTCGAGGTTCGACAGCGGCTCGTCCATGAGGAACACCTGCGGGTTCCGCACGATCGCACGGCCCATCGCAACACGCTGACGCTGACCACCGGAGAGCGCCTTGGGTTTACGGCCGAGGTAGTCGGTCAGGTCCAGAATCTTCGCCGCTTCCTCGACGCGTCGGCCCACCTCTGCCTTGTCCATACCGGCGATCTGCAACGCGAAGCCCATGTTCTTCGCGACGGTCATGTGCGGGTACAGCGCGTAGTTCTGAAACACCATCGCGATGTCACGTTCCTTGGGTGCCAATGAAGTGACGTCGCGGTCACCGATCTTGATGGCACCGTAGTCGACGTCCTCCAGCCCGGCGAGCATGCGCAGCGAGGTGGACTTTCCGCAGCCGGAAGGACCGACGAGAACGAGGAATTCGCCGTCCTCGATAGCGAGATCCAACGATTCGACCGCTGCAACGTCCGATCCCGGATACAGCTTGGTCGCTCCTTCGTAGGTGACCTGTGCCATGGGAGTGCTCCTTTGTAGAGGTTAGAAGAATCGATGCGCGGAGCCGGCGGGCTCGGCGCGGAGAAATGTGGGCTGTGGCAGTCCGGCTCGTGCTGCACTGGAGTCGATCTCGACCACCACGGCGTCGACGATGTCCGACGGCACCAGGGCAATGGCCGATCCGCCGAATCCTCCGCCGGTCATGCGAGCCCCATGCGCACCTGCGCGAAGCGCTGCGTCCACGGCACTGTCGAGTTCCGGAGAGCTGACCTCGTAATCGTCTCGCAACGATACGTGCGAGGCCGTCATCAACTCACCGAGTTCGGAGCCTGCGGCACCGCGATCGAGTAACTCGGCTGCCTGCTCCACCCGCCCGATCTCACTGATGACGTGGCGAACTCGGGAGAGCAGAGTGTCGTCGACGAGGCGCGAGGCGGTCTGCTCGAGATCGAGGCCGCGCAGCGTCGTGACCCCCAATTCGGCGTATGCGGTGTCGAGCGACTTCCGACGCGCTCCGTACTGGCCGTCGACCAGCCGGTGCGGTGCGTTGGTGTCGATCACCAGCAGCCTGGTTCCCGACGCATCGAGATCGAGGGGGATCTGACGCGTCGACCCGTCGAGACAATCGAGCAACAGCGCGTGTCCCGGCCGAGCCGACATCGCGATGTTCTGATCCATGCCGCCCGTCGACGCACCGGCGATCTCGTTCTCGGATCGAATGCTGGCGTCTATCAGGATGTTTCGATCGACCTGCAGATCGAAAAGCTCACTGAGCGCCAGAGCGAACGAGCACTCGAGGGCTGCCGAACTCGACAGGCCCGAACCCACCGGCACCGAAGAGTGCACGGCAACATCGACTCCGCCTATTCCGTGCTCCTGCAGCGCCCAGGCCACGCCCGCCACGTACGCGGCCCACCCCGACGGTGTGCCCGGGCCGATTTCCGCGAGATCACCCGTCCACGACTCGTCGGTGTGCGTCGATACGGCGCGCATCACCGTGTCCTCGCGGCGACGTACCGCGACCGCGGTGGCGTAGGGCAGCGCGAACGGCAACACGAGCCCGCCTGCATAATCGACGTGCTCGCCGATGAGGTTGACCCGCCCCGGGGCGATCCAGACGCCATCGGGTTCACCGCCGAACGCGCTACGAAACAGCGCTGCGGCCCCGTCGGCGAGATCTTCCTCGCCGACGACATCGAGCCACTTCATCCGAGTACCTCGCGCAAACGATCGGCGATCCGTTCCGGCGTAGTGTCGTTGACCCACGCGCCCATCGCCGATTCGGATCCGGCCAGGAACTTCATCCGACCCGGTGAGCGCATCATCGAAAACAGTTGCAGGTGCAGTCGTCCCAGTTCGCGGCCAGCTCCCACGGGGGCTTGGTGCCACGCCGAGATGTACGGCACCTCGTCGACGCCCTCGAAGAACGCATCGACTCCGCGCAGCAGGTCTCGGTAGACCCCGGCAAGTTCGTCACGCTCTGCGTCGTTCAACTCGGCGAGGTCCGCCACATCGCGACGAGGGGCGAGGTGAACCTCGACCGGCCACCGCGACGCCGCCGGCACGTAGGCGACCCAATGCTCGGCGTCGACGACGATGCGTCGACCCGAACGCAGTTCGGCAGCGAGGACATCGGCCAGCAGTACTCGTCCGGTGCTCTCGAAGTGCTTGCGAGACTGTCGCATCAGCGCATCGGTCCGGGGCGGGAGGTAGGGGTATGCGTAGATCTGACCGTGCGGGTGCGTCAGCGTGACGCCTATTTCCTTGCCGCGGTTCTCGAAACAGAAGACCTGCTGCACGCCGGGGACCGCGGAGAGCGCAGCGGTGCGGTCGGCCCAGACGTCGATGATGGTGCGGACCCGAGAGAGCTCCAGCGAGACGAAGGAAGCGTCGGGATCGCTGGCGAAACAGATCACCTCGCAGCGACCGGTGCCGGGCGCGAGTGGCCACAGTGCCTCACCGTCCACCTCTGTCGGAAGTGTCTGCTGTGCAGCAGTTTCCGACAGTGACGGGAATCGGTTCTCGAACACGACCACGTCGTAATCCGCAGCCGGGATCTCCGTCGCCGGCCGGTCCGGTCGGCTCGGTGCCAGCGGCGACGCGTCGGCCGGCGGCAAGAACGTCCGGTCCATCCGCTGAGCGGCGATGACGATCCATTCGCCGGTGAGAACGTCGAATCGCATCTGCGACTGCGACATCGACGGCGAGAGCGCGCGGGTGTCGACCAGGTCGCGGGTGGCTCCACCGGAGACGTAGGGCTCGGTGTCGTCGTAATAGATCAGCTCTCGACCATCGGCCAGAGTGGTCGACGTCTTGCGCAGTGCGTGCGTCGTGGCGTCATGCGCGGTCATCGAGTACTCGTTCCTCGTTCGTGTCGACAGGGCCTCCGGCGATCACCACGTCGTCTACCACCTCGGACAACGCGTCCTGTACGCCGGAGTCGAGTCCGGCATCGGTGACGAACACGTCGACGCGAGAGAGCGGAATGGTGTTGGCGAGCGCACGGACACCCCACTTGGTGTGGTCGGCCAGCACGATGACGCGGCGGGACGACGCCACCAGCGCCTGATTGGTCTGTGCCTCCATGAGATTGGGGCAGGTGAGCCCCGATTCGATGTCTACCCCGTGCGTCCCGAGGAACAGCATGTCCAGGTGGATGCTCTGCAGTGCACTGACCGTGAGCGGCCCGACCAACGCGTAGGAGGGTGTGCGTTCCCCGCCGGTGAGCAACACGGTTTGATCCGTCCGGCCACCGGTGTGAAACAGGTCGGCAACGGGAAGAGAATTGGTGACGACGGTGATGTCCGGGACGTCGAGCAGTTCCTCGGCCAGCGCGTGCGTTGTAGTGCCGCCAGAGATACCGATCGATGTTCCCGGCCGCACGAAACGCGCAGCGGCTTTCGCAATTGCGGCCTTGGCGTCGCGATCGAGTTCGGACTTGGCCGAGAACCCCGGCTCGAACACACTCGCCGATCGGGGGAGGGTGACGCCGCCGTGTACTCGCTCGACCAGACCCCGGGCGACGAGTTCGTTGATGTCGCGTCGAATGGTCATGTCCGACACCGACAGCGCTGCACCCAGATCGGCGACCTTGACTGCGCCCGAGGCCGTCACCTGGTCGAGGATCTTCTGCTGACGCTGATGGGCGAGCATCAGCGGGTCTCGGCGATCACTGCGCTACCGCCTGCGGCCACGATCAGCTCACCGTCGACCTGTGCCCCACTGACCAGGTCGGTACCTGTGGCCGGCACGCTGACCTTGTCGCTCCCGTGGTTGAGTACGAAGAGCCAGGACTGCTCCCCTGCCGATCGTCGCACGATCTCCACATCGTCTCCGAGGTCGCGTCGGGTATCGATTTCTGCTGCAGCGCAGAGCTTGTCGGCCAGCGTGGCCCAGCCCGCCGCGTCGGGGACGGTGGCCGCGTACCAGGCGGCACCGGAGCCGACTGCGCGCGTGGTCAGCGCGGGAACTCCGCGCAAGTGGCCCTGGGTGTGCCGCGCGAGTACGTCGACATCCTCGGACGCAGTGAGGTATTCGCTCCAGATCTCCCCGAGGGTCTCGTTGTCGAGAGTCAGGGTCTCGCCCTCGGCGAGCGGAAAGAACTCCTCGACTCGGACGCCGAGCAGCTCGCGGAAGGCACCCGGGTAGCCGCCGAGTCGCACGTGATCGTCCTCGTCGGCAATTCCCGAGAAAGCAGTGACGAGCACCTGCGCACCTGCTTCTGCGGCGTCGGCTATCCGCGCCGCGGTCTCGTCGCTGCACAGATAGAGAGCCGGAACCACGATCACGTCGTAATCGCTCAGGTCCGTCGACGACGGGACGACGTCGCAGGTCACGCCCGCGGAAGTGAATCCGCGATGTGCGCGTCGAGCAATCTCCATGGGCTGCATCGCCATCGACGGATGGCCCTCCTGCTCGCACGCCCACTGCGAGGCCCAGTCGAAGAGCACGGCAACCCGAGCATCGACGGTGCTGCCTGCCACCGGGGCCATGCGACGCAGAGCCGCGCCGAGCTCGACGACCTCGCGCCAGCGGGCGGAGTCCTCACCGGCGTGGGGAACCAGAGCCGAATGGAACTTCTCCGCACCCGCCTTGGAGGCACGGAACTGGAAGTAGGCGATACCGTCTGCTCCGCGAGCCATGTGCGCCAGCGAGTTACGCATCATCTCGCCGGGAACTTTGGCGCGGTTGATGTGCTGCCAGTTGACGGCGCTGGTGGAGTGCTCCATCAACAACCATGGTCGACGGCCGGCCACGCCACGGGTGAGGTCGGCCGAGAACGAGAGCTTGTGATGTGCTGCGGCGTCGCCTGTTTCGGGTCCGACGAGGTAGTGGTCGGTGGAGACGATGTCCTGCTCGGGGGCCCACGACGCGTAGTCCATGTTGCCGGCGAGCGCGGGGCCCTGTCCCATACCCACCATGAAGTTAGTGGTCACGGGAATCTCGGGGGTGATGCTATTCAGCACGGCCTTCTCGGCGCGGTACTGCTCGAGCAGTGCGTCGGAGCAGAAGCGTCGCCAGTCGAGCTGGTGGGTCGGGTTGCCGAACGTGGTGCTCACCGATGGAGGAACGATCTCGTCCCAGTCGCTGTAGCGCTGGCTCCAGAAGTCGGTGCCCCAGGCGGTGTTGAGGGTCTCGAGGTCGATGTACCTGGCGCTGAGCCATTCCCGGAACGCGTAGGCACTGTCGTCGGAGTAGCACAGGGCGTTGTGGCAGCCGAGTTCGTTGGAGACATGCCACATCGCCAGCGCGGGGTGCTCACCGTAGCGGTGCGCCATCTTCTCGACCAGCGCGAGTGAATGTTCGCGGTACACAGCGGAACTGGGGCTCCACGTCTGACGACTTCCGATGGCGTACCGGTAGCCGCGATCGTCGACCGGACGCATCTGCGGGTAGGCCGTGGCCAACCAGGGTGGGGGCGACGCGGTAGCCGTGGCCAGATCGACCCGAATCTCGCCCTGGTGCATCAGGTCCATGACCCGATCGAGCCACTCGAAGTCCCACGTCGTCGCGGTCGGCTGGAGGCGCGCCCAGGAGAAGACACCGACGGTCACGAAGTCGACACCGGCCTCGTGCATCAGCTCGACGTCGCGATGCCACACGTCCTCGGGCCACTGCTCGGGGTTGTAATCGCCCCCGAAAGAAATTCCCTGGGTCGGCCAGGTGCTGCGTCGCGCTGTGTCCATGCTCACAATATGAACGAGCGGCTCTCAGATGTCAACATGAATGAACATTTTCCCACTGGCGCAGGTGAAGGGACCATCTAGAGCTTGACAGACGCTGCCGAGTCATGTTTCTGTAACCTGCATCACCCCGAACGGTCAGTAAACGCACATCGTTGAACATCGTTGATGTTCGTTTCTGATCGTTATCGACATTTTCCGGCGAAGGATTCTCATGAACCCACACGAGTGGCCGCGTACGTGGCAGCCGTCTCGGCGCGACTTCCTCAGGTCAGCGCTCGTTGCCGCCGGCGCAGTGACCGCCGGTGGCGTGCTGTCGTCGTGCTCGAGCAGTCTCGATCCCAACACGGTCACGCTCGGCTCGCGGCTGTCGGACAAGAACTCCAAGGTCGGAGTCGAGGACTTCGTTGCCATGTATCGGCAACAGACCGGTGGCGACATCCGCGTCAACACCGTCGATTCGACGTCGTTCCAGGAGAACGTCAACAACTACCTCCAGGGGACGCCGGACGACGTGTTCACCTGGATGGGCGGCTACCGAATGAAGTACTTCGCAGACAAGGGTCTGGTGGAGGACGTCTCGAATGTGTGGGCGAGCAACGGCGGCGGATACAGCGACAGCTTCAAGGAGAACTCGACCGGATCCGACGGCAACCAATATCTGATTCCGTTCTTCTACTACCCCTGGGCAGTGTTCTACCGGCCGAGCCTGTGGGCCGAGCGCGGATACGAACCGCCCAAGACCTACGACCAGTGGGTCGCGCTGAACAAGCAGATGCAGGCCGACAACATCACCCCGATCGGCTTCGGTGCCCGTGACGGCTGGCCACCGATGGGGACGTTCGACTATTTGAACCTGCGCCTCAACGGTGTCGACTTCCACCGCACCCTGTTGGCCGGTGATGTCAGCTGGACCGACAACCGCGTCCGCACGGTGTTCGACACCTGGCGCGAGCTCTTGCCGTTCCATCAACCGCAGCCGTTGGGCCGCAAGATCGCCGATGCGCAGACGGCGTTGCTCAACAAGAGCGTCGGGTCCCTGGTCGCCGGCATGTTCGTCGCACAGAGCTTCCCCGCCGGGGCCGAGCGGGACGATCTGGACTTCTTCCCCTTCCCCGAACTCGACTCCGCCATCGGCAGTTCCGCGGTCGAGGCACCGATGGATGGCTTCATGATGCGCGCCGACCCGCGCAACCGTCCCGCTGCCGAGAAGCTCCTGACCTTCCTCACCGGACCCGAGCCTGCAGTGGCCTATGCGAAGCAGGATCCGCAGGCCATCCCCGCACACCGTGATGCCGACCTGTCGGATTTCCCTGCACTGGTGCGTAAATCGGCAGACCTCGTGCAGAACGCCGGATCCATCACTCAGTTCTTCGACCGCGACACGCGACCCGACTTCGCGTCCATCGTCATGATCCCGGCTCTGCAACAGTTCATCGGCAACCCGAACGATGTCGACGGATTGGTCCGCAGCATCGAGCGCCAGAAGTCGGCGGTGTTCGGAACATGATCGTGCGCAGTGTGATTCGACCCCCATCATTCACTCGACCTCGAGATCAGGTAATGCCATGACCGCACCCGAACGGGTCAAGTCGCCGAAGATTCGGCGCAGTGTTCGCGAGAAGTGGACCATCGCAATGATGCTGGGCGTTCCCGCGATGATCGTCATCGGTCTCGTCTGGATTCCCACCGTGTTCACGGTGATCCTCTCGTTCGCACGCTGGGACGGAATCGGCGGCACGTCGAGTATCGAGTGGATCGGTACTCAGAACTACGTCGACGCGGTCCAGGCGTATCCACCGTTCCAGCAAGCACTGCAGAACAACGTGCTGTGGCTCGTCTTCCTGTTCCTCGTCCCCACCGTCATCGGTATCCTGCTCGCAATTCTGCTGGACAAGAATCTCAAGGGATCTCGGCTCTACCAGAGCATCTTCTACATCCCCGTGGTGCTGTCGATGGCCCTCATCGGATTCATCTGGCAGCTCATCTACTCCACCGAGGGCGGCGTCCTCAACAGCCTGCTCGGCACGGACGTCGACTGGCTCGGCGATCCGGACATCAACATCTGGGCCGTCATGGTCGCGGCAGGGTGGCGTCACACCGGCTACATCATGCTGTTGTACTTGGCCGGCCTCAAGGCCATCGACCCGTCCGTCCGCGAGGCTGCGGTGATGGACGGTGCCGGGCCGATTCGCACGTTCTTCAGCGTCATCTTCCCGCTGATGAAGAACACCAACCTGCTGATCATCGTCATCACCGTCATCGAGGCGCTACGCGCTTTCGACCTCGTGTGGGTGATCAACAAGGGCCGCAACGGACTCGAGCTGATCTCGGCTCTCGTGACGGCGAACGTCGTCGGTGAGGCGAGCCGGATCGGATTCGGTTCGGCACTGGCCACCATCATGCTCGGCATCTCGCTCATCTTCATCGCCCTGTACCTCGCCATCGTTCTTCGGAGCAAAGACTGATGACCACTTCACTCACGCGCACAGCACCTCCCGAGCGCGATCCACTGACCCGCAACCGGGCCGCCGTCGCCAATCGTCGACGCGCGGGCACCGCACAGATCGCGATCTACGTGCTGCTGACGGTCATGGCGCTGGCCTGGCTGTTCCCACTGGTGTGGGCGGTGTACAACTCGTTCCGCGACTACGACTACGTGCTGCTCAACGGGTACCTGTCGGTGGGCGGCTTCACGTTCGACAACTACATCGACTCGTGGCAGATCGGCGGCATCCCGCACTACTTCCTCAACTCGATGATCATCACCGTTCCGTCGGTGCTGCTCATCCTCTTCTTCGGCTCGATGGCGGCGTTCATCCTGGCGCGCTTCAGCTGGAAGTTCAACATCTTCATGCTGGCGGTGTTCATCGCCGGCAACCTGCTGCCGCAGCAGACCCTGCTGACCCCTTTGTTCCGGCTGTACAACGCAATTCCGGTTCCGTACTGGATGAGTTCCTCGGGCTCGCTGTACGACAGCTACTGGGGCCTGATCATCGTGCACGTCGCCTTCCAGACGGGCTTCTGCGTCTTCGTGCTCAGCAACTACATGAAAACCGTGCCGTACGAACTGCTCGAGGCCGCGACCGTCGACGGCGCAGGCTTGTTCCGGCAGTACTGGCAGGTCGTCATGCCGCTGTGCCGGCCCGCGCTGGCCGCACTCGCCACCCTCATGGTGACGTGGATCTACAACGACTTCTTCTGGGCCCTGGCCCTGATGGTCAGCGGTGACAAGCTTCCGGTGACAACGGCGCTGCAGAATCTGCAGGGCAGCTTCTTCACCGACACCAACCTGCTCGCGGCGGGCTCGGTACTGGTGGCGCTGCCGACGGTGCTGGTTTTCATTGCGCTGCAACGCCATTTCGTGTCCGGTCTGACGATGGGTGCCAACAAGTGAGCTTCACCGTCCTGCGCCGCGACGGCGTCATGGTGATCCTCGGACCGTCGTCCACCGCCGTTCCCGCCGTGCTGCACTGGGGCTCCGATCTCGGTGAGCTCACCGAACACGACCTCGCCGAACTACGCAGGGCAGCAATACCGGCGGTTCCGCACTCGAGTGTGGATGTGCCGCGGTGGCTCACCCTCGCACCCGGCGGCGACGACGCCTGGCAGGGCACCCCGGCTCTGGCGATGCATCGTGACGGTTCGGTGCAATACCCGCGCTGGGCTGAAGTGACGATCTCCGCGACCGAATTCGGTTGCACTGTGGCCGCTTCCGATAGCGAGCTGGGCATTTCGTGGTCGATCGAGTTGTCCCTCGAGGTCGGCGGATCACTGCGCGTTCGTCAGGGTATCCAGAACGTGAACGGTGGACCCCTGACCGTCGACGGCGTTGTGACCCTGATGCCGTTGCCGGACACCGCAACAGAACTCCTCGATCTGACGGGCCGTCATTGCCGCGAGCGCACTCCGCAGCGTCGACGGTTCGACCACGGTGCGGTGGTGCGCGCGTCGCGCCGCGGACGAACGGGGCACGACGCCACCCTGGTTCTCACCGCAGGCAGCGAGGGCTTCGGCTTCCGCAGCGGCGAGGTGTGGGGTGCCCACGTCGCGTGGAGCGGGGATCACCTGCACCTGGCCGAGCGGCTTCCCGAGCGGGCCGGTCAGGCCTCGGGCGTTCTGGGCGGTGGTGAACTACTCGCGCCCGGTGAGGTGGTGTTGCAGACCGGCGAGACCTACTCGACGCCGTGGGTACATTTCGTTTATTCGGCTGTTGGACTTGACGGTTCGGCGCACTCGCTGCACCGCTGGATGCGCTCCCGTCCGGCGCATCCCTCGTCGCCGCGGCCGGTGGTGCTCAACGTGTGGGAAGGCGTCTACTTCGACCACGATCTCACCCGGCTTCGCGGTATCGCCGATGTCGCCGCGCGCGTGGGAGTCGAGCGATTTGTGCTCGACGACGGTTGGTTCCGCCACCGACGTGACGATCGAGCCGGTCTCGGTGACTGGCAGGTGGACGAGGGGGTCTGGCCCGATGGCCTGGCCCCGCTCTTCGATCACGTCCGAACGCTCGGGATGAGCCCCGGCCTGTGGTTCGAGCCCGAGATGGTCAACCTGGACTCCGATATGGCTCGGGCACATCCCGATTGGCTGCTCGCAGCGCCGGACCGCATTCCCCTCGAATGGCGTCATCAGCACGTACTGGACCTGACCCGTGACGACGTATTCGACTATCTCCTCTCGGCCATCGATGCGGTGTTGACCAACGAGCGGCCGGACTACGTGAAGTGGGACCACAACCGGGACCTGATGCTGGCGGTCGATTCCGACGGTCGCGCTGCGGTGCACGCACAGACCTCGGCGTTCTATCGATTGCTCGACGCCTTGCGATCCCGCCATCCACAGGTCGAGTTCGAGTCCTGTGCATCGGGCGGTGCCCGCATCGATCTGGAGGTACTTGAACACACCGACCGCGTCTGGGCGTCGGACACCAACGATCCGCTCGAACGTCAACGCTTGCAACGGTGGACGACGCAGTTGTTGCCGCCGGAGTTGATCGGCTCGCATGTCGGTCCGCAGATCGCGCATACGTCGGGCCGATGGTCCACTCTCCAGTTCCGTTGCCTGACATCACTGTTCGGCCACGCAGGGCTGGAGATGGACGTCACCGAACTGTCGTCCGAGGACCACGAGTACCTGACGACGTGGACCGGGCTGTACAAGGAATTGCGCGGGCTGTTGCACTCCGGCGATGTTGTGCGCGCCGACCATCCCGACCCGAGTGTCTGGGTACACGGAGTCGTGGCGGCGGATCTGTCGGAGGCCGCATACTCGGTAGTGCGGATGGATACCTCGCCCGAGGACCGTACCGATCGCGTCCGACTCCCGGGTCTGGATCCACATGTTCGGTACCGCGTCGAGTTCGTGCGGGAGCTCAGCGACCTGGGCAACGGCATCGAACTTCCACCCTGGATCGCCGACGGCGGGACAGTCGAGCTGTCGGGGTCGATGCTGGCGCAGGCGGGCGTGGCTCTTCCGGTGCTGTTCCCGCAGACCGGGGTTCTGCTGCGGGTGCGAGCCCTCTGAGGCGTATCGGGCCTGCGGTCAGTAGTCCTCGTCGCTGTCCGCGGCCGACTGGCCGCGCCCGATCCTGGTGAGATGCACGCGCCGGGCGAGGCGGATCATCGGCCGGATGAGCAGTTCGATACTTCCGAGGAGGAACAACCACGTGCCGGCCACGGTGGTGCTCTCGTGGAAGAACAGGATGCTGCCGATGATGAACCAGACCGCAACGAGGATGTCGTTGATGATGCTGACTACTTCCCATCGCTGACGGATCACCAACTCCTCGCGTCCGATGGTGAAGGTCAGGTCGTTCATAGCGGCTCCTCGGAGGAATGAGTGGTTCGGAGTCGCCTACCCCATTCGCGCTACTCGAACCATCGGACCCCAGACGCCATGGATAATAACTTTGCGCGACGCGTCTCGTTCGTCTCGCCGATCCGGGCGATACGTCCGTAGACGTGTGCTCGAAAGTCGTTGTGGTCATGCAGGTTCTGCTCAGCTGGTCCGGTGCTGATGCAGTTGTGCAGCAGTGCCCTGAGATTGTCGTATTCCTCTCGGGGTACTGCCGGCCACGAGTTGACGACGAGCCCGGTCAGCTGTTGTCGCTGATGAGCGCGTCGAACCCTGGTCTTGTCGGGATGAATCGTGAAGCCTTCGTCGTGTGCAATCTGCGAAATCAGCCACAGCAGTCTGTCCACGTCGATGTCTGCACCACCGGAGAACGCCAGATCGTCGGCGTATCGGCTGTAGCGAGCGCCGACGGACCGGGCCAGGCCTGCGGCCCGGATATCGAGCTGTCGCGCAGCCAGATTCGCCAACGCGGGTGACGTGGGCGCGCCCTGCGGCAAGTGGGTGGCGCGAAGCCGCGCCGAAGTGGGACGGTCCACGCCGACCAATTCGCGGGCCGGGGTCACCGTGGTGCACAGCGCGGCGAGATTCGCCGCGACCTTCCTGGGATAACCGACCGCCTCGAAGATCGCGACCACGCGATCGAACCCGATGGACGGAAAGAAGCGTCGGAGATCCACCGAGATCACCACGTCGCGTTCGGAATGCGGCATCGCGAAGGTACGCGGGCTGCGGGCCTTCCTGAACCCGTGCGCAGCCGGGTGAGCTGGAATTCGATCGAGTATGCGGCGCAGTATCTTTCGCTGTATCTCACGCAGGCGCGGTTTCGGCACTTCCAGCAATCGAATGCCCTGACGTTTGTCGAGTCGTGCAGATCGATAGTGCTGCAACGGGAACGGCGCAGTACGTAGCCTGCCCTGCAGGTCAGCGAACCATTCCATTTCGGAGATCGTCAGGTCGAGAGACCGTGCAAGCTGACCGGTCGTTTCGTACCGTGGTACCTCGAATCGCCAGGGCTTGAAGCCGGAGCTCGTCTTCGGTCGCTGCGAGGACACGGAGGGTTCCGGGATGAACGGAAGATCGCGTAGCAGAACGAAAATCGATGCCTCGTCGAAAGGCGGGCTGGAATACAGATTGATGATTCGGTCTGCGAGCCACGAGGCTCTTTCGGGCATGAAACGTGCGAACGCAACCTCGAGCCCCGACCGCGTCCACTCGGCCTCGGCGGCCAACCGCGCCAAAGTCGCGGCCGCCCGTGGGGTCAATTCGCGTTCGGTCACAGGCGGCTACCGATCGGGTGCAGCGCTGTGACATGCAAGGCTGTGACATGCAACGACGCGGGGCGACCGAAATCTTTCGTCCTCGGAGCAGGCGAGCACGCGGAGCGTGCAGAGCTGCTTCGGACGCAGTGCTCGATTTTCGTGATGTACCCAGGGGTTACCCCTGAGACCGGTCCCGCGGACCAACTCTCGCCCACGCGCCGCTGCATCCCTCCACCATGCCAAATCGACGCCGATCTGTCAGCGCGTTGCCCGCGGGACCGTCACGGAAGGATCGATTCGAGTGCGCCCATGACATCGGAGATCTGTGGCCGCACCTGATGGTTCACTATCGTCCACCGCGCGCGACTACCCGCCGGTGGATTGCGATTCTGATCGCCCAGGTTCGAAGCGAAGGTAGTGGAACCATCACGAGCCCCGCCGCGTCCAAGAACGTAGGTGTTCTCGAGGAACGGACAAGAGCAATGCGCAGGGCACGTCGATGGATCCCGATGATGGCGACACTTCTGCTGATCGCGGGCTGCTCGAGCACTACCGAAGGGGAATCGACGCCGCGGGTGGAAACCAGCACCACCGTCGCGGCACCAACTACGCCATGGGATCCCTGCACCATCCCCGACGAGGCAATCGAGCGAGCGGGATTGAACGTGGAGACGAAGGAGTCGGGAATCTTCGGACGCGATCAATACGGATTCAAGATTTGTGGTTGGGAGAACCAGGCACCAACCGGTGTGTACTACTTCTCGATCTTCGTCGGGCTCGAAAGCATCGACTACATCGACGAACCGAGTACTTTCGATCGACTCCAGCCCGTTCGAGTGGGCACTCGCAACGCCATCCAGTATCAGCAGGTCAATGCCGATTCGACGCGCAACTGCGGTGTCGCGTTCACCGCCGGACCGGAATTGATAAGAGCAACTTGGATCACTGGCGCACTCGTCCGCAAACCGGCGTACGACCCGTGCACGGAGCTCAACTCCACGGTCACAAAGCTCGATTCCGAATTTCCCAGCTAGATCTTCGATCGAAGGATGCCGAGACTGTGACCGACGCCCAGCCGAACCTCATCGCACATTGGCAAGACCTGAACGCCCAAGCCGACGCCGGCACGATCACCATTCCCGCCGATGTCGCCGCGAAATGCGACGCAGCCTGTGTCACCTACCTCGCTCACCTTCAAAAGATGCACGCACAGGCGACCCAGCTGGGCGAATTCCAAGACTGGGGCGACTTCAAATCCGCCCAGGATTTGCAAGGCAAATTCATGCGTCTCGCCACCGGCACCGATCGGTCTCTCGACATCATTCTTCAACAGCACGTCGAGGTCATCGAATCCATGCGGATGCTCTTTCGTCGCTATTTCGACGAGACCGAGGCTACCGATGACCGGACATCCGCGAACATCACTGCACTCGCTCCAGAAAACTGAATGCGCACATACATTCTCGGTTGCCCACGGCTATCCGGTCCGTACCCGTAGTCCCCGTCGGGTCACCAGCACGGTTGCCGTCGTCGCCAGAGCCCAACATCCCGAGACCACCCACAGCACCGTCGACCACGACATCTGCAGGCCCACTACGGTTTCGGTCACCTGAGACAAGCCGGCCGCCATCGCCAGCAGTGGAGGCACGGTGACCATCACCCCGAGCGCAGAGCCGATCAGAACAATCACACCAGTCTCGCCGACGGCCTTCGTCAGCAGTTGCCGGTCGGTTCCACCGGACGCTCTCAGGACGGAAATATCGTCCTTGCGTCGGTACGCCGATATAGCCGTGCTGTTTGCCACCGCGAGACCGCTGTACCCGACGCCCATTGTGATGAGCACGGCCGCAAGCCAATTGGTGAGGCGCGCGTCGACCATGTAGTCCTGCAACGCGAAACTGTGTGCGTCTTCGACCCTCGCACCTGCGGTCAAGTGTGTCGGTGCCATGTCTTCCGGAACGAACACGACCTCGGTCAATGCCGACGGATCATGATCGCGTACCAGTGCGCGCGGCAGCACGAATGCACCACGCGCGGGGTCGAGCGGGAGCACCTGCGACACCACCACGCTCTCGGAACGACCGTCTGCGAAGGTCACCGACATCTCCTCGCCGGCCCGCACATCGAACAGACTCGCTGTTGCCTCGTCCAGCACTGCCCGCCCCGGTGCGGCGCACCGTTCATCGAGGCTGCCGACGGCGTCGACGACGGTCACGGTGCCGTCAGGTCCAGGAACGAATACGCGTGACGGTAGTCCGGCAGTTGTTCCTACCGGACCCGCCGCTGTTTCGGCTACCACCTGATCGCTCAGACCCCCGGTTCCATCGGGGGTCACGGCTGCCAGTCCGCGCAACTGCTCGGTCTGCTCGGCCGGATACGCCACGGCCATCGTCTGCACCATTCCGCTCAGCAGCACCGCGAAGCCGACGGCGGCAATCACCGGAGCCACGGTAGCGGCCGCACGGCGTGACCCCGTCATTAGCTCCGCTCTGACCAGCATCGATGCCGCCGATCGAGAGCGCCGTGTGAACGGCCGAGTCACGACGCCGGCGATCGGCCCGATCACGATCGGCGCAAGTAGCGCCGCAGCCAGGATCAGCAGCATGGCCGCAGCGACCGCGGTATTCACTCTGCTGTCGGTAGCCGCTGTTGCTGTCGACACCGTCGCACCCAGACCACCGATGAGCGAGGCAAGCCCGATGAGCCAGCGCAGCGTCGTCATGGGACGTCGTTCGACGGCGGCATCGAGAAGGGCCTCGATGGGATCCACTGTGGCGGCCGATCGAGCGGGCATCCAGGCACCGATCAACGCCACGGTGATGCCGATGCTCACCGCCACCAGTAGAGGCCACGCCGATATCCGAACCTGCAACTCCGGCGGTTGAACGTCGAGTTTCAGCAGCAACATTCGCAGCGCAGGTGACGCTGCGATGCCGAGGCCTGCACCGACGAGACCACCCACGAGGCCGATGACCGCGGCCTCTCCGAGCACCAAGCGTCGTACTTGTCCCGTGGCAGCACCGATGGTTCGCAGCAGGGCGATCTCCCGTCGGCGTTCGGATGTCGCGAGGGCGAATGTCGATCCCACAACGAAGACGGTCGTGAACAGGCCGATGGTGGCCATCGCGACGATCAGCTGAGTGCCCAGATTCCGCCGGTGCGAGACGAACTCGGGCTCCAGCGCTGCGCGATCGGTGCCAGTGGCCACTCGTCCCCCGTCACCCAGCTTTTCTTCGACCCTTGTCTCGAGATCGTCCAACCGCCCATCGGGCGTCGCTACGACGCCTATAGCGCGTACACCGGGGTCCAGCTGCGCGGCACGTTCGTCAGCGAAATAGAGCCCTGGCCCGTCCTGCGTTCCCGCCACCGCGAAGTTCTCGAGCCCCGCGGCGAGATTGACCGAGACCGTGTCGCCTACCGCGAGACCCAGTGAATCGGAGACAACAATCTGGTCGGGGTTCGTCGGTGCAGCCCCCGATGTCAACCGAAGGGGTGTCAATTGCGCACTTGCCCAACCGTGTCCAGCGTCCTGCGCTCTCTCGTCCTCGACCGGTGCACCGTCGATGAACGGCTGGGCATAGAAAGACCTATCGGTGACGACTGCCTCCACTCCGGGCACGGCACCGAGATCGGCGGCAACCTGCCGAGCCCGCTCTGCACTCCAGGGAATGAAGTCCGCCGTGTTGCCGAACTCGTTCACGGCCTGCGCGGGCAATGCGAGTAGCGCCGCACCCTCCAGCCGCGGCTGAACCACCGGTCGTGCGGAGTCGTAGATGATGAGCGTCGCGCTCATCAGGGCAACCCCGAACGTCGTGGCCAGCAGTGTTGCCAGAAAGCTTCTCCAATGAGTGCGAAGGTTCGCCGATGCCAGCATCATCCGTCCAGTCCGGCCATGCGAGCGGCAATCACGGCCGCAATGTCCGGTCGCTCCCGTTCGATCTCCAAGGAATCGACGATGAGCCCGTCTTGAGAAAGATTGCTACGTCGGCGTAAGAAGCGGCAAGTGGGTCGTGCGTGACCATCAGAGTGGTCTGCTGGTGATCGTCGACGAACGTGCGCATCAGCGACAGAACATCTTTCGATGAGCGCGAGTCCAGGGCACCGGTCGGTTCGTCCGCGAAGAGAACGTCCGGCCGGGTGATGAGGGCCCGCGCCAGGGCAACTCGTTGCTGCTGACCGCCCGACAATTCGGCAGGACGATGGAACGCGCGATCCTCGAGCCCCACTGCCGCCAACGCCGCCGTCACTTCACTCGCCGGAATACGAGACCCAGCGAATCGTGCTGGTAACTCGATGTTTTGCGCTGCGGTCAACGAATTCACCAGATTGAACGCCTGAAATACGAATCCCACCCGGCGGCGACGCAATTCGGTGCGCGCCTTCTCGTTGAGTTGGGCGATGTCGGTGCCCGCAATCGTGACGATGCCACTGGTCGGACGATCCAGACCTGCTGCGCAGTGCAGCAGCGTCGACTTACCCGAGCCCGAGGGTCCCATGATCGCAGTGAAACTACCCCTCGCGAAGTCCATCGACACTCCGTCGAGAGCTGTGACTGCACGATGGCCCTCGCCGTGCACCTTCCGGACATCGTCGAGCCGGACCGCCGGTGCGTCATCTCGAATCATGCAGTAATTGAATCTGTTTCGTCGACGCGGCACAGTGCCGCACGCACTACACAATATTCGGGGGTCTGCCCTACCAACTGCGACGAGCGATGTGCCTACGATGGCCGGCCCCTCGATCCACGCCCCGGATCGTGAAATAAACCGGCAATCCCAGCATCAGGCGCGTAGCTGGTACCTGGCCCGTCCCGGGAACCGAAAACAGCTGGCCTGCGTCCAAGCAGATGGGACTTTCGCGAGAACAGGTGAGGCAATGCGTGGAGCACGTCGATCGGTACCGGCAGCAGTGGCGCTTGTGCTGCTCACTGGCTGCTCAGGTGCCACTGCAGGGCAGCCGTCACCCGGGGTCCAGACCAGCAGCACCGTCGCGGCCCCCACTACGCCATGGGATCCCTGCTCCATCCCCGACGAGGCCATCGAGCGAGCGGGATTGAACGTGGAGACGAAGGAGTCGGGAGTGTTCGGACGCGATCAAAACGGATTCAAGATCTGTGGATGGGAGAGCCAGCCATCGGATAGCAAGTACTACTTCTCGATATTCGTCGGATTGGAAGATATCGACTACATCGACGATCCGAGCAAGTTCGACCGACTCCGGTCCGTTCGAGTGGGAACACGCGACGCCACTCAGTATCAGCAGGTCGGTGCCGACGCGTCCTTCAATTGCGGCGCTGCCTTCACTGTTGGGGCCGAACTGATCATGACGACACTGAACACGAGCGCATTGGTCGATCTCGTACCGTACGACCCTTGCACTGAACTCAGCGAACTCACCGCCAGCCTCGATTCCGAGCTACCCAACTAGACCTGCGATCCGAGGATGTTCAGACTATGACCGACGCCCATCCGAACCTCATCGCCCACTGGCAGGGCCTCAACGCCCAAGCGGAAGCCGGCATGATCACCATTCCAGCCGATGTGGCCGCGAAATGCGACGCCGCTTGCGTCACCTACCTCGAGCATCTCGACAAGATGAAGATCGACGCGACAAAGCTGGCCGTGGTCACTTCTTGGGGTGACTTGCCGTCCGCACAGGCGTTGCGTGACAAGTTCCTCGCGAAAGCCACCGGCACCGATCGGTCTCTCGACGTGATTCTTCAGCAGCACATCGACGTCATCGAATCGATGCGGATGCTCTTTCGTCGCTACTTCGACGAGACGGCCGACACCGATGATCGGACGTCGTCGAACATCACGGCGCTCACTCCGGAGAACTGATAGACCGCAACGCTTTTCTGTGGACCTCGACTTTGCGTTTGTCGTTGTCCAGTCGCCGTTCGACCGGCAGATAGCCGAGTGAACGCCACCATCCGATGCTCTCGACCATGCTCACCATCGGACCCACGAACACATGGGTCCACCCCTGTGCCACAAGAATGCGCTCGAGCTCCGCCAGCACCGGATTCGCCACACGCTCATGCTCTAGTTCCCCGTCGACGATCAGACTCCCCACCCACGGTTGGCCTTCGCGGGGATGCGGAACCAGCAACGTCATCACGCCCACGATTCGTTCTGATGCACGAATCACCAGGCAGTGAGAGTTCTCCATGACCGTGTTGTGCCAGAGAAATTTCTCGACATCCACCTCGGTGAAGACGGTGACACCGGTGTGCAACGTACTCGCGTCGAGGAACTCGGGGTTGCTGTTGAACACGGCCAGGAACCGCTCGGTGGTGTCTCCGCCATCGACCTCACGGACCGTATACGAACCCGCGGCGAATCCGATTTCCATCACGCCACGATAAGTCCACTACCCAATCCACGCCCTTCATCGTCATTCACGCCCGCTCTAGGCGGTGTGAATCCCCACGAGGGGCGTGAATCCCTGCATCGGGGCACTTACGTGACACCTGGTCCGTAGTTGCACGTGACAGATGTCAGCAGTTCGCCATGACGGCCGAAACGACCTGGCAATTGGCGTTGACCTGCGCTTTCTTCTAGGTGGAGAGTCTGATGTGTCGCCGAGGAACACGGCTGAAGATCCACAGACGAAAGAGCGAAGGGAACACACATGATCACGCAGAATTCGACTCGCACCGAGGCGGTGGGTACCGAGACAGCATTCGCGGTACACGCCACCGGTGTCCACAAGTCGTTCAGCGACTCCACGGGCTCGAAGTTCCGCGCCGTTCGCGAGTTGAACCTCTCGATTCCCCGCGGGCAGGTTGTGGCGTTTCTCGGGCCGAACGGCGCAGGCAAGAGCACGACGATCGACATGATCCTCGGACTCACCGAACCGGACGGCGGCACCATCGAGGTGCTCGGCACCGATCCGCTGACCGCCGCGTCGACAGGACGCAGCGCAGCGGTACTGCAGTCCGGTGGACTGTTGCCGGACGTCACTGTCGGCGCACTGGTCGCGATGATGGGCTCGCTGTACATCGGGGCCGATCCTGCCGCCGCGATCACCCGCGCCGGGCTCGGTGAACTGGTGAATCGACGCGTATCGAAATGCTCTGGTGGCGAACAGCAGAAGGTGCGGTTCGCCCTCGCATTGCTCTCCAACCCCGAGCTACTACTGCTCGACGAGCCGACCGCCGGCATGGATGTCACTGCGCGCAAGCACTTCTGGCAGGCGATTCGCGCGCAGGCAGCCAACGGCACGACCGTCATGTTCGCAACCCACTACCTCGAAGAGGCACAGGACTTCGCCGATCGAATCGTCGTCATCGTCGACGGTGCCCTCGTCGCCGACGGCACGGTGGCCCAGATCAAGGCCACCGTCTCCAATCGGACCGTCGACGCCAACCTGCCACGCTCCGAGGCCGAATTCGTTGCAGCGCAAACCGGCTCGCGACTGCAGGAACTCGCCAACGGCCGGTTCCGCTTCGTGTGCACCGATACCGACCCCGTGGTGCGCGCACTGAGCACGTCGACCTCCGCGACCGATATCGCGATCGTGTCGGCCTCACTCGACGAAGCATTCTCGGCGCTGACCGACCGCACTCACCAGAACTGAGGACATCCGATGACCACTACGACATCACTACGCCCCCGCCGCGGACTACACCCCACGTTCGTACTGCACGACATCCGCAGGCAGATCACCCCACAGAATCTGATCTTCACCGTCGCGCTGCCCGCCGTGCTCTACCTCGCCCTGTTCCGCGTCGTCGAGCCCAGCGCCGGAGTCGATCTGCCGCACGGCAACTTTCAGACCTGGATGATGATCGGAATCGCCGTCTACGGTGCGTCGATCGGCACCATCTCGCGGGCCGCGGGCATCTCGAACGAGAAGGCCAACGGCTGGCTGCGGACAATTCGCCTGTCGCCCTTGGGTGCCGGCGGCTACGTCGCATCGCGCATCATCGCCTGCCAGGTGTACGCGGCCATCCCGGTCATCGTGGTCGGCATCCTCGGAGCACTCACCGGAGCCCGCGCCGACGCGATCGTGTGGATCACCGGCCTCGTCGTGGCCTGGATCGGATCTGCCATCTTCTCCGCCCTCGGCCTTGTGCTGGGGATGCTGCTGCCACCCGAGGTCGTCACCCACGTTCCTGGCGTCGTCATGACCGGCCTCGCCTTCCTCGGCAACATCTTCATCCCGCTTTCTGGCGGCATGCTCGCCGTCGCACAGGTGACACCGCTTTACGGTGTGGCGACGTTGGCCCGCTACGCGCTGACCGACGGCTACAACCTCGACGGATCTCACGCCTCGCTCGCAGGTGCCCTCATCAACGTCGCAGCCTGGTTCTTCGGATTCTCCTTCGCCGCCGTCCGACGATTCGCTGGGGCGACCGGCCGCCAGTGACATACAGGTCACGGTTGCCCAGCGCGGAGGCGTCGTCGATAGTGTGGGTTCCTCACCGGAGAAAGTGACAGCAGTGACCACGCAGAAAACCGATGCCCGACGCAACGAGCGGTTCCCCAGCGCGTTGGTCGCGTTCATTGCGAGTTGGTTCGTCGTCGCGCTGTTCACGTTCATTTCACTGACAACGGTGTTCGATCACCGGGAAAGCATCGGATACGGGCTTGCTCTCCTGGCCGCAGCGATGGTCGTCTTCATTGCGGTGATCCTGGTGCTGGCACAACGCATGTCGGTACTGGGACGCGTCGATTCACGGCTGACGGTGGCGGCATGGATCGCCATTCCGCTCGGCATCGTCCTCGTCCCGCTTTCCGAGGTCTGGGAGATGAGCGCGATGTCGGTGGCGATCGCGGCGACCTTGGTACGTGGGCGCTGGGCACCAGCCGTCGTCGGCGGTGTGTTCGTCATTGCGACCGTTGTCACTGTCGGCGTGGACCGCGCTGAGCCCCTAGAGGCGTTCGGAATCACGTTGTTCAACACGTGTACGACTGTGGTGCTGATCGTACTCACCGAGCTTGCACTGGCACTCGACGCTTTGCGGGCGTCTCGTGAACAGGTTGCCAGGCTGCTCGTCGATGCTGAGCGACATAGGATTTCGCGGGATTTGCATGACGTCATCGGCCGAACTCTGGTGACCGCGCAGCTACGCAATCAGGCTGCACTGCAGATGTTCGAGAATCAGCCGGAGAAGGCCCGCGAGCAGCTCGGGCATGTGCACGAGGTCCTCAACAGTGGTCAGGCCGATCTGAGGAGGATTACCAGCGGACCCATCCTCGACGACTTCGTGTCGGAGCTGGCAGCCGTCGAAGCGATGTGTGCCCGGCTGGGCATCGACTGCCTTACCTCGGTGGAAGCGCCGCCGGGCAGCGACGTGGACCGCATCTTCGCCGCGGTCGTACGCGAATCGTCCACCAACATGCTCAAGCATGCTCACCCACGCAGGTGCACCGTTCGAGTCACCGCTGAGAAGGACTGCGACGTCTTCGAGTTCACCAACGACGGCGTCACACGTGAGGAGACCGACGCAGGTACGGGAACCGGGATCGCTGCACTGACCCGTCAGGTGGAAAACGTCGGAGGCAGATTCACAGCCGGTAAGACGGTAGCGGGTACCGAGTTTCGAGTCGTGGCCACCATCCCGCGGGCAAAGGCAGACGTA
Source organism: Rhodococcoides fascians A25f (assembly GCF_000760935.2). Taxonomy (NCBI): domain Bacteria; kingdom Bacillati; phylum Actinomycetota; class Actinomycetes; order Mycobacteriales; family Nocardiaceae; genus Rhodococcoides; species Rhodococcoides fascians. Next base: position 257,686 of record NZ_CP049744.1, on the reverse strand, counting down.
TGACAATCACAGTGTTGCTCGCCGAGGATGTCGCACTGCTCGCCGATGCATTCGAGGTGTTGCTGTCCACCGACCCGGACGTAGAAGTGGTCGGTCGAGTGTCGCGTGGAGACGAAGTATGCGATGCCGTATCTCGCCTGCGCCCGGACCTCGTCCTGATGGACATCGACATGCCCGGGATGACAGGCATCCAGGCCACCGCCGCCCTTCGAGCAATGAATGATCGCACCCCAGTGCTGCTACTGACCGCGCTCCCCGGCAGCGGACATGTGCACGATGCCTTGGCCGCTGGAGCGAATGGGTATCTCCTCAAGAGCACGGACGCGGTGCACCTTTTTGCCGGCATCAAGGCGGTGTTCTCGAAACACACCGTCATCGATCCGGCCCTGGCTGCGGAGGCGTTGCGGGCGGGGCCGAATCCACTGAAAGAGCGCGAACTCGATGTGTTGAGGCTCGTCGACCAGGGCCTGTCCACCAAACAGATCGGCGAACGGCTGTTTCTGAGTCCCGGTACCGTACGCAACTACCTCTCGAGCACCATCACCAAGCTGGGCTCGACCAGTCGACTCGAGGCCATAAAGTCCGCACGCGAAAACGGGTGGCTGTAGACGCACCCGGTGGTTCACGATCGATCTCGATGCGCGAGAAGCCGCCGATCGGATGCGATCGTGAACCTTCAGGTCCGCCGAAGCTCAGCCTCCGTGCGCCTCGACGGCCACAGGCTGCCATTCGCGCCAGTTGGCCAGTCGCGACTCGTAGTCCTTCGTCGCGATTTGCAGCGGTGCATCGCCGAAAAAGACTCGCAGTGGCGGCTTTTCGGCGTCGATCACCTTGAGCAGTGCCGACCGTGTTGCGCTCGGATCACCGGGAGTTGCCTGCCGGGCACTGCGCAGCTTCGCGGCCTTTTCCCGAATCGGGTCGTACGCGGCGATGTCGGTGGACTTCTTGGCAGACGGGCCGGACCAGTCTGTGGAGAACCCACCCGGCTCGATCAGCGTCACGTGGATACCGAAGTCTTCGACCTCCTGGGCCAAAGCCTGACTGAATCCCTCGAGGGCCCACTTGGAGGCGTGGTACGCACCGACATTCGGGAATGCGGAGATTCCGCCGATGGACGACACCTGAAAGATGTGGCCACTCCCCTGCTCACGCATGAACGGCAGCGCCGCCTGCGTGACCCACAGCGCTCCGAAGACGTTGGTCTCGATCTGCGCGCGGGTGTCCTCCTCGGAGATCTCCTCGATCATGCCGAACTGACCGTAGCCGGCGTTGTTGATGACGATGTCAAGTGAGCCGAACTTGTCGTAGGCCTGCTGCACGGCCGCGAAGTCGGCCGCGCGATCGTTGACGTCGAGCTCGATCGGCAGGATCGCGTCGCCGTACTGCTCCACGAGATCCTTCAGAGTGTCGGTGTTGCGAGCAGTGGCTGCGACCCGGTCGCCACGTTCGAGGGCTGCGATCGCCCACTCGCGACCGAATCCCTTGGATGTACCGGTGATGAACCACGTTTTGGGTGCCATGAATCTCGTCCCTTCGCTACACGGACAAAAGTAGGGACGACGTCCGCTGCAAACGCCTCTCGGCGAGTGGTCGCTCGTAGCGACAAATGGGGTGAGGCCCGGGGCTTGCCAAGCGAACGCCGTCGAAAGAGTCCAACGAGGTGCCGTCGCCGACTATTCCCCGCACGTCAGCTGTGTTCGGTGATCATCACCGCCATGGTGTTCGGCTCCAGCGCCTCGAAGATGTGCGGCACATCGCCCGGGTAGGCGACATAGTCGCCCGGTACCAGTTCGACGGCCTCCCCCGTCGGCCCCACCATCGCTCGTCCTGCGCTGAGCACCACATGCTCGACGACATTCGGCGAGTGCGGGTCCGAGCGCCTCGGCTCGCCGACGTCCGCGCTGATCAGATAGATGTCCCGTCGCGCGTTCGGCGGTGACGACGCCAGCAGCGTTGCCGTGTAGTCCGCCCTGTCCGACGCGAATCTCGGCCCCTCTCCTGCTCGAATCAGGCGGACCGACTGCTTCGCGGGCTCGACCAGCCTGGAGAACGGCACGCCCAATGTGACGCTGAGCGCCCAGAGCGTTTCGAGACTCGGGTTACCGGTTCCCGATTCCAGTTGCGACAGAGTCGACTTCGCAATACCGGCACGGCGAGCCACCTCGGCCAGAGAGAGGCCGACGCGTCGTCGTTCCTGCTGGAGGGCTGCAGCGATAGCTGCTATCGGTGGACCGGCATCCGCCATTCGTTCACTCCATCGGTACGTACGTTTGATTTGACGAACACTCTAACATCGTCCACTATAACGATCATGCGTTCGACATGGCGAACCCTGCAGGGGGTCAACATCCGCGACATCGCGTTGGTCTGTCTGGCCGATGCCCTCGTCGGAGCCTCGTTCGGTGCGATCTCCGTGGCCGCCGACCTGCCGCTGTGGCTACCGGTGGTGATGTCACTGGTGGTCTTCGCGGGCTCCTCACAATTCATCTTCGTCGGCATACTGGCCGTCGGCGGTAATCCCGTCGCCGCAGTGGCCAGCGCGTTGCTCGCCAACACCCGACTGGTTCCGCTCGGCTTCTCCATCGGAGCTGTGTTCGAGAACGTGTCACCGCTGAAGAGACTGCTGGGCACCCACCTGATCACCGACGAGGCAGTCGCCTTCACCGTCGCAGAAAAGGACGAGGGCGGCCGTCGAACAGCGTTCTGGCTGTGCGGAATCGGACTGTTCGTCACCTGGAACATCGGGGTCGTGATCGGCACCCTCGCCGGTGGCGCGATCACCGATACGGCCGCGCTCGGACTCGATGCGGCGTTCCCGGCCATCCTGCTGGGACTGATCATGCCTGCCCTCCGAGACCGAGCTACCCGCAATGCCGCCCTCGTCGGCGCAGTGATCGCCCTGGTCGCCTCGATGTTCCTGCCCAGTGGACTCCCGGTGCTCCTCTCGTTGATCGCCGTCGTTCCGGCCATGCTCTCCACTGCTCCTGGCACCCAGAAGGAACCCGCATGAACCTCACGATCCCGCTGATTGCCCTGGTCGTCGGCACCTACGCGCTACGCATCGCTGGGCCGGCACTGCGCACGCGCATCACCATCTCGCCGCGCATCGACAGGGTCATGAACACGTCCGTTGCCGTCGTGTTCGTCGCGTTGGTCGCCACCTCCTCCCTGCTCGTGGGCAAGGAATTCGCGGGCTTCGCGGCCCCGATCGGCGTCACCGTCGCGGGCATACTCGCCTGGCGAAAAGCACCCTTCGTCGTCATCGTGATCGCCGCAGCAGCAACCACTGCGGGGCTGCGCTGGATCGGCGTCAACTGACATCCACATCCGAACCACATCCACAACGAATCCGAATCCGTCCCGCGCGCTCCCCGACACCGCACCCAAGTCCACTCGATGTGACATTGACCCGCGAAAAGGCCACCAGATGTCACATCGAGTGCAGCGGAACGGGAACAATTGCGACCAAGCCACCGAACCTTTCGTGCACTCCCGACACGGCAACCAACCGATTGCGCCGCATTAGCGATCTCCCCTCCTGGGTGCCATCGACACACGGCTTCGCTAGGTGATCGATACCTCGAGCCAACTGACCTGAGCGTCCACTATTCACCTGCAACCACGGAATACCGCTCCTTGAGCCAAATTGTGGACACTGACAGCAGTCCACTCGAACAGCCGCCTTCCTCCCCGTTCACCGACGCCTCAAGTCCACTCGATGTGACATTGACCCCCGAAAAGGCCACCAGATGTCACATCGAGTACCGAGGAACGGGAACAATGGAAGAGGAACACGGGAAAACGACTGTCGACTTTGGGAGCAGCAATGACCGCGCTGGATGCAGTACGACGACGGTGGCCGAAGACGATGCCTCTGCAGCCGTTGCCGTCGGAGTCGTGGGCCAAGCAGGAGCCCACCTGGAAAGGCGCGAATCCCCAGGTCATCGAGTCCGCTCTCAAGCGCGCAAAGACGCGGACCTCGGGCAACTGGTTCGTGTTCGCCGCCAGTCGCGACATCAAGGCCGACAAGCCGTTCGGTCGTTATGTGGGCACGACCGAACTGGTTGCCTGGCGTGACTCGGCAGGCAAAGTACACATCGGTCCCGGCGCGTGTCCGCATCTCGGTGCGGCGCTGGACACCGCGAAGATCGAGTGCGACGCGCTGGTCTGTCGCTGGCACGGTCTGGCGCTCGGCCCGAAGGGCAAGCCGGGTTGGCGTCCGGTTCCCGCATTCGACGATGGAGTTCTGGTGTGGGTGCGGCTCGACGAGGTCGGCGGGGAGGAGCCGACGCCCGTCCCCGTGGTCCCGATCCGCCCGCCCGCCTCGACCGCAATCGCCGGCGTGGTCACCCTTGTCGGCAAGTGCGAGCCCGACGACATCATCGCCAATCGCCTCGATCCTTGGCACGGCGCGTGGTTCCACCCGTACTCGTTCGCGAGACTGAAGGTGGTCAGCGCGCCCACCGAGATCGACGTGCCCGACGAGGACGATCGCTTCCTCGTCGACGTGACCTTCCGAGTCAGCCGCGGCGTCGGAGTTCCGGTACGGGCCGAGTTCGTCTGCCCCGGTCCCCGCACCATCGTCATGCGCATCCTCGACGGTGAAGGTGCGGGCAGCGTCGTCGAAACGCATGCGACGCCACTGGCCCCAGCAGCCGACGGCACGCCGCGCACCGCCGTCATCGAAGCCACGATCGCCAGCTCCGATCGCCCGGGATTCCAGATGGCGCGCAAGGTATCCGGGCTGCTGCGACCGGCGATGAACTTCACCGCCGCACGCCTGTGGAAGGACGATCTCGACTACGCCGAACGCCGCTACGAACTGCGCTCGACAGGCCGGGCCTGAGTGCAGCTCTACCACGTGTGCTTCGCCGTGCAGGATCTCGACGCGGCGATGTCGGACCTGTCGGCGACGACCGACGCACGGTGGCGAGCGCCTCGTACAGGCACGCTGGGCGAGTGGACGTATCGCATCGTATTCTCCGTCGCCGCTCCGCATTTCGAGCTGATCGAGGGACCACCCGGTAGCCCATGGGACTCCACAACGGGCCCGCGATTCCACCACCTCGGGTTCTGGTCCGACAACATGGACTTGGACCGCACGGCCCTGGACGGCGTCGGACAAACCGTGTTCGACGCCTGCCCACTCGGCCGGCCGTTCAGCTATCACCGGATCGACAGCATCGGAGCGAACATCGAACTGGTCGACCGCTCAGCCGAACCGGGCTTCCGCACTACGTGGGATCTTTGACCACCTGACCCTCGACAAACTCGGCCAGTTGACCGATGACGGTTCCCCAACCGTCGTAGAACCCGTAGTCCTCGTGCATCTTTCGATCCTCTTCGTTGCGGTGCATCACGTGGGCGCGGTAATCCGTCCCGTCGGGATGATCGGCGAACGTGATCACCGCGGTCATGAACAACTGCGGTGCGGGCCGCCATCCCTCGACGAGTGAATTCGTGAACACGATGCGCTCACCGTCGTCGACGGCGAGGAAACAACCGTCGATGTGAGGCTCGTATGGTCCGCCGGATTCGCTGATCAGTGTGCGGAATGCGCCACCGGGCTTCGGATCCCAGGCATCGACGCGGCACAGCGCGGGCGCCGGAATCCACCACTTCTCGAATTTCGACGGGTCCGTCCATGCGTCCCACACGGCGGCGCGCGGAGCCTTGATGACGCGGGAGATGGTCAGGTCAAGAGCAGGATCGATCGATGTCATTGCGCTTCACTTTCTTTCGAGGTGCCGGTGACGAAGTGTTCGAGGCGATCGGTGCGGGATTCCCAGACGGCCCGCTGCTCTTGTAGCCAGTGACCGGCGACGTCCAAGTTGGCTCGTTCGATCGTGCATGCGCGCACTCGACCGACCTTGCGCGTGCTTATCCAGCCACTGCGCTCGAGCAGGTGAATGTGTTTCATGAACGACGGCAGGGTCATGTCGAACGGTTCGGCAAGTTCGCCCACCGTGGCCGGACCGGACCCCAACCGGCTCAACACGGCCCGGCGGGTCGGGTCGGCCAGCGCCTGGAACACGTCGTCGAGAACAATCGAATACTGAGCCATACGGCACACTATCCAGATCTGATACTTAGCGCAAGAGCTAAGCGTTGGCGACGCCGTGTAGGAACTCGACCTCTGCTGCGCCGCAGCACTATTGGTGCTGAAAATTTCCCAAGAAACTGTCCCAAGACTCTTGGCACTCGCCACATGAGAGTGCTAATTTCTGTTCTGCACAGTCAAGAGCGACTCGCCACAGGGGTGAGCGCATCTGCGTACAGGAGGTGGTTGCTGTGCTTCGATTCGATCCGTTCCGTGACGTCGATTCACTGGCCTCGGCGATGCTGGGTGTCTCTTCCGGTTCGGACCGCGCCCCACGATTCATGCCGATGGATCTGTACAAGGTCGATGATCACTACGTACTCAGTGCCGATCTGCCAGGCATCGACCCCGGATCTATCGACGTCGACGTCGATCGCGGCACCTTGACGCTCACCGCCCATCGTTCGGTACCGGAAAGCTCGGGTGTGCAGTGGATTTCCTCGGAGCGCTTCGCCGGAACCTACCGTCGCCAGGTTTCACTCGGTGATGGCGTCGACACCGAGCGTATCGCCGCGTCCTACGACAACGGCGTTCTGTCGGTGACGATTCCGCTCGCAGAGCGTGCGAAACCTCGAAAGATCGACATCGCTCGCACCGAGTCGACCGGCGAGCAGAAGTCCATCGAACACGAGCCGGCCTGAATCGAACCGACCACGACACGGCAGTGGGGGTGATGCGCATGGAATCCGATGCAGTGGTGTGGGCGGAATCGACCGATCGTGAGCACTGGTGGCGCACGGTGGTGGGCGTCGAGACGAGCATGAGGGAATGCTCGACGGCTGATGTGCTCGATCAGTGTCGAGCCGAGCCCCTCGATGACGATCTGTACCCGCACACTCAGCAAGCAGCGTGACGAGAGGGGCCGGCACCGAACACTCGGTGCCGGCCCTAGTCGCCCGAACCCCTACAGCGACAACGAGTAGAACGTGCTCGACGGATCCAGCACATAGTCCGCGAAGGGCGGGCACTCGACGAATCCGTGGCGCACATACAGCCTGCGGGCGGCAGCGAAATAGTCCTGGGTTCCCGTTTCCAGGCTCACCCGCACGTACCCGCGACGACGCGCATCGTCGAGCACGTGCACGAGCAGACTCGACGCCACTCCGCGTCCCCGCGCCTCCGCCGACGTGCGCATCGACTTCAACTCGCCGTGCTCAGGGTTGAGTTCCTTCAGCGCTGCAATGCCCCAGAGCGTGTTCACATCCCATACCGTCCATACGCTGACGTCCGATCGGCTCAGTCCGGACAGATCGAGGGCATGCACACTCTCGGCAGGCGAGGTGGCGTGCATGTCCGTGAGATGCTCGGTGAGCAGTGCACGGACTTCCGGACGCGACAGATCGTCGACCTCGATCCGCATCTCCGACGTCACCGATTCATGAGCTTTTCGATGGCGTCGAACATCTTGAATCTTCCACTCGTGGGCACTGTTTCGATGTCATGTCCCGCGATACCCCAGCTCGACAGAAGGGTGTTGGCAGCCTGCAACCCTGTGGTGGCTGCGCGCTCCATCAACGCTACCGGCAGATCGATGCGGATGCCGTCGCCGGCGAGGACCAGCGCAGGTTCGGGGGTGCGGACCGTAGGCCGCTCGGCGAACGCTCCGAGTCCGAACATGGGGCAGTCGTCTCGCCATTCGGACCGCTCGGCAATCACTTCTGCCGCAGCCGTTTCCGGATAGATCTCGTGCATCCGATCCATCAACTGCGCGCGGGTGACTTCCTCGGATTCCTCGGCAGCGTAGGCGTGCAGTTCGACGACGGAGCCGCCGGTGCGGGCAGCCCACTGCGCGGCCTCGTCCTCGAACCGTTCGAGCACACTGATGTTGTCGATCGGCGGCATGCCCCCGGTGCCGATGAAGGCGGGGCGATCTGCGTTGACCGGTTTGCTCAGCCACACCCGGTGCACCAGGAACGGCGGTGTGTTCTGCAGCGCGGCAATCTGTTCCCGCCACGCGGACGTCCCGAGTTCGGGTGACTGCGCGAGCACTCGCTGCAATCCTGCGATGTCGGTGGCGAGGACCACCGCGTCGGCATCGATGATTCCGCCGGCATCGACGCGGAACTTACGCAGTCCGCCGCGGGTGATCTCGCCACACGGTGTCGACGTTCTGATCTCGACACCGAGCCCGGTGAGGTACTCACCCAACGGATTCCACAGCGCCTGTGGGTACGCGTCGCATGGAACGTCGAAGATCAGGCCCTCGGAAGAACCCAGGAAGTAGATGTGGAACATCATCGCCAGCTCGGCGGCAGACATCTTCTCGGGATCGGCGAAGAAGCTACGCGAGAACACCCCGAATGCCAGATGCCGCGCTGCCTCGGGAAAGTTGATGTTGCGCAAAAACTCTGCGGCCGGAGTGGTGTCCAGCTCGTCGAAAGTCTTGGGCACGCTCACCGTCATCAGCGGCAGTGCCGCGATGCCGTTGAGGTCGGTGAGGTCTTTCCACCGGAACGTCGGACTGCGCTTGACGAACGCGAACGCGTTGAGCGGCGGCGTATCCGGTAGCCCCTTGAATCCGTCGATTCGGCCGTCGCCGTCGATCAGCGGGTAATCGTCCACCGGACGCAACCGAGCCAACCCTGGATCTGTGCGGCGCAACAGGTTTCGGAGGTTGTAGTACTGACGGAAGAATGCGTGAAAGCCGCGGCTCATGGTCGCGGGCGAGCCGTCCTCGAGCGTCGTGTCCCACCCGCCGACGCGGCCGCCGAGGTAGCTCTCGCGCTCGACCACGTGCACCTTCACGCCGCGCTCGGCCAGGGCGGTTGCGGCGCTCAGTCCGGCGATACCGCCGCCGACCACCACCACATGTGGAACGTCGGCCAACTGGCCGGCATCGGAATACCCCTGCGGCGCAGCATGGGTGACCTTCTTGGAATCGGTCAACGCTCTTCCTCCGCGGGCCGGGAGCCGAGGAACGTGTGCACCACACCGTTCTGCCATCCGGTCATCGTCTCTCTGGCGACGCCGGTGTAACCCGCGCGCTGCATCCGCCGCATGAAGGCAGAGGCACCGTCGAAGGTCACGACACTGCGCCAGAGGTGCCGGTACAGGGTGGCGTCGCGCGTCGCCAGCCAACCGAGCGGAATGATGATGCCCCAACTGACCACGTTCCAGGAGATCCTGGCTCGCAGCGAATCGTGTACCGAGTACTCGTGGAATGCGATGGTCGAGCCCGGGCGGAGCAGCGACAGAAGCGATTTGAGCTCGGTGTCGGGTTCGTCGACATTTCTGATGAGATACGCCGCCAGGATTGCGTCGAACGGGCCGTCGACCCCGTTGACCGCCAGGTCCTCGACACGCGAGTGCACGAACGTCACGTTCGCCGGCCAGTCCTTGCTACGGGCCACCTCGAGCATTTCGGCAGACGCGTCGGCAGCGACGATCTCCGCATGCGGAGCGGCTTCGAGCAGCGCGGCAGTGGATGCACCCGTGCCGCAACCGATGTCGAGCAGACGCAGGCCCGCACCGAGATCGGGGATCCGCAGGCGCTGAGCCGACTTGAGCAGGTGTTCGTGATAGCCGGGGTTCGCTCCGACCAGTCGGTCGTACGCCTTCGCGCCGACGTCGAATGCTCCGGGAACTTCGTTACGCGGCAGTCCGCTCTTACCGACCTTCACAGTGCCTCTTCCTTGCTCACGCGGGCAGAGGGCCCACCCTGGACCGTTACGACATCACCGTGCTGCAACTGCCGTCCGCGCCGCACATCGACGTCGCCGTTGACGCTCACCAGACCGTCGGCGATGACGCCCTTCGCCTCGGCACCGGATTCGATGAGGTTGGCGAGCTTGAGGAACTGACCCAATCTGATCGATTCGTCGCGAATGGGGACATCGTGTGCGTCGGACATGGCTCCATCCTGTACTAGCGCGCCGTTCGCTGCTACCAACGAGTCACATCGACGAACGGAACCTCCGCAATCGCAGGCTGTTGGTCACCACGAACACCGACGACAGAGCCATCGCGGCACCGGCGAGCATGGGGTTGAGCAGGCCCGCAGCGGCCAGCGGAACGGCAGCGACGTTGTAGGCGAAGGCCCAGAACAGGTTGCCCTTGATGGTGCTCAGCGTGCGCCGTGAGAGCCGGATGGCATCGCCGACAGCCCGCAGATCTCCTCGCACCAAGGTGAGATCACTGGCCTCGATCGCCACATCGGTGCCGGTCCCCATCGCGAGGCCAAGGTCGGCCGTGGCCAGCGCGGCCGCGTCGTTGACGCCGTCGCCGACCATCGCCACCACCTTGCCGGACGCCTGCAGCTCTCGGACGGCATCGACCTTGCCCGACGGCAACACGCCTGCGATGACCTCGTCGATTCCCACCTCGGCAGCGATGGTCCGGGCGGCGGCCTCGTTGTCTCCGGTCAGCATCACCGGAGTCAGGCCGAGTGCCCGCAGCTCGGCGACGGCCTGCTTCGAGGTCGGCTTGACCGAGTCGGAGACCACCAGCACCCCGCGGGCCTTGCCGTCCCACCCGAGCGCGACGGCTGTCCGGCCCTGATGCTCGGCGGTCTCGAAGGCGTCGGCCAACTCTGCCGGCAGGGGCATCGACCAGTCGGCCAGCAGTGTGCGACGGCCGATGACGGCAGCGCGCCCATCCACGACGCCCTGCACCCCGAGACCCTCGAGGCTGGTGAACTCCTCGACAGCCGTGGACTGGGTCGAACCCGCGATGGCCCGGGCGATGGGATGCTCCGAACCCGATTCCAATGCTGCCGCCACGGCACGGACAACGTCCTCGTCCTCACCGTCGGCCACGTGCACCGAATGCAGTGTCATCTCGCCGGTGGTGACGGTGCCGGTCTTGTCCAGTACGACGGTGTCCACGCGTCGGGTGGATTCGAGAATCTCCGGGCCCTTGATAAGAATCCCGAGTTGCGCAGCCCGGCCGGTGCCGACCATCAGCGCGGTGGGCGTGGCCAATCCGAGCGCGCAGGGGCACGCGATGATGAGCACTGCGACCGCAGCGGTGAACGCGCCGGCCGCGGAACTGCCCGCACCGAGCCAGAATCCGAGCGTGGCGACCGAGATCGCGATGACGATCGGCACGAAGATGCCGGAGATACGGTCGGCCAAGCGCTGTGCCTGCGCCTTACCCGTCTGCGCGTCCTCGACCGCTTTCGCCATCTGCGCCAACTGGGTATCCGATCCGATTCGGCTTGCGCGCACAACGATTCGGCCACCGACGTTGACAGTCGCACCGACCACGGCATCGCCGAGGCCGACCTCCACAGGCACGGATTCGCCCGTCAGCATCGATCGGTCGACGGCCGAGGAGCCGCTCTCGACGGTGCCGTCGGTGGCTACCTTCTCACCCGGACGAACGACGAACAGATCTCCGACGACCAGCTGTTCGATCGGAATCTGTTGTTCTTCATCGCCTTTCAGGACCGAGACCGTCTTGGCACCGAGGTTCATCAGCGCGCGCAACGCTGCCCCGGCCTGCCGCTTGGATCGACTCTCGAACCAGCGGCCGGCGAGGATGAACGTGGTCACGCCCGCCGCGGCTTCGAGGTAGATGTTGTTCGCCCCGTCGGTCCGCGCGATCGTGAACTCGAACGGATGCGTCATACCGGGTGTTCCTGCGGTTCCGAAGAACAGTGCGTACAACGACCATCCCAGCGCCGCAAGGGTTCCCATGCTGACGAGGGTGTCCATTGTCGACGTGCCGTGCCGCAGGTTGGTCCACGCGGCGCGGTGGAACGGTAGAGCCCCCCACACCACGACGGGCGCAGCGAGCGTCAGCGAGAGCCACTGCCAGTTGGTGAACTGCAACGCCGGAATCATCGCCATCGCGATCACCGGAACGCTGAGCACTGCCGAGACGATCAACCGCTGTTTCAGCGGATCGGTGGGGAGTTCGTCCGCAGGCTCGGCGGCGTGCACAGTGGCGGTGTAACCGGCAGCTTCGACGGCGGCGATCAGATCCTCGGTGGCCACGCCGTCACTGGTGACGCGTGCCTTCTCGGTGGCGTAGTTGACCGTCGCCGACACCCCGTCGAGCTTGTTGAGCTTGCGTTCGATGCGGTTGGCGCACGACGCACAGGTCATGCCGCCGAGGATCAGTTCTGTTTCCTGGCTCATGCCTGCCCCTCCCGTACCTCGATGGTGAATTCGGCCGTGTGCACGACGCCTCCGTGCTGGAAGTCCAGATAGAGCGCATATGTTCCCGCGGTGGGGGCATCGACCGTGAAGTCGACCGTCGGACCCGGCGGCCCGTCTTCGGGGTGTACGTGCAGGTACGCCAGGTCGTCTGCCCGCAGAGCCACCAGATGCCCGTAGGCACCGAGGTACGGCTCGAGATCGGTGACCTCGTGACCGTCCTGCTCGATCGCCAGCAAGACGGTGGAGTTCGTGCCCGCGGTGACCGCGCCGGCGAGTGTCACGGTGTAACCGTCGACACTCGATGTCACATTTGGTGGACTCAGAGGCTGCGGCCGATAGTCGCCGGGAACGGTCAGCTCGGCTCCGAGGGTGATGTTCTCCCCGCCGGCCGGGGTGAAGTCCGCGAACAGACGGTGCGGGCCGGGCGTAGTGAGATCGAGAGCCGTCGACCATCTTCCCGACGCGTCACGCGTCGGATGTACGTGCTGGAAGTCCGTCAGATCGCGCCGAACGACGATGAGGTGCAGCTCCTCGGTGTGCATGACGTCGTAGTCGGTCAGCGCCGCCCCGTCCGGTCCGGTGATCGTGAAGGCGACCGGTACGTCCGGTCCGGACTCGACGACGGATCGATCGAGCTCGAGGGTGTAGCCGTCCTGGGTGGCCTGGAGCCCGGCCGGAATCGACGTCTCCTCGTTGTGCTCGTCGTGACCGGTGTGTGACGCGGCCGCGGTTGCCGGGGCCGCTGGTCCGATCGTGTCGCCGACGAACAGTGCCGCGAGAAACAGAAATGCGATGCCCACGAAGAATCCGACGAGTTTGGTGGGGGCGTCGAGTTCCTGTCGTCCGAAGTTCATGGAACTACCCTACCCCCCCAGGGTATCTAAGCGGTAGTTCCGAGATGCATCTTGTAGCCGACGTGGGAGTCGACGAAGCCGAGACGGGTGTAGAAGCGATGCGCGTCCGTGCGACGGACATCGGAGGTCAACTGCACCAGAGCACATCCCCGCTGCTCGGCCTCGTCTATCGCCCACGTGATCAGCGCGCCGCCGAGTCCCCGGTTGCGCCACCGAGCGTCCACTCGAACGGCTTCGATCTGCGCCCGCAGCGCTCCCCCGCGCGCCAGCCCCGGAATGACCGTCAACTGCAGTGTTGCCACCACCTCGTCACCGTGCATCGCCACGACCTGCAGGTTCCGCGGATCCGACGAGATGTCATCGAAGGCGGCGCGATACCCGTCCATGTCGTCGGCGGACTCCCGCGTGACACCCAGCGGGTCGTCGACCAGCATTGCCACGATCGACTCCAGGTCCGACGCAACCGCCTCACGCACGGCACACGTCGACCCGTCGGTCAGGTCGAATTCCGTCGATGTCATTCGGGGGTGAATTGTCATGCGCACGACGGTAAATCATCCGCTTTGTAACGCGAATGACCCCGAGGACGAAATGCCGGGTAACCCACTGGCAACTGCAGTCGGGAAATTCGGTGTCGGGCCGTGAGCGATGGGGATCGAAAACATGATTGTTGGCAAGTCGAAGCGAGTGCGCGTTGCCTTGAGCGCGTTCGCAATCGGAGCACTCGGTGCCGGAGTGGTCATCGCCGCACCGTGGTCCACGTCGTCGACGACTACCGAAGCGTCCATCGAACTGGTGTCGACGGCAACGTGCTACGACATGGTCAGCATCGCCATCGGCGGCCGCGGCGACACACCCCGCGAGGGCGTCAAGTGGCTCACCACACCCGACGGCGAACGACTGCCTGCCGCGATGTCCGGCGACTACTCCAGCGACTGGATCGACCAGGCCGTACGCGCGCCCAACAACGGCAACGTCGTTCCGGATTCGTACGCCGCGGTGTACGTCGAATACCCCGCCGATCTGTCGAGCTACGAGAACGCTGTACAGACCGGTGTCACCAACTCGCAGACCATCATGAAGTCCATCACGGCGTCCTGCCCCAAGACGCGATTCGCCATCGTCGGGTACAGCGAGGGTGCAGACGTCGCCCGCCGCACCGCCATGGAGGTCGGCAACCAGGTTGCCGCGGCCGATGGCACCTACGGAATTGTCGATCCCTCGCAGGTCGTCGGAGTCGTCATCTTCGCCGACGCCGGCCGCGTCTCGGGAGAAGGCCCCTTCCCCGGTGCCGAGAACCCGTTCAGCAACCCCGACGGCTTCGACACCAAGTACCAGAACGGCAACACCGCAATTCCCGGACAGGGCGCACTGCCCGGCACGTCCGGCGGATTCGGAGCGCTCGACGGCCGAGTGGCATCCTTCTGCTCCGACGGTGACCTCACCTGCGCACTGCCGGAGAACACGTCACTGATTCACCTGGCCGCCAACGTCGGTCGCCAGGTCAATGCCGACGCACTGCAGAACGAGCAGCTCACCCCCGCCACCGGTGCAGATCTCGCACTGGCGCTGGGACGGATCGCAGTCAACGCCTTCAACGACATCGCCTCGCAGCCCAACTGGATGCAGAGCGACGAGACATTCCTCGACGTGCTGATCAAGGTGTCCGAGCCCAACTACAAGCCCGGCACCGTCACCACTCCCGTCTCGGCCAAGGTCGACGGCGAGCAGGAGCCGATCGAAACCGGTCAGATGGTCGACCTGGCATACCTGCCGCAGAAGATCTTCCGCGAGATCACCGGCTTCATCGCCTCCAACCAGAACACCGTTCCGGTGATCATGAACGACCCGTACGGCCTCACCTTGGGCCCCGGATCGGGACACCACTTCGATTACTGGCGTGACGCCGATGCCGCCAACGGCAAGCCGTTGACCTCGGTGCAGTACGCCGCGGCCTGGTTGACCCAGCTGGCGGAAGAGGCCAACAGGGGCGAGCCGATCAAGTCCGCAGCGGTTCAGGAGAAGGCCGGACGTGCAGCGGTCGAGACGATCGTGGCACCCGCGACCACCTCGGCAACGCCGACTCCGACGGCCACGACGACCGCACCGGTCACCACCAGTCCCGTAGTGACCACCACGGTTCCGGTTGTGCCTGCACCCGCCGCAGAAGCACCGGCACCGGCGTCCGAGCCGGTCACAACCCCCGAGTGCACCGTCCCCGTCGAGGGTGTGACGCCCGTCGAGGGTGCACCGCCGCTCTGTGTGACCCCGACCGAGACGGCTGCTGAAACAGCGACCGAGACCGTGGCTCCGACCACCACCGAGGTTGTACCTGCTCCCTAGGTGAACGGAAACTCGTAGTCCGCTACGAAGTTCCGCGCACGACGGTGGGTCTGCGCATCAGCAGCGCGCAGGCACCCGTCATCACCGCAACAACCACGAGCCCGGCCACCGATAACACCAGGTGGTCGGGCTCGCTTGTGCGCGTGGCGACTGCAACGTCCGAAGACAGGCCCGGCTGATAACTCGCGGCGTACACCACCACCGGCAGAGTCATGGTGAACAGCGCGGGCAGCGAGAGTGCCAATGCACCCGGTGAGGTCGTCAGAGCGGACACCACAACGTAGGCAGCGACCAACGGCAGCACGAACCCCGTTCCTGTCGGCACCTCGAAGTAGCCCTCGATCACGCCCGCAAAGGCGATCACGAGCAGCCCGCCCAGTCCGATGTACAGCTGCGGCCACCGGTAGCCGATCCCAGCTCCGACGATCAACAGTCCAACACCGAGAGCCAGCTCGGCACTGTCCCCAGCGGCCAGGCCGAACGAGCCGAACACACCTGCCGACAGCGCACAAAGCACCAGCAGCACGCGTCCATCGCGACCAGGAAGAAGAAACGACGCCAGCACTGCGAAGGCCGTCACACCGGCGAGGCTGCCGAGCCAGAACGCGCTCCCGGCGTTGTGACCGGCGGCAATCCAGCTCAGGACTCCCGCTGCGACGGGCAGTGGAATGCCGACCAGCAGAATTCGCCGGGTCTCGTACGGCTGTAGCTCCTCGCGGCGGTGCGCCAGGAACAGCGCAACCGCGGTGCCCGACGCGAAGATCACCATCACTATCGCTCGCTGCGGGCTCACGTCGTCCTCGGCACCGACCACATCCCAGACGAACACGGGACCGTCGTTCGCCTCCAACAGCGCATCCAGCGCACCACCGAGCAGACCGGCCCCGAGGACGGCAACTGCCAACGCGGCCTGTGCACCTCGATGCCGCCCGGCCAACACTGCAGCCGCGGCGAGTAATGCACCGGTGGCCAGTGCGCCGGCCCAGTGGCCGAGCAATCCGGTCACCATTCCAACGGTCTGGAACACGATGACGAGCACCGCTGCGATCGCCATCACGATCGAGGTGCGTGCGCTCGCACGTGCCAGCCCGACCGAGGCCACGCAGGCAGAGATCGCAACGACGGTCAGCCCGTTGACAATT
The DNA here is from genome assembly GCF_000760935.2 of Rhodococcoides fascians A25f. Classification (NCBI taxonomy): domain Bacteria; kingdom Bacillati; phylum Actinomycetota; class Actinomycetes; order Mycobacteriales; family Nocardiaceae; genus Rhodococcoides; species Rhodococcoides fascians. Next base: position 241,146 of record NZ_CP049744.1, on the reverse strand, counting down.
GCCCAGAACGAATGGAATTCCGCGGTGCTGCTCAACAGGGATTGAAGCGGGCCGATGTCACTGATGGCATAGCCGACGACAAAACCGGCCAGGACCATCGACAGTACTTTCATACTGCCGATCATGCCGTCAGCCGAATTTCACTCCCTGCGCCAGGGGCAGTTCGTTGGAGTAGTTGACGGTGTTGGTTGCACGGCGCATGTAGGCCTTCCATGCGTCCGAACCGGATTCGCGTCCGCCGCCGGTTTCCTTTTCACCACCGAAGGCACCGCCGATCTCTGCGCCGGAGGGTCCGATGTTGACGTTCGCGATGCCGCAGTCGGAGCCGGCGGCAGACAGGAAGCGCTCCGCTTCACGCAGGTCGGTGGTGAAGATCGACGACGAAAGTCCCTGCGGCACATCGTTGTGCAAGGCGATCGCCTCGTCGAGGGTCTCGTAGGTCAGGACGTACAGGATGGGCGCGAAGGTCTCGTGCTTGACGATGTCGGTCTGCGCGGGCATCGTCACGATCGCGGGCTGAACATAGAACGAGTACTCGTCGACCACGTTCACCCGCTCGCCGCCGACCACCACGGTTCCGCCGTCGGACACTGCGGTCTCGAGGGCTTTCCGATAACCCGAGAAGGCACCAGCATCGATGAGCGGGCCCACCAACGTGTCACTGGCCAAGGGAGATCCGATCGACAGCGTCTCGTACGCCGCAACCAGCTTGCCGACCAGTTCGTCCGCAACCGAGGCATGCACGATGACGCGTCGAAGCGAGGTGCAGCGCTGACCTGCCGTGCCGGCGGCCGAGAACACCAGTCCGCGCGTCGTCAGATCGAGATCGGCCGACGGCGTCACGATCGCCGCGTTGTTGCCGCCGAGTTCGAGCAACACCCGGCCGAATCGTTCGGCAACCCGCGGGGCCACGGCCCTGCCCATTCTCGTCGAACCGGTGGCCGACACCAGTGCGACACGTGAATCGTCCACCAGCGCTTCGCCGGATGCGCGTCCACCGACCACCAACTGAGCGATCTTGGGGTCCACGCCTGCCGCAGCGGCGGCACGCTCGAACAGTGCCTGCACTCCGACGGCAGTCAACGGGGTCTTCTCCGACGGCTTCCAGATGACGGTATCGCCCGCGACGAGCGCGAGGGCGGTATTCCAACTCCATACCGCAACAGGGAAATTGAAGGCGGTGATGACGCCGACGACTCCGAGCGGGTGCCACTGTTCCATCATGCGGTGCCCGGGCCGCTCGGTGGCAATGGTGTTGCCGTACAGCTGACGTGAGAGTCCGACGGCGAAGTCGCAGATGTCGATCATCTCCTGCACCTCACCGAGGCCCTCGGACACGATCTTTCCGGCCTCGATCGACACCAGCGCGCCCAGATCCTCCTTGTGCACCCGCAGTAGTTCGCCCAGTTCGCGGATCACCTGACCCCGCACCGGGGCGGGCACCTGCGACCACGAGGAGAACGCGGTGTGCGCGTCGGCGATGACGCTCTCGACGTCGGCTGCAGACGCAGACGTCAGCGACGCCAGGTTTCCGCCGGTGATGGGCGAGCGCGCGACGATCGCGTCGGGTCCAGCGGGAGCGTCGAGCGCGATAGTCGCACCCAGCCGGTCGAGGATGGCGCGAGTGCGCACACTCAACTCGTCGTGGGTGATGGATGCAGACATGCGCGTACACCTTCCGTGGAGAGAACCGAACCGTCGGAGATCAGCCTACCGACGAGGGTCACGACCGTATAATTTCCTGCGTATTGGGCTTGCTTACGGAATATTAACGCGTATCTTCGACGTCATGACGCAAGTATTACAGCGCACCGGAGTGACGATCGACGCCTCCAACGTTCGCAACGTGATCGGTGAACACCTACTGGCCGACGGCTTCGAGCTGGTCCTCGACCTCGATGGCTCGACCGGTTCCACCCTGGTCGACGCCAGGGACGGCACCCGCTACCTGGACCTGTTCACGTTCTTCGCGTCCAACGCCCTGGGCATGAACCATCCCGCCCTCATCGACGACCCCGAGTTCCGGGCGGATCTGATGCAGGCGGCGATGAACAAGCCCAGCAACTCCGACATCTACACCGTGCCCATGGCCCGGTTCGTCGACACGTTCGCCCGTGTACTCGGTGACGATCGATTGCCGCACCTGTTCTTCGTTGAGGGCGGCGCACTGGCAGTAGAGAACGCGTTGAAGGTGGCGTTCGACTGGAAGTCACGCTGGAACGAAAGTCATGGTCTGGACCCATCACTGGGCTCCCAGGTGATGCACTTCGAGCATGCGTTCCACGGCCGTTCGGGTTACACGATGTCGTTGACCAACACCGACCCGAACAAGGTTGCACGCTTCCCGAAGTTCGACTGGCCACGAATTCCGTCCCCGTTCATCAGATCCGACGCGAACATGGACGAGTTGGAAGACGCTTCATTGGCAGCGGCCCGCCTGGCCTTCGAGGCCAACCCGCACGACATCGCTTGCGCCATCATCGAACCCATCCAGGGCGAGGGTGGAGATCACCACTTCCGGCCTCGCTTCCTGCAGAAGTTGCGCGACCTCTGCCACGAGTTCGACGCCTTGTTCGTCATGGACGAAGTTCAGACCGGTGCCGGAATGACCGGTACCGCATGGGCTTTCCAGCAGCTCGACGTCGTGCCGGATATCGTCGCCTTCGGCAAGAAGGTGCAGGTCTGCGGCGTCATGGCCGGCGGCCGTGTCGACGACATCGACGACAACGTCTTCGCCGTCAGCTCTCGCATCAATTCGACGTGGGGTGGCAACCTCACCGACATGGTGCGGTCGCGTCGAATACTGGAAGTGGTCGAGTCCGAGAAGCTCATCGACCGCGCCGGCACGCTCGGAGTAGTGCTGCTGACCATGCTGGAGGAGTTGGCAACGCGACACACCGTGGTCTCGGAGGTACGCGGACGCGGTCTGATGTGCGCCTTCTCCTTGCCCGACGCCGCCACTCGCGACCGAGTGATCGAGCTGTTACGTACCGAGGAACATGTGCTGGCGCTCGGCTGCGGTGACGCGGCAGTGCGATTCCGCCCCGCACTGACGATCACCGAAGCCGAGCTGACCCAGGCCGTCGCGGCCATCGATCGGGTGCTGACCATGCTCTGACGTTGTCAGGTAAATCTTGACAAACCGACCTCCTGTTGTCAGGCTGTTCCTGACACAGGAGGTCGATCATGGATCCCATCACCCTCGCCACCGAGGCGGATATCTCTGCTGCAACGCGGGCAGTCGTGACAGCAGCGGCCATCGAGGCCGGACGAGTTGCCGACGAGATCATCGGCACAGGCCCCCTGCCGGGAACACCGGAATGGGATGCCGAGCAATCGACCGACCTGCCCGCACGACGCAGCCTCGCGTGGCATCTGTTGAGTCTTCGCGTGCAACTGGCAGCGGGGCTCGACGGCCTCGAAACCGTGGTGGTGCTGAGGGTTCAGGGTACAACGTGGGCGACGATCGGAACGGCAGTCGGCATGTCACGACAGTCGGCCCACGAGCGGTGGGGTGCCCGATCGGCGGCCGTTCTCGATCCCGTCGGCGACGGGCTGCCCGAGATCGTGCCGAACGACAACCCGGCCTGAGCTACAACAGCATCCTCGCAGCACCTGCTGCCACGGCGTCGGCTGCTCGCTGGAGTGCGGGAGAGGACAGCGACCACTGCTGCCAGTACAGCAGCACATCGTCGATTCCATTGTCGTCGAAGCACTTCAGCGAGTCACGGGCCTGCAGATCGGGGATCATGCCCCAGCCGAAGCCGAGGTCGACGGCCCGCGCATAGTCCGCGGACGCCGGCACCAGATGCCGCGGAGGCTCGTGTGGTTCGATACCGAATCGCTGTAAGTAGTTGTCCTGCAACCGGTCATCGACGTCGAAGACCACCACCGGGGCGACGCGCAACGCAGCGGCCGTCACCCCTGTAGGGAACCACCGTTCGATGAATTCAGGCGTGGCCGACGGCCGGTAGCGCATCGAACCGAGGCGCCGAACGGTGCAGCCACGAACCGGATCGGCCACCGATGTGATTGCGGCAGAGACGATCCCGTCGTGCAGCAGTTGAGCGGTACGATCCTGATCTTGCCGATGCAGGTCGAAGGTCGTCTGGGACGCCAGTGGCGCGAGCACAGGCAGTACCCAGGTCGCCATCGAATCCGCATTGACGGCAATGGAGACAGGAGCGGCGATTCCGTCGTCGTTCAGTTCGGCCCGAGTCTGGTCGGTCAAGGTATCGATCTGGCGAGCCAGACGCAGTACTGCAATGCCGGATTGAGTGGCCACCACAGGTTTGCTTCGCTGCACCAATGTTCGCCCCAACGACTGCTCGAGCGACTTGATTCGCTGGCTTACCGCCGACGGCGTCACGTGCAGCGCCCGAGCCGCAGCCTCGAACGTTCCGCCGTCGACCACGGCTTTCAGGGCTCTGAGCTGCTCGATCTCCATCGTATGAAGGTACTCTAATCAATACTGAAAAACATTCGCTGGACCTAACTGTGGCTTCCTCCTAGCGTTACAGTCATGACATCGCTTGCCGCCGCACAATCGACGCTCACCGGATTGGGCGTCGGGCTCTCGCTCATCGTCGCCATCGGCGCGCAGAACGCGTTCGTGCTGCGCAAGGGCCTGCAACGCACCCATGTGTTGCCGGTGGTGGCGGTGTGCGCCCTGTCCGACGCGGTACTGATTCTGGCCGGGGTGGCCGGCATCGGGGTACTCGTCGACCGCTTCCCCGTCGCTCTGCGCGTCGTGACCGTCCTCGGTGCCGTGTTCCTCCTCGTCTACGGACTGATGGCACTCAATCGAGCGCGCACTCCCTCGACGATGACGACCGAGACGACCGGTGGCGGTTCACTGATCGCGGCCGTCGCCACCTGTCTGGCACTGACCTGGCTCAATCCGCACGTCTACCTCGACACGGTGGTGTTCCTCGGTTCCATCGGAAACCGTCAGCCAGGAGACCTGCGTTGGTGGTTCGCCATCGGCGCGATGCTGGGCAGCGTGCTCTGGTTCACCGCGCTCGGCTACGGCTCACGTGTGCTCAGTCCGCTGTTCGCGCGGCCGTTGGCCTGGCGAATCCTCGACCTCGGGATCGGGATCATGATGCTCACCCTGGCGGCACTGCTGGTATTCGGCTGAACCCTGACTATCTAGGTCGTTCCGCAGGCTCCACTCCCGACACTTGATCCGCGGTACAACGAGTGATCTGATAGTCGCGGTAGACCGACCGCACGGTCTCGAAAACCCTGGAGGACTCCCGTGCCGTACCTCGGCCTGTTGATCATGCTGATGGCCATCTTCTGTCTGATCGACGTCATCACCGCCGATGACTCCGGCATCCGCCACCTCCCGAAAATGGTGTGGCTACTACTCGTCATCGTCCTGCCGTTGGCCGGCTCCATCGCATGGCTCGTCGTGGGAAGACCCGAAGGCGGCGGCATCTGGGGTGGCAGCGGTGCACCGCGCACCGCGTCGGCATACCCCGAGTACGACGCCAAACCCGGCCGGGCCGTCGCCCAGTCGCAGGAAAGCGACGAGGAGTTCCTCCGCCGCTGCCGCGCCCGCGCCGAGGAACAGCGTCGCATCGCCCGCGAACAGCGCAAGAGCGAATGAGCCAACAGCGCTCAGTGCACGCGGAATAGCACCATGGCCAAGCTGACGACGTTTCCCGAACCGAACTCCGCCCTGTCCGATCCCGCCGACCTGTTTCGCGAGTACCTACGCTTCTATCGCGGCGAGTTGGTTCGGCGAATCACTGCCCAGAGCGACGATTCCCTGACCACCACAACCGTTCCCTCGGAGTGGACCCCGCTGCAGATGTTGACCCATCTGGTGCACATGGAGCAGCGCTGGTTCGTCTGGGGGTTTCTCGGCAGGGCGGTCGACGCGCCGTGGGGTGACGAGAAGGACGGCTCCTGGCATGTGCCGGCCGAGGTGGACGCCGAGACCCTCCTGACCAGGCTCGACGACGGTGCCAGGCTCACCGAAGAAGTATTGAGCACACACCGGATGGACGAATTGGCCACGCTCGGTGGAAGATTCACCGATGAGCAGCCGACTCTGATCTGGATCTGCTTCCATGTACTCCAGGAATACGCCCGTCATCTCGGCCACCTCGACGTCGCTGTCGAACTGGCCGGCGGGCCGAGAGGTGAGGGACCGGCATGAGAATCAACATCACCAGCGTCTTCGTCGACGATCAGAGCAAGGCGCTGACGTTCTACACCGACGTACTGGGCTTCGTCGTCAAACACGATGTATCCATGGGTGGACCCGATCGTTGGCTCACGGTCGTCTCACCGCAGGATCCGGAAGGTACCGAGCTGCTACTCGAGCCCAGTGGTCATCCCGCAACCGCGCCGTTCAAGGATGCGCTCTTCGCAGACGGCATCCCGTTCACGCAGTTCGCGGTGGACAGTGTTGCAGCAGAATACGATCGGCTCATCGGCCTCGGCGTTCGGTTCACTCAGCAGCCCACCGAGATGGGCCCGGTGATCACTGCGGTGTTCGACGACACCTGTGGAAACCTGATTCAGATCATCGCTCCGGCGAGCTGACAACTCAGACGTTCGCGTACAGATCGACGGTGGTGCCGTCGGGATCGTGCACGACGGCATAACGCTGACCCCAGAACGCATCCCACGGCTGCAGGTGGCCGGTGTACCCCGCCTCGGTCACCGCTGCCCACGCCGCGTCCACTCCGGCGGCGGAACCGCAATCGAAGGCGAGCGCAACGCGATGACCGCCGCTGGGCGGCGTCCACGTCGGGTCGAAGGAGGTAATCGTGGACGGGAGATCGAACAACAGTCGAACGCCGCCGAGGTCGACCTCCACATGTTGCTCGGCATCGGCGTCGGCCGGAATATCCAGTCCCAGAACGCGATAGAACGCCAGTGCGGCAGCCATATCGGCGACGACGATTTCGATTCCTGCCAGACGTGGTTTCACGACGACAAGGCTAGCCGCGTCAGCCCCAGTTCGCGGCATTTGTCAGGCAGAAGGGATGCCCTGCCGGGTCGAGCAGGACGAGCCAGGTCTCACCCGGCTGGTCGTCGGGCAGCGTCGCCCCGAGTTTCACGGCGACCGCCGCCGCAGCGTCGAGATCCTCGACCGCAAGATCGAAGTGAAACTGCTTGCTGCCATTGAGATTCGGCCACGGCGGCGGCTGATAGTCGTCGACGCGACCGAATCCGAGCGCACTGCTCGGACCCTGCAGCATCGCGTACTCCTGCTCCGAATGTACGACGCTCCAGCCCAACAAGGACGACCAGAATGTCGCGTTGGCCGCAGGGTCTGCGCAGTCCAGGGTGACCATCTTCAGCGTGGCCACGGGTGTCTCGGTCATGGTGTTCCTCCTTCACAGCGAATGTCGGACCAGACTCCTACACTGACGCCCGTGCCGGATAGGAAAAATGCGACAGCCACCCAGTCCGGCGTCCTGCGGCCGGATCAGCTGGCGCAGTACGTCGACCTGGTACGGCTGCCGTGTGCGGCGGAGTTGGAACCGTGGGTCGAGAACTACTGGCAGCTGCAATGGGATCTGCCGCCCGGCATCTCGTACCGCAGTTCGACGCTCCCGCACCCTGCCTGCACGCTCAGCGTCGAACGCGGCTGGACCAGAGAAGGTGTCGTCGACCCTGTAGTGGTGACCGGAGTGCTCACGCGCCGCTTCGACGTCGTGCTCGCCGAATCCGGTTGGGTCTTCGGCGTCAAGTTCCGGCCGGGCGGCTATGCGGCCTTCACGGGAACGGTGGCTCGAAGCCTGCGCGACGTCCAGGTGGCTCCGCCCACTCCGTTCCGAGCCGACACCGTCGACGCATTGGCCGAACTGGGCGGACATCTGGACGCCGACCACTGCCGAACCGTCGTCGATGCGGTTCTCACGCCCTATGCACCGGACGTCGAGCCGGAGTACGAGGTCGTTCTGGACATCATCGGGACCATGCTGGGCGATCGGACGCTGATTCGCGTCGCCCAGGTGGAAGAGCGGTGCGGGATAGGCACTCGGCGGGTGCAGCGGCTGTTCGAGCGTTATGTCGGAGCGACGCCCAAGTGGGTTCTCGGCCGGTATCGCATTCACGATGCGCTCAGTGAGCTCGACGGCGGCTACTCGGGTCCACTGGCAGACCTTGCGGCGCGATACGGCTGGTTCGACCAGGCGCACTTCACGCGCGAGTTCACCGAATTGGTGGGAATGCCACCGAGTTCGTATCAACTGTGAGTAACGCCTTCGTCACGCATTGGGACTTTTGCCGGTTCGTTTGGCACAGTATCCCGCGGTGCTCGGTAGTTTCGGGCGGGGAACAGCAGCACAGAGGAAGAGTGGGCTCCAACGCATGATCAACATTCTTGTTGCCGGTGGTATCGCGTTGGCGGTCTCGATTCTGTTGACGCCGTTTCTCATCGCGCTGTTCACCCGGCAGGGCTTCGGCCAGGAGATTCGCGTCGAGGGCCCGGCAAGTCACCAAGCCAAGCGAGGGACCCCGACGATGGGCGGCGTCGCGATCATCGTCGGTCTGTGGGCCGGCTATCTCGGCTCCCACCTCGTGGCGATGGGCGGGGACGGCCCGTCGGCGTCTGCCCTGTTGATCCTCGGTCTCACGACTGCTCTCGGCGTCGTCGGTTTTCTCGACGACTACATCAAGGTCCGCATGAAACGAAGCCTCGGTCTCAAGGCAACCGGCAAATACGTCGGGCAGATCAGTGCAGCGGTGATCTTCGCAGTGTTGGCGCTGCAGTTCCGCAATGGGAACGGGCTGACGCCGGGCAACGTCGAACTCTCGCTGGTGCGCCAATCGACGTTCTTCACGATGGCCCCGATCGTTTTTGTGCTGTTCTGTGTATTCCTCATCGTCGCGTGGTCCAACGCGGTCAACCTCACCGACGGGCTCGACGGTTTGGCGGCAGGATCGATGACCCTCGTCCTCGGCGCGTACACCGTGATGACGTTCTGGCAGTACCGGCAGTCGTGCGCGACCAACTCCGTCGCCGGGTGCTACCAGGTACGCGATCCACTCGACCTCGCCGTCGTCTGTGCCGCAGCCGCAGGAGCCTGCATCGGATTCCTGTGGTGGAACGCCGCCCCGGCCAAGATCTTCATGGGCGACACCGGTTCGCTCGCCCTCGGTGGACTGCTCGCAGGCCTGTCGATCGTGAGCAAGACCGAGCTGATCGCCGTGGTCTTCGGAGCTCTGTTCGTAGCCGAAGCTGCATCGGTCGTCATTCAGGTCGCCTCGTTCAAGAGCACCGGCAAGCGGCCGTTCCGAATAGCGCCTATTCACCACCACTTCGAGTTGGGCGGCTGGGCGGAGACGACGGTCATCATCCGGTTCTGGCTGTTCGCCGCGATCGCGTCGGCATTGGGGCTCGGGTTGTTCTACAGCGAATTCCTTGCGGCCGTCGGCTGACCTCTACGATTCCGATATGACTGACGAATTGTCCCCGGTGGCCAAGGTCGATGCTCTCGCCGCCGAACTCGAACAACTCGATGCTCGACGCGTCGCCATCGGGGTCGAGCTCGTCAACCTTCAATTCGGCCTCGACGGGGATGCCAAGATCCGCGCGACAGAGGTGTTTCACAGCGACTACCTGGAGCGTCTCTTCTCGTTGGTCGACGAACTGCGCACCGACGAATAGTTCTGGCCTCGCTACACCGCGTCCGGGTCCGAGCGCGACAGCAGAGTCAGCCGGAAGTCTCTCAGCGACAGAGTGAGTGCGGCCAATGCTGCAACAAGTACGTCGCCGACCGGAAACACCAGCCACGGATTACTGATGGTGGGGGTGAAGGTCGATGCTTCGCCAATTCGTGTGATGTAGGGCGTATCCGAGACGTAGGTGTCAGAGACGTAGGTGTCCGAAACTGAACTACCGATTGACGTCCAGCCGAAGTCAGCTGCAGGAGGCGAGTTGATCTCGATGCTCAACGGATGCTCCCACGACCAATTCGACGCGGATTCGGTTGGTTGCGGTGGCCAATGCGTCCAGGCGAGTGCACTGCCCGCTCCCAGTGCCGCACCCACGACGATCAACAATCCGAACAGGTGGATGCGGCTGCGTTCACGATCCCGGACGATGCGCAGACCCGAATCGACGAGAAACGACGCCGCCACCAAACCGATCACCAGACCGGCACCGACGAGATAGAAGGTGACGGGAAACCAGCTCGGCCGCAGATAGGCCGCACCGATATCGGGCGCGCCATCGGACGAGCCGGCAATGGCGACATGCCACACGACCGCTGCCGCACCACCTATCGAGGCACCGACTGCGGCGAGCACCGCCACGAGGCCTTTCCCTGATGGGCTGTCCACGGTCGGGACTCTACCCACGACGGAAACTCGGTGGCGTCGGAGGGAAACCTCGCGTTACGGTGTTTCGGTGAGTTCACCCGAGGCATCCAGATTCGAGCTACCGGCACCCCGGTAGCTCGACGAAACCGAAGCACTCGATCACGACACGTTCGGTGAGCACCCGTGTGCCGGTCCATTTGTCCTGGACCCGTCTCACATTCGGAGAAACCTCCATGCCACCGCTCGTATTCTTGCTGTCCACAGCTGTCTTCGCGCAGGGAACGTCAGAGTTCATGCTGGCCGGACTGCTGACCGACATCGCCACCGATCTCCACACAACGGTCCCCCGCGCTGGATTGCTGACCTCGGCATTCGCCATCGGCATGATTGTCGGGGCACCGGTCATGGCCGTAGCGACACGGCAGTGCCCACCGCGTCTGGCCCTGTGCTCATTCCTGGCGACCTTCATCGCGATGCACGTACTCGGCGCATCGACCAACAGCTACGCGCTGCTGTTCGTCTCGCGGGTAGTGGCCGCATTCGCCAACGCCGGTTTCCTGGCACTCACCTTGGCCATCGTCTCGGCATCGGTCACACCCGATCGCCTCTCTCGCGCCGTCGCCACGATCCTTGCCGGCACCACTCTCGCACTCGTTGTCGGCGTTCCGTTGGGCACACTCGTAGGAACACTTCTGGGTTGGCGTGCGGCACTGTGGGCTGTGGCGTTGCTGTCGGTTCCTGCGCTCGTCGCCGTGGCATCGGCTGCACCCGCCACCCAGGACGTGCGAGCCATGGGTTCGCTGGCCACCGAATTGGCTGTCCTGCAACGACGCTCAGTGCAGCGGGTCCTCGTTCTCTGCGTTCTCGTCAACGGTGCCACCTTCTGTTCGTTCACCTACTTGGCTCCCGTCGTCACCGAACGAGCGGAATTGCAGACAGCGATGGTGCCGGTAGTGCTTGCGTTGTTCGGACTCGGCGCTCTGGGGGGAGTCTGGACCGCAGGCAGGTACGGTGACCGGCACGCGAGGAGAGTCGTGACGTTGGGTGGCACAGCGCTTCTCGTCGGTTGGTGTCTGTTCGCGCTGCTATCCCAGAGCCCGGTCGCCATGTTGGTCTTTGCCTTCGTGCAGGGCGGACTGTCGTTCGCCCTCGGCAGCACACTGGCGAGCCGAGTGATGCTCAACGCGGTCGGTGCGCCGACGATGGCGGGCTCGTTCGCAACAGCGAGCTTGAACATCGGTGCTGCCGCCGGGCCTGCTCTCGGCGGAGTGGTCTACAGCTCGGCACTCGGACCGATCGGGCCACTAGCCGCCAGCGCAGTCTTGGTGGGTACAGCTCTTGTGGCATCTGTCCTGTTGACCTGAAGCGTGGTTGAGGTTCTACTGTCGTTTCATGAACTCACAAGCACACCGACAACCACGACCGATGCAGCCACCCGAGCGACAGCCGATCGGATTCTGGACCGCGCGCGCCGGAGAGGCCATCCGAGCACGTACCCGCGGCGCCCTCCACGACATCGGCATCACCCAACCCGAATGGTGGCTCCTGCATCAGGTCTCGCTGCATCCCGCAGGGGCCGACAGGGAAGCGACGATCGAGAAGATCGGCCACAACGACACCCCGGAGGCAATCGTCGAGGCACTCGGCTCCGCACGTGCGAAGGGCTGGATCACGGAGTCCAATTCACGTGTGACGTTCACCCCGGACGGTAAGGAACAATTCCGACGTGGGGCGGACGTTCAGCAGATGCTGCAGGACGAACGTATGCAGGGCATCGGTGAGGACGAGTTCGTCACCGCAATTCAAGTGTTGCAGCGAACGATCCAGAACGTCGGGGGCGACGCCTGGCATTGGTGAGCTCAGCTGCGTCGAATGCGGCCGACCGATACCGCAATCGCCAGTCCCAGAAGTGCACCGAGAACAGGCAGGCCGAATACCAGGACCATCCAATCGGGCGCACCCTGATACTGCTCGTCGCCGACGAATGCGTAGTTCACCCGCTGCGGCTGGCGCTCCCACAACAGATAGCCGACCGCACCGATGAGACCGACCGTAAAACCGATCAGCGTGAACAACTTACGCATTCGGGCGCGCCTCTCGGGCAGCTGTTGCGAATGCGGCCATACTCGGGAACTTCATATCGAAGCTGTACTCCTCGGACGGTTCCGGTGTCGCACCCCATCCGGGGCGATCGTGCCGCCGATCGATCCACACCGACGCGAGGCCATGACGTTTCGCCGGTACGTGATCGTGGAACAGACTTTGCGCGACGTGGAGCAGACGCGACCGGGGCACGCCCAGGTTATCGAGTACTCCATCGATTGCGTCGAAGTGGTTGTCGGCCGGCTTGTATGCCCCGACATCCTCGGCAGTGACAATGGCGTCGAACTGAACGCCGAGACGGCGATTGCTACCCGCAAAACCGTCGCGGTGAACGTTGGACAGTATGACCAGCTTGTACCGCTGGGCGAGCGACGCCAGCGCGTCGGCTGAGTCCGCGAAAGCCGGCCAATCCGGAACAGATGCTCCGAGCTTGTCCGCCCAATCGGCCGAGACAGAAATTTCCAGTGTGTCACCGGTCCTCACGAAGGCCTCGGCGAGTATTCGGGGGTAGAGGGCGGCCGGAGAATCTCGCTGCGCCCCAGCTTCGTTGGGGCCATAGGCCGTAAGCAACTCGTCGTCCGACAGCTCCGAGCCGGCCTGCTGCGCCCACGCTCTGAGCACCTCGAGAATGCCGGCTTCCCAGTCGATCAACGTCCCGTAACAGTCGAAGCTCAGCACGTCGTAGTCGGCGAGATTCATGTGGCAGCGCTCCTAGCGAAAATCAATGGCGGACGACGAGTCGTGCCGATACCGTCTGCAGGTCATGAGCATCGTACTGCCCTTGACCTGTTCTCGACATCTGACTGGCGCTGCTATCGCCAGATCGGACACTGATCGATCGTGATTCAAACCTGTTGCGCTACAGCACATATGACTCGGAGCGCGGAGTCCTATCCGAAAATATCCGACAAGCGAACAGTCTCGCAACGATTGCGCCGGGCCGTCGGCCAGAACCGAGTAGAGTTTCACCGAGCCGACTCGACGGACAACGAAGGTAGCCCATGAGCATCGACAGCGGCAGTACCGGCAACCACAAGCGCAACGTCGACGACGCCCTGAGCAAGATCGACAAACCCTGGCAACCGCACCGACTCGCCAGCATCAACGACTACGACGTCAAGGTGGTCAAACTTCTCGGCGAATTCGTCTGGCACACGCACCCGGACACCGACGAGATGTTCTTCGTCCACAGCGGAGAACTCACCATCCAACTGCGTGACCGCGACGTTGTACTCGGGCCCGGTGATGTTTTTGTCGTCCCGGCAGGCGTCGAGCACTGTCCCAAGGCAGCCGAAGAGGTGTCGGCTCTGCTGTTCGAGCGATCGGGCACCGTCAATACCGGCGATGCAGGCGGCGACAGGACCTCGCAGGTCAAAGAGTTGTGACGGCAGTTCTGCTGCGCCCGGCTGTTCGGTCCGACGCCGAGTTTCTGTTCTCCATGGCGTCGGACGTCGAGGTAGTTCGATGGGTTGGCGACGGAAACCCATGGAGTAGAGAGTATTTCGATCATCGTTTTGCGGTGGCACTGAACGCGACGGGCAGCCGCGAGCCGGACGTGCAGAAGTGGTTCGTCGGGACTACCGAGGAGCCGGCGCGTGTGGGGTTGCTCAGCACCATTCGTCGATCCGACCACCTGGAGGTCGGCTATTGGGTACATCCGGACCATTGGGGTCGCGGCTACGCGGGCAAGCTTCTCGTTCACGCGCAGGAGCATGCGTCCGGTCTACCGTTGGCAGCGCAGGTGTATCGGGAGAACGGAGCCTCTTGTCGGGTTCTCGAGCGGGCCGGGTTCGCACTCGTCGACGATGGAGATCCCCTCACCTACCGGCGTAATCCGGTGCCCTGACTCACCACGTCCTGACAGGCCGGGGACGAACGGTGGTGCGGCCGGTCGTGACGCCACGCACCATCGGGCGCATCAGAAATTCGTGGGGAAACCCGGGATCGACAGCGCTGACTGCATGCAGTGTGTCGAGCTGCGATCGGTCGAATGCGACATCGAGAGCAGAGATGTTCTGCTGCAACTGTTCCAACGTCCGCGCCCCGATCAGCGAACTGACGACCGATGGATGCCGAAGGGTCCATGCCAACGCCACCTGAGCAGCGGTGACCCCGAGTTCGTTCGCGACGTCGACGACGGTATCCGCAATCTCGAGCCCGCGCGCGGTCAACGTTCCGTTCGCCTTCGCGTGATCGCGCCGCGTCCCAGCTGGACTCGCTGAACCGACCGCCACAAGGTCTGCGGCAGTGTATTTCCCCGTCAGCACCCCACCGCCCAGTGGGGCCCACGGAACGACGCCGATGCCCAGACTCGCTGCCATCGGCAACAATTCCCGCTCGGTCGTCCGTTCGATCAAGCTGTACTCCACCTGGAGTGCCGCAAACGACGGCCAGCCGCGTAGCTCCGCTGTGGTCTGCATGCGCGCGACTTCCCATGCCGGTGTATCCGAAATGCCGATGTACAGAACCTTTCCCGAACGGACCAGCTCACCGAGCGAGGCGATGATCTCGTCACCGGGCGTCACGCCGTCCCAGGCGTGCAGGTACAACAGGTCTATGTAGTCGGTGCCGAGGTTCCGCAGGCTTGCTTCGACGGACCCGCGCAGGCTCTTCCTACTGCCCCCACCCGCATTCGGATCCGACGGATCACGCGTCGCCGCGTATTTCGTGGCGACGACAACCGAATCACGGCGGCCCCGGAGGAGTGGGCCCAGGTACTGCTCCGACTGGCCGTCGGTGTAGATATTGGCGGTGTCGACCATGTTTCCGCCGGCATCGAGGTAGGCGTCGAATATTCTTCTCGAGTCGACCTCGTCTGCACCCCAGCCCCAGGCGGTTCCGAATGTCATCGCTCCCAGCGAGAGTGGTGATACTCGAAGACCGGAGCGGCCCAGCAATCGGTACTCGTCCATGCGTGTCATCGATCATGTCTCCTTCGTGTGCGGTCCCACTCACCGTCCTTGCCCCGTCGGGAAACGGGAAGGACAAGATCATCCTGGGACGAGCGATACCAGGCTGATCGCACCGAAGTGGCCTACCGTGGATCGGGTGAGTACTCGGTTGGGTCGAAACGAACTGGCAGCATTTCTGCGTGCCAGGCGCGAGGCGCTCAAGCCGTCGGATGTCGGTCTACCACCACGGATAGGGGCTTCCCGGACACCCGGTTTGCGGCGTGAGGAGGTCGCTGCGTTGGCTGGAGTGAGCGTGGACTACCTCGTCCGGCTCGAACAGGCACGGGATGTTCGGCCATCCGCCCAGGTGGTTCAGTCCCTGTCGAATGCGCTCAAGCTGTCTCCCGATCAGACCGGCTACCTGTTCTCGCTCGCCGGCCATCGTGCACCGGAGCGGGCCTCCGCCCACGAGGTGCCCGACGGCATTCGGCAGCTGATCGACGACGTCGCCCCACTGCCTGCGATGGTGCTCGATCACCGGCTCGACATCCTGGCCACGAACGACATGATGGCCGCATTGCTGCTCGACATCGACCGACGACCCGTCGTGGACCGCAATGTTCTTCGAATGTGTTTCCTGGACAATCGATTCGATGGATTCTACGAGGCCCGTGATGATGTCGTTCGGGGTGCAGTCGCCGACCTTCGCGCTGCCTGGGTGAACCACTCACACGACGCGAAGTTGGCAGCGTTGATCGAGGAGCTCGAACGAGGGAGCACGGAATTCTCCCGCTACTGGCAGTCCCGGGAAGTGTCCGTGCGGAACCGAGGTGACAAACCGATGCGGCATCCACTTGTCGGGCAGATCACCGTGACATTCGATGTCCTCACCCCGCTCGGTGACCCGGACCTGCGGCTCATCGTCTACCGTCCGGCGGACGCGCAATCCCGTTCTGCGTTGAACGAACTCGGGCGTCTGCGCACGCAGCGATCGCAGCGGCGCCTGCACACCATCTGAATCCGACTGTGCCGGGCACAGAAAGTCGGGTTTGCGCTGCCGTTTCTGCCTATCGTTTCGGTCAGAACGAGGGAAGGTCTGGCGGCACATGCTCGAACGATGGAACGCAGCACTCGACTACATCGAGGACAATCTCGACCACGAGATCGAAACGACCGAGCTCGCCCGCATTGCGCTGACATCGGAGTACCACTTCCGACGCGTGTTCTCGGCTCTTGCCGGGATCCCGCTGTCGCTGTACATCCGAGAACGCCGAATGACATTGGCAGCAGCGGAAATCCTCGACGGACAGGGCGTGCTCGACATTGCGACGAAATACGGATACTCGGCCGATGCATTCACCCGAGCCTTCCGAGATCTGCACGGCGTCACACCGTCTCAGGCACGCCGACCCGGAGCCATCCTTCGTTCCCGACAAGCAGTGACATTCCACCTGACCATCGAAGGACGAAGCACCATGCGATACCGCATCACCGACCTGCCGCCATTCCACATCGTCGGCAAAACCACCCGAATCCCACTTCGGTTCACCGGCGAGAACACCGCAATGACCGAATTCCACCGAAGCCTGGCCCCGGGAACCGGCGACCGACTGCGCGAACTCGCCGACCTGCCCGAACTCCCCCAGATCCTGTTCGTCAGCGACGGCTTCGAACCCGAACGCGAGGACGGCAGTCTCTTCGACTACTACTTCGCCGTCGCCACCACATCGCCCGCACCACCCGAATGGAACACCCTCACCGTCCCCGCATCGACCTGGGCGGTATTCGAAACACGCAGCGATACCGCACTCGCCCCCGCCCTCCAACAACTCTGGGCCGACGCCTTCGGCGAATGGTTCCCCTCCAACCCCTACGAAACAATCCCCGGACCTGAAATCCTCACCGTCACCGAAAACACCTCCGACTGGTCCTCCGGAGCAGGAGAACTGTGGATCCCGATTCGACGAAGTCTCTAGCCATTGCCTCGGTTCTTCTCGCGCACCCCCATTCCCTCGGCACTCAATGTGACCTTCGGTGGCCTTTTCGGGGGTCAATGTCACCTTCGGTGGACTGCGCGAGGGGGTCCGGCATCCAGTTCTCGATAATCTGGCGATATGGGTACGAGTCGACGGCAGGTATTACGTCGTCGATATTTGTCCCTGGGGTTGGGAGAGTTGGCCGCAGCCGGGGTGTTCCTGACGATTGCGCTTGCCATGGTGGTGCCAAGGCTCGACAAGGAAAGCCGTCTAGCGTTGTGGTTCGCGCTGGTCCCTTTGCTGGTCGTGCTGGTGCAAGCAGGAATCTATTGGCTGCTGGCACGCTCCTGGGTCGAGCGTCACCCAATGCCGCCTTCTCTGCGCACTATCTACCGCGCCTTTCGCAGAGTGGACCTCGCGTTGCTGGTCGGCGGTTTACTGGGAGTGATGGTGTGGCTCCCCGACAACCTCGGTACCGGTCTCGGAGTTCTGGCCATCTGGTTCTTCGGGGTCATCGAATACGTCAACTACTTCGCGATTCGACTGTCCTATCCCCCGCGCCTCTGGCTGTCGACCGTGGGCCAGTTGCGCACACCTCGCCTCGTCCGGGATCTGAACACCGGTAGTTGACCCCTCAGAGCACGGGCGCGCAGTGCACTCGATGTGACATCCGGTGGCCTTTTCGGAGGTCAATGTCACATCGAGTGGACTGCACGATCCCGGCCGTTGAAATCAAGAAGGCCGGCGAGCCAAGATCGTCGTCAGGTCGGCCAGAGCTGAAGTTGCCGCAGACAGTGCTCGACGGCCGTCCGGGGTCAGTTCGTCGAGCGCCTCGGAGAGCACCTGAGAGCTGACCGCGTCGTATTCGGCCAAGAGGTGCATTGCCTTCGGTGATGCGGTGAGGGCCGCTCCGCGCAGGTCGTCCGACGAGACCGATCTTTCGACGAGTTCGGCATCAACCATTGCTTTGATCAGATTGCTCACGGTGGACCGAGCGAGGTTCAGGTGTGCGGCGAGGCTCCCCGGGCTCATATACGGCTCAGCGACAAGAGCTCTCATGACCTCGATGTGCGAATCGGGAATGTCTGGTAGTTGCGCGGCTTCTCTCGTCGCACGAAGCAACGAACGTCGCAGCGGTCCCAGTTGTCGACCGAGTTCGATCGCGGTGGAGTGCATCATTCGATGGTCCCACAATTAGTTTTGCCGCAAACATAGTTTTGTGACAAAATGGCTTTCATGAGCGCAGACACCACCGTCCACAACCTTGTTCCGGCTCAAGACCTCAGCGGCATAGTCGGACACCGCTTCATCTACACCTACGCGAACAACTGGCAGTACGAGATGTACGTCAAGAACGCAACCACCATCGACTACCGCATCCACACCGGCATGGTCGGCGGACGATGGGTCAAGAACCAGGAGGTCGATCTCGTCCAACTCGACGACGATGTCTACAAGATCTCCTGGAACGAACCCACAGGAACATCCGTCGTCGTCAACGTCATACCCGGTAAGCGACGTCTGCACGGCACTATCTTCTTCCCTCAGTGGATCGAGCTGGACGGTACGAAAACCGTTCTGTACCAAAATGATCATCTCGACGAGATGCGCGCCTACCGTGATGCCGGACCGACCTACCCCATTTACGTGGTCCCCGAATTCGCCCGCATCACTCTGTTTGAGTACGTCGGCATCGACGACGAGACGATCGTGTCGGTCGCGCCCAGCGATTTGCCCGACGGATTCGCCGACCGAACGAACTGACGTGGGCCCCGAGCTGATCTTCGTCGCACATCTGTCGGTGACCGTGGGCGAACCGATCGACATGGGCGAGGTGGTCGATGGTCACCGTCGCATCGTGCCGATCCTCGGCGGGACCGTCGAGGGCCCTCTACTGCGCGGACGAGTCCTGCCCGGCGGAGCGGATCACCAGATTCTCCGCACGGCCACACTCACCGAGTTGGACGCCAGATACGCGCTCGAGACCGATGCGGGCGAACGAATCGCCGTACACAACATGGGCATGCGAAGTGGTGCCGAAGATGACATCGACGCACTTGTCCGCGGTGAACATGTGCCCCCCGAGCGCATCTACTTCCGAAGCCAACCACGCCTGTCCTCCGCCGCGAGCCGCCTCACTTGGATGAACGAACGACTGTTTCTCGGATCCGGTCAGCGATTGCCGAACTCCGTGGAGTTGGACGTGTATCAGGTCACCTGAGCGGTGCGATGACGTGCACTCAATGTCACCTTCGGTGGCCTTTTCGACCGTCGATGTCACATCTAGTGGACTCGAGGGCGGTCAGGTGAGGGACTGCCCGTAGACGTGGGTCACAGATATCGTCACCAACACTCGTCGGTCGGCGACCATGACTGCTCGGTATTCGTTCCAGTCAGGGTGCTCACCGGCCGCAGCGCGGTAGTAGTCGACCAGAGCCTCGATTTCGGGGCTGTTCGGTGACGTACCCGGGCCGGTGAGGGTGACGGTTCCTTCCGCCGTTGCCCATGCCGTGCCGTCGGCGTTGGTCACTTCGAGAGCGGCACGTGGATCTCGGCGCAAGTTGGCCGTCTTCGCTCGTCCTTCGGTCACCGAGATCCGGATGGTGTCGGCGGCGCGATCGTAGAACGGCGTCACCGGCGACAACTGCGGAAGTCCGCTGGACTTGATGGTGGCCAGCACGCCGATTCGGCTCTGCTCGAGAAGGTCGTGTGGATCGAATGCGCTGTCGGTCATGGATTCCCCTCAGGTCGTGTGGACAACTCGGCCGCGTATGCCCCGATTGCTCGACGATATTTCCCCGTCGCCGGGTTCGCGGCCTGAAGTGCACTTCGTAGCGCCTGTGCCGCATCCCCGATATCCCAGAGAGTCAGCGCCACGAATGCGTCACGTGCAGAGATGTAATCGTTCGAGAACTCGAAATCTCGCAGCACCTGAAGCGCTTCGTGCAATCGCCCCACGTTGCGCAATGAGCTCGCCAACTGGATCCGGGCTTGATTCTCTCGGTCGCCGTCGAGCCCAGCGGACAGGGAGGCTTCGTACAACGGGACCGCACCCGCTTCGTCGCCCAAGAAGTCTTCGAGCGATGCCCGCTCGAACAGCACTCGAGCATCCGAATACGATGTGACCGAAAACAAGTGCTCCATCTCGACTCGCATCCGGACGGGGTCGGCGTCGTCCGCGTCGCGCCAGAACGCCGCTACGGGGTCCACGTTGTCTCCTCCTGTCGTCACGCGCTCCATCGTCGCAGACACCGCCTAGTCTCGACAGATGGATGTGGAACTGTCCCTTCTCAAGTTGCTGGTGGAAATCGACCGCAGTGGGTCGATGACGGCCGCCGCCGAACGGCTCATGTTCACCCCTTCAGCGGTGTCACAGCAGGTCAAGAGGCTCGAGGCCGTCGTCGGAACCCCCGTCCTCGAGCGACACGCGCGCGGAGTGCGCCTCACCGAGGCCGGTCGGCTCGTAGCCGGACGAGCGTCCGCGATCGACACGCAACTGTCTGCCCTGCGCGCCGACCTCGACGATCTACTCGACGCCCGCAGCGGCCACGTCAACCTGGGCGTCTTCCCCTCCTTCGCTGCATCTCTTCTGCCTGATGTCATGGGCGCATTTCGCTCGGCGCACCCGGGGATCGAACTGGGCATACGGTCGTCACGACTGCGCGACCTGCACGCCATGCTGCTGGGACGTGAGGTAGATCTGTCCCTGGCATGGGACTACCCGGAATTGCCGATGGTGGTCGACGACGTCGAGACCGAAGTCATCGCCGACGACGCCACGGTCCTTCTCGTTCCAGCGGGTTGGTCGCGCGGAGGTCCGGTTCTGCTCGAATCGCTCGCAGACGAGCAGTGGATCGTCCGCGCATCGCAGCACCCCATCACCACGATGTTTCGATCATCCTGTCGCAAAGCGGGTTTCGAGCCGAGGGTCCTGGTCGAGTCCAACGACTACATGGAGTCTCAGGCAATGGTGGCCGCCGGGCTGGGACTCACCGTGGCACCCGCCATGACCACTCGCTATCTGCGCGACGGCGTCGACTCCATCGCCCTGGACGAACTGTCGAAACGGCGAATCCTCCTGTGCCGACTCGATCAACGGAAACCGACCCCCGCGACGGACGCCATGAGATCGGTCCTCGTCGCACTGTTCGCAGCCATGAATCTCACTTAAGTCAGATGTAAGAAACAGTCTCTGGTCTTCACGCTCACGGCCCGGCAAGGTATGCCACAGGTCACAACGAGGACCGAGTCCGCAACGGTGCGGACGTGAACACCTGGAGACATCGTGACACCCGGACATTCCGCAGACGCCGCTACCAACACCGTCGACCTGGTGATACTCGCCGGGGACGGCATCGGTCCCGAGATCAGCGTCTCGACGGTCTCGGTCGTCGAGGCCGCGCTCGCACGCAACGGCATCAGCGCTACGTTCACCGACGGCACCATCGGCTTCGACGCACTTCGCGCATCGGGGACGACGATGCCCGACGCAATCGTCGACCTCGCACGCGCAGCCGACGGCGTCGTCCTGGGCCCGGTGTCCCATCTGGACTATCCCCCGACCTCGGAGGGTGGCGTCAACCCGTCTGGAATTCTGCGGCGAAAGTTGGACCTGTACGCCAACATCCGTCCGGCCAGAACCATCTCGGCTCTGCCGAATCCGCTCAACAAGAGTTTCGACCTCGTGATCGCCCGAGAGAACACCGAGGGCTTCTACGCCGATCGCACCATGTTCGCAGGTGGAGGCGAATTCATGCCGACAGAGGACCTTGCCCTCGCCGTCCGAAAAGTGACTCGACGCGGTTCCGAACGGATCGTTCGCCGCGCCTTCGAGCTTGCCCAGACGCGTCGATCGAAGGTCACAGTGGTACACAAGGCCAACGTTCTCAGGCTGAGCGACGGGCTCTTCCTCGAGGCGGCGAGGGCCGTCCGGCAGGACTTTCCCGGCGTCGACTACGAGGAGTTATTGGTGGACGCAGTCGCCGCATTGCTCATCCGTCGACCGGAGTCGTTCGACGTCATCGCCACCACCAACATGTTCGGGGACATCCTGTCCGACGAGGCGACCGAACTCTCGGGCAGCTTGGGGCTGGCAGCGTCGCTCAATGTCGGCGACAGTCATGCCGTTGCGCAAGCCCAGCACGGATCGGCACCCGATATCGCCGGGCAAGGAATCGCCAACCCGGCATCCTTGATCGGTTCGGCAGCCATGCTCCTGGACTGGATCGGTCAGCAGCGGGGCGACGAAAGACTCTCTACAGCCGGACGATCGATTCATCGAGCCATCGACGCAGCCGTGGGCAGGCCCGAGACGCGCACCGCGGACCTCCACGGAACCGCGACCACCGAGCAATTCACGCGCGCGGTGATCGAGCACCTCGATTCGGAGATCTGAATCATGTTGGCAGTACTCGGATTCTTGTCTCTTGCATCCTTCATGCTGGTCGTCATCAAGAAATGGGCGACGGCGCTCGTAGCCGTCGTCACCATCCCCATCGCCGTTCTGCTGATCAGCGGTCAGGGCGCAGCACTGCCCGACATGGTGGCGGAGGGCATCGAAACCGTGGCTCCCACAGCGATTCTTCTGCTCTTCGCCGTTCTGTATTTCGGAATCATGATGGACGCCAAACTCTTCGACCCCATCTCACGTGGCATCATCCGATTGTCCGGCGGGGATCCCGTCAAAATCTGCGTCGGCACAGCGGTTCTGGCACTATTGGTCGCACTCGACGGTGACGGCACGACGTCGTACATGATCATTTGCTCTGCGTTTCTGCCCATCTATCGCAAGCTCGGAATCAACCCCCTGGTGATTGCCACAATTGCCACGATGGCTCTCGGGACGATATCCGGCACCACACCGTGGGGTGGGGCTGCCACCCGAGCGATCAGCGTGCTGCAGATCGATGCCACCGACTACTTCGTGCACATGCTGCCTGCCATGCTGCTGATGTCTGCGGCGATCATCGGGCTTGCGTACCTGTTGGGGCGCAGCGCACGTAAGAAGATTTCCTCGGACCGCATCGCCGAAGTCACCGCACACGTATCCTCTGGTGGGCACCAAAAGGGCTCGGAGGGAACACTTCTGACGAAGGCAACCTGGCGAACCTGGGTCAACGCCGCACTCACGGTCACACTGCTGGTACTGCTGGTGCTGGGAGTTGCAGACCTACTGGTGCTGTTCATGCTCGGGTTCATCATCGTGCTGATCGTGAATCACCCCAAGCCCTCCGATCAGGGCGACGTGATCCGATCGCATGCGGCCAACGCCGTCCCCGTCGTCATATTGGTCCTCGGTGCCGGCGTGTTCACCGGCATCCTCACCGAAACCGGTATGACAACCGCCATGGCAGACGCGCTGATCTCGCTGATTCCGGATGGTGCCGAGGGCATGATCCCTGCCGCAGCAGCACTGATCGGCATACCGTTGAGCTTCTTCATGGCCAACGATGCCTACTTCTTCGGCATCGTGCCGGTCCTCGCGGAATCTGCTGCGCAATACGCCATCCCACCCGAAGAGATGGCGCGCGCCGCAGTGATCGGACAGATGGCTCACTCGATCGGGCCCGCGTCGGCACCGCTGTGGGTTCTGCTCGGCTTGGTCCGCGCATCACTGGGCGACTTCCAGCGCTTCGCATTCCTGTGGGTACTGGCCGCGTCGCTGATGTACATCGTCTTCGCGATACTGACCGGAGCCATCTCGGTGGGTCTGTGATCTATTGTGCTGCTACAAATTCGATGCGATTGCCCACCCCGTCGCTGGTATGGAACCGTCTTCGCCCCGGGATCTCGTCCGAGTCGGCCCAGTCCACCGGATAGCCGGCAGCCAACAACGCCGTAGCAGTCGCATCGACATCGACGACGAAGGCCGGATGAGCCTTCCGCGCCGGCCGGAAGTCGTCCTCGATGCCGACGTGGACCTCACCGTCGGGACCGCCCACCCCCGGCACACGAAACCAACAGCCCCCGCGCACAGCCAACAGCGGCGGCTTCGCGATCTCCTGCCAGCCCAGAGCGCCCACGTAGAACTCACGCTCGCGGTCCTCGCCGCCCGCCGGACATGCGACCTGCACATGGTGAATCATCGAACGAACGTACCGCCATCTCGATTGACACGTCGGTGAACGGTAGGCAAACGTATGGGTATGCAACTGAGATTTCTGGCCGGCGTCTCGACGGCCTTTGCAGTCAAGCTCCTGGTGATGCGAGCGCTGACACTCAAGCTGCAGCGAGACATCGCGGCACTCAACAACGGCGACTACCGACCCCTGCTGTCCTCTTTCCACCGAGATGCAGTGCTCAAATTCGCCGACGGTGACAGCCGCTGGTCTGGTACCCACCGCGGCCGCCCGGCCATCGAAAAGTTCTTCCAGGACTTCGTCGCCGCCGGCATCAAGGGGCAGATCACCGAAATCTACAGCGGCGGGGCACCCTGGCGAATGACCCTGCTCGCGCGCTTCGACGACCACGCCCACACAGCCGAAGGTAGCGAGCTCTACAGCAACCGCACGGTGCTACTGGTCCGCACGAGCTGGGGAAAAATCGTCTCGCAGGAAGACTTCTTCGAGGACACCACACGCATAGACGCATTCGAGAAGAAACTCCGCCAACTCTGAAATCGCCCGCCGATTCCTCCGGTGCACCATTTCCGCCTGCACTCGATGTGACATTTGGTGGCCCTTTCGGGGGTCAATGGCACATCGAGTGGACTCATGGGGCCCGGTAGCGAGAGGAATCAGGGACGTCGGTAGGTCACCTGTGGATAGTTGTCGGCATTCGTGACGCTGGCGTGCACGTTGTACACCGTGCGGACCAGGTGTTCGGTGATCACATTTTCCGGGGTTCCCGATGCCACGATGGTTCCGTTGTTCAGGACGACGATGCGGTCGCAGAACATCGCGGCGAGGTTGAGGTCGTGCAGGGCGATGTAACTGCTCAGAGGTAGGCCTGCGACGAGGGTGAGGATGTCGAGTTGATGTTGGATGTCGAGGTGATTGGTCGGCTCGTCGAGCAGTAGTTCGGTGGGCTGTTGAGCCAGGGCGCGCGCGATCTGGACGCGTTGGCGCTCGCCGCCGGAGAGCGTGTGCCAGCGCCGGGTGGCTTTCGACGCCATGGCGGTGTCGGTCAGTGCTCGGGCTATCGCGATGTCGTCGTCCGCCGCGTCTCCACCGAGGATTCCGTGGTGCGGTATTCGCCCGAGACGCACGACATCGCGGACGCTGATGTCGACGTCGGTGTCGGAGTGTTGGTCGACCATCGCCACGCGCCGGGCCACGCGCCGTCGACGCAACGTACGGAGGCTGTCTCCGTCGAGCAGCACGTCGCCACTGTCGGGGGCGACGATGCCCGCAAGGATTCGTAGCAGGGACGACTTGCCCGATCCGTTGGGGCCGATCAGACCGATGGTCTCCCCCGGTTCCGGCTCGAAGCTGATGCCGTCGAGAATGGGGTGTCCGCTGCGTGTCCATCGAATATCTCTGGCGTGCAGTGTCATCGGGATCTCCTGAGCCGGAACAGAATGAGGGCGAAGGCAGGCACTCCGATCAGTGCAGTGACCACTCCCACGGGAATTTCCTGGGGTGCGAACACTGTTCGGGCAATGGTGTCGACCCAAACCATGAAGATGGCGCCGATGACCACCGTCGTCGGCAATAGTCGACGGTGCCGCGCCCCGACGAGAAAGCGGGCGGCATGCGGGAGGACCAGCCCCACGAAGCCGATTGCCCCTGCCGCGCTGACGAGGGCGGCGGTGATCAATGCAGTGATGACCAGCAACAGGATTCGCACCCATTTCACCGGAACGCCGAGAGATGCGGCCGCGTCGTGCCCGAACGTGAAGGCGTCGAGGGCAGAGGTGTTGAACAGGCACACCGTCATCCCCAACAGCGTGACCGCACCGCACAGTGCCACGTCCGTCCAGTCGGCACCGCTCAGGGAGCCGAGCAGCCAGAACAGCACCCCACGAGTCTGCTCGGCATCGGCCGAAGAGATGACGATGAACGACGTCAGGGCCGAGAACAATTGTGTGCCAGCCACTCCCGCCAGTACGACGCGGTCGTTCCCACCGCCCGCTCCGGCGGCGAGCAGCATCACCAGGACGAACGAGAGCAGCGCACCCGCGAACGCTCCGGTCGACAGTGACAGTGCGCCGCCGCCGACTCCGAGCACAGCTACGACGACGGCGCCGGTGGACGCTCCCGACGAAATTCCCAAGACGAACGGGTCGGCCAGGGGATTGCGCAGCAGCGACTGCATGATTGCGCCGCACAGCGCCAGTCCGGCGCCACACACGGCGGCGAGCAACGTCCTGGGCAGCCGCAGCTCCCAGACGATGCCGTCCTCGATGCGACTGACCTCCGCCGTCCCGATACCGATGTGCCCCAGTATCACTCGATACACATCGGATACCGACACCGACGCCGGGCCGATCGTCACGGCCACCCCGATCGACAGCACCAACACCGCACAACCACCGAGCAGAAGCGGGATCAACAACCCGCGATCGGTTCGGGTCATCGGGTGGTCAGTCCCCAATTCTTCAGAGCTGCAGCCACTTTCTCGACTCCGTCGACGGTACGAATCGACGGGTTGAGGTCGGCACCGTTGACGACGATGTAGCGCTTGTTCTCGACGGCCGTCAGACGGCTCGTGACGGCATTCGATTCGAGGAACTCGATCTTGCTGTCGAGGGCATCTCCTGCGATGCTGCGACGGCTCAGATCCGCGAGAACGAGCGCCGTCGGATTGCGGTCGAGAACACTCTCCCAATTGACCTGGGGCCATTCGTCGGTGGTGTCGGAGTAGATGTTCTCGGCGCCGACAGAATTGGTGATGATGCCCGACGACCCGCAGCACCCCGCCATGTAGGGGGTGTCGGTGTCGGCGAACCAGTACGCCAACGTCGTACCCGAGGCGTCGACCGCACCGGAAGCCTTCGCGAAGCGGTCCTGCAGCTCGCTGACGAAGCGCTCACCGCGGTCGCGCACGTCGAAGATCGCCGCCAGGTCTCGGATCTCCTGATAGACGGTCTCGATCTCGAGCGGCCGGGTGCGAGCACCGTCGGAATTGACGCTCTCGTCGGTCTTTCCGTTGCAGTCGGTCGGTGAGAGGTAGTTCGGTACACCGAGTCGATCGAACTGGCTTCGGTCGGCGACACCCCCCGGACCGAGGGTCCCGCCGAAGGAGGCAGACACGAAATCGGGCTCGGTGTCCAGCACGACCTCGAGTGACGGCTTGTTGTCGGCCAGTCTCGGAACCTTCGCGTTGTCCGCTTCGAGATCGGAGCGAACCGGGTCCGTCCACGTGGCGGTGCCCACCATTCGGTCGGCCAGTCCCAGGGAGAGGAGGATTTCCGTCGAGCTCTGATTCAGCGACACTGCGCGTTGCGGCGGTGCGTCGACGACGACCTCGCGGCCGCAATTCTCGATGGTCAGCGGATAAGTGCCGGTCGTCGGAGTGGCCGCGTCGGTGGTCGCCGCGGACGAACAACCGGCGAGAACAAGGATGGAGACAGCGCCTAGGACGGCGAGAGTGGTGCGCATCGTCAGAGCTTCCTGCTGAGGGCTCGTGTCGCGGAGCCGCGGATGGAGGTGAATCACGACGTCCGAGCATTCGGACTTCGAGCTCTCACCCGTCACCGTTGCGCGCCAGCTCCGGAATTGCACCGGATTCCCTCGTTCGTCGCGTGCTGACCCTATCGTGCGGGGTACCGCAACGGTCAGCGTGTCGCTGCTGTCACCGGCTCCTGTGCGTGGGCTCGCGGGAAAGTGTTGCGCGCCAGTAGAACCACCGCCAGGGCGCCGGCAACCAGGACCGTTGCAGCAGCGGTGACGGCCACGATGCCACTGACATCGACGACGACACCGCCCACCAGGGCGCCGGTGGCGATGGCCAGTTGGAACGCGACCACGTAGATCGCCGACGCCTTGTCCGCGTCGGCCGGTGCCGCCCGCACCACCGCAGATTGAATGCACACCGGGAGCGTGGTGAATGCCAGCCCCCACAACGCGATGGCCACGACGGCGAACACGGCGAAGCTGCCCGGTGCTCCACTGAGCGTGCACCACAGAATCGCCACCGCGACGGCAACTGCACCGAGGGCAGCGATGGTGGAGTGACGGGGCCAACGGTCGTACGTTCTGCCGATCACCCAGATGCCGACCACTCCGAACAGGCCGTACAGCATCAACATCAGCGTCAGTGTGGTTCCGGCCGAACCGATTGCCCGATCGACGATCAGAGCGAAATAGGTGTACGCGGCGAAATGACCGAGGACGGCCAGAAACGTCACACCACACAGAATCGCCAGGGTGCCGTCGAGCACCCGCGGTGTCGTTTTTTTGTCCGAAACCGTGCGGCTGACCGGCAGGGAGGGAAGTACGAAATACAGCGCCACCGCGATGGCAGCCGCGACTATCCCGAGAATCGTTGCAGCGGTGCGCCATCCGAGCCATTGACCCAGGGCAGCGGTGAGCGGATTGCCGGCAACCAATGCCAACGAGGTGCCCGCGTATACCGTGGCGATGGCCTTGCCCTGCTTGCCGGGTAACGCCAGCGACGCTGCGACGGGCGCAACGACGGCCCAGAATATGCCGTGCGTTGCGGCACAGAGCATTCGCGAGATCACCAACATCGGATAGCCGACGGACACTGCGGAGAGCAGTTGCGAGAGTGCCAGCGCGGCAACGGTGATCACGACGACTCGGCGACGTGGCCACTCGCGCACGAACCTGATCAGCGGCATCGTCATCACAGCGACGCCGTAGGCGTAGAAGGTCAGCAGGAGCCCGACGGCCGCTTCGCTGACACCGAGATCGCCGGATATCTCCGGGAGCAAGCCCACGGGCAGGGTTTCCGCCGTGACGTAGATGAAGGCGGCCGCGGCGAGCACGAGAAGCTTCGGTAGTGGTGACGACATGCTGTGTATCGTTACACAACATGGCGGTATCGCGCTACAGTTGCCCGGTGAACACTCGGGTGACCATGGCGGACGTCGCCGCGGCGGCAGGCGTCTCCACCATGAGCGTGTCGTACACCTACAACCAACCGAACCGCGTTTCGGAGACCACCAAGGACCGCGTCCACGCAGCAGCGGCGCATCTCGGTTACACCGGTCCCAACCGCGCGGCCCGCTCGTTGCGGAGCGGCAAGCACAACAGCATCGGCGTCGTACTCGGAGAAAAGCTGACCTATGCCTTCGAGGATCCGCAGGCTCGACGCTTCCTGTCGGGTATCGCCGACGCGTGTCTCGACGCCGACACCGCGCTCGTGATGCTTCCGAACCTGCATCGCGACAAGGATATTGCTCGAATCCGTGACGCCCAGGTCGACGGATACGTGGTGTGGACCACCGAGATCGCCGACCCCCTCCTCGACGTACTCGTCGACACCGGCCGTCCGACGTGCATCCAGGGTGGGCCCGACCATCCGGGTCTGGAGTGGATCACCATCGACGACCGCGCAGCGGCCGACGCCGTGGCCACTGTTGCGCTGAAGGACCGACTACACCCGGCGATCGTGGCCCTTCGACCCGATTCGCTACGCACGTCGACCGTCGTACGCGGCGCGGACCCGTCGGCCGCCTCGATGCCGGTGACGCGCGCTCGACTGGACGGTTATCGCGACGCGTGCCTGCGCGTGGGTATCGACTGGTCGACGGTGCCGACTCTGTTCACCACCCACAACGCGCGCGCAGAGGGTGATCGCGCCGCGCGACTGTTGTTGCAGGACAACGTCATCGACACCTTGCTCGTGATGAGCGACGAACTCGCACTCGGAGCTCTCGACGCTGCAGCGGCGTCCGGTGTCGAGATTCCATCACGGCTGGCCGTCACTGGATGGGACGACTCCAGCGCTGCAGCGGCCGCGGGGTTGACCACGGTGGCGCAGTCCTTGTTCGACCAGGGACGCTCGGCGGCTCGGTGGGCACTCGGGCTCGACGACTCCGTGGACGCCGCGGCCTGGAAGGTCGAAGAACGAGGCTCGACAGGAGCCGAAACGGGCCACAAACCGTGAACAGCGTGATCTAATAGGTCATAAAAAGGGGATGTCCCCGGTTTATAGCGTTAAAGCAAACTCTCAGCTAGTATCCGTTGTGGCTATCCGGCCATGAGGGGGAACAGTGAGCCGAGAGCACGACGCGCCGCCCCGTCATGTCGCCGCCCGCCACGATGCGCTGACCGGACTTGCGAGCCGTGACGAGATTCTTGCCCTCATCACCGCAGAATTCGATTGCCGGAGCTCGGACCGCCACTTCAGCGTCCTGCTGGTCGACATCGATGGATTCCGAGAATTCAACGACGCACTCGGGCCGGCCCAAGGTGACGAACTGCTGTGCATGATCGCCGACCGACTCACCGCGTCTCTGCGCCCCGGCGACACCATCGGCCGACTCGCCGGCGACGAATTCGTCGTCATCGCACGCCGATGCCACTCCATCGCCGCCCGGGCAATGGCCGCGGGATTCGCGAGCATCTTCGAGCCCGCCTTCGAGCTCGGCAATCGGCAACTGACCCTCACGGCCAGCGTCGGAGTCGCCTCCAGTACCGACACAGACATCAGCGCAACGCAATTGGTTCACAATGCCACCGCAGCGATGCACGCAGCGAAGGCCGTCGGGCGAAACAAGCATCACGTCTTCACCGACGAGTTGCACAACACCAACCGCACCCGACTGGAACTCATCGAACGGCTCCGCGGCGTCGCCATGGTCGAGCGTGAGCTGACGATGGCCTATCAGCCCATCGTCGAACTGGCGACGGGAACCGTGGTCGGCGCGGAAGCGCTCATCCGATGGAACCACCCCGAACTCGGCCTGCTGATGCCCGATACCTTCATACCCCTCGCCGAAGACGCCGACCTCATCGTCCCACTGAGCATGTGGATCATCGCCGAGGTCGCGGGCACGATAGCCGATTGGCAGGCCCGCGACATCCACCTCCAGATCGGGGTGAACGTCAGCCCGGCACACTTCGCCACCGGAACCCTCGCCACGGACGTCATCGACATCGTCGACACCTATCGCATCGAACCCGGACGGCTTGCGCTCGAACTCGCCGAATCGCAGACACTGCACGATCTCGATGCAGTGCACTACCAACTTCGCGACGTCCAACGCCACGGCGTTCTCATCGCCATCGACGATTTCGGCAGCGGCTTCTCCTCCCTCGAGCGACTCGCTACCCTTCCCGTCGACATCCTCAAGATCGACAAATCTCTCACCCAACACCTCGACAGCGACAACCTGCACCGGCGCCGCGCCATGACCACGCTGTGTACCGCCCTCGTCGACGTCACGTCCACCCTCGGCAAAGACACCGTCATCGAGGGAATCGAGACCGCGGAACAACTCCAGATCTGCACCGACATGGGCGTAACGTTCGGCCAAGGACACCTGCTCGGACGCCCCATGTCCAGTGCGGCACTCGAACAATTCATCGCCCGACACAGCACCCACAGCGAATCCGCATAACCCGAGGAACCGAACGTGAAGATCGACAACGAAGTTCAGCGCTTCACCGACGCACCCCGAGCTCAGCTCTCCACCATCAACCCCGACGGCACACCACACCTGGTACCGATCGTGTTCGCCGTCACGGACACCGGCGACCGCATCGTCACCGCCATCGACTGGAAGCCCAAAACCACCCAGAAACTCCAGCGACTGGACAACATCCGCGCCGACTCCGCCGTCAGCCTCATCGTCGACCACTACACCGACGACTGGTCCCAACTCTGGTGGATCCGCGCCGACGGAAACGCCCACATCGCCGAATCCTCCAGCACCGACGGCACAGCGGCCATAGACGCCCTGGTCGCGAAATACAGTCAATACAAGAACAACAGACCTGAGGGCCCGGTGATCATTATCGAAAAACTGTCCTGGCGATCCTGGTCCGCTTCCTGACACGCGATCGGCTCGTCCACTCAATGTGACATCCGGTGGCCTTTTCGACCGTCGATGACACATCGAGTGGACAGGACAGCGGACGAACGTGCAACGAAATTCGTTCGCCGATATGCCTCGCAGTCGTCAGACTGATCACTATGGTCGCTGCGCCTCCCGATTGGATCGAGACCGAACGCCTCGTGATTCGTCGTGAGTCGGCGCACGATTCCGTCATCGTTGCCGATGCGATCGCTCGCAATCACACGCGGCTACTTCCGTGGATGGGGTGGGTGACGGATGAATCTGCCCAGGTCGCTACGCAGGTTGCTCGTATCGCAGACGCGCGTGAGCAATGGGACGCCGGCGAGATGTTCGACTACGGGATCTTCGACCTGGTCGACGGGTCCTTCATGGGCAAGATCGGTATGCATCGCAGAATCGGTCCGCACGGAATCGAATTGGGGTACTGGCTCGACGCCGAGGCCGAAGGACGTGGAGTGATGACGGAGGCGACCGCGGCGCTCGTGCGGGAGGCACTCGAACTCGACGGCATCACGCGGGTCGAAATCCATTGCGATGCAGCGAATTCGAGGAGCCAGGCCGTACCCGAGAGGCTCGGTTTCGCCCTGGACCGCATCGAGCATCGATCGATCGCGGCGGCATCCGAAACCGGCCGACACATGGTGTGGGTGTATCAGCCGGATCGTCGGTAGGTCCGGTCCGGTGTCGGGCGCACCCTGACGTTGGGACGCTCCCGTGCTTTGGCCTGCTCGTAACGTGACCGCAGGTCCGACAGCACCCGTTCCGGATCGTCGCGTATGTCGCTCGGAAGGTGTGTCACCACGATGAGGCCGGCGTTCTGCGCTCGCTCGCGTCTCTCCACAGTCGCTCTGTGGGCCGTTGGCGACAGGTGGTACTCGAGCGAGTCGATCTCCCAGTCCAATGCAACGTCGTCGAGCCAATTGTCGGCGATCAAGAGAAATTTTCCCTGCGCGTCGTAGACAGCCACGTTGTGTTGCATCGCCGGAAGTCCGCTGCGTCGATACAGCTTCTGGGCTTGGGCTTCGGCCACAGAATGTGCGCCCGCAGCCAGTTCCCGCAACACTCGCCGGGGCATCGCAGTCCCTCGGGTGCTGCCGGCGTCGAGTTCCTTCATGATCGCGTCCACGGTGGCCGCTCCCCGCTGAACGACGCTCGCAATCAGACCCATGCACTGTTCGGTATTCCTCATCCGCCGAACCGCATCGCACAGGCACCGAACAACCGGCGCGACGCGCAGCCCCGACTTGATCTCCGGGGTCGGCATCCGCCACGTACGCTCCACCGCTGCGAAACCCACGGACTTGCGATGCTGCGACTCGGGAATGAGTGCAAACGTTTCATCGAACGACCCGGCCGACCCCAATCCATGCAACGCCAACCCGGCCCGACCGCTGATCACGGCATCGCGTCCGCAGTAGATCGACACTGCAGTCGCTCGTTCCATCGGCGTCAACGACCGGTTCTTCAAGAACACCAGTCCGGGCAGCGCCCGAGACCAGATGCCGTCGGGCAGGGTGCGTCGAACAATTGTCTTCGACGCCACCCCGAGCTCCAGCAGATGCGACGTCCGCACCAATCCACGGTCCGACGCAGCCGCGATCACCTTCGCATCGATCTTTGCGCCGCCCCGCTTCATACCCCTGATGGTGCTCTGCCCGCACGGGCGCAATCTCACTAAACGACGGTGAACGTGCTGGGCTGTGGATAACTCACACCCTGTGGACAAACGCCTGACCCTCCGATGCCGCACCGGGCGATGGTGATCCCACAATCGGCGTCCAGTCGGGAGTCAGGGGCCACTCGATGTGACATTGACCGTCGAAAAGGCCACCGTCGGTCACATTGAGTGGCGAGCGGGGTGGGAATCCGTCGCCTGACTCGGGGCTGACGGGGATACCGTCTACCTTGCATAGGTGCATTCTGACTTCGGGAGTGAGATATGACGGCGACAGCAGTTCCCTCGGAGCGGTCCGGATCCTCGGTTCCCCGGTCGTTTTCGCCACCCGAGCGCGGTCGTTTGCGCGAGGTTCCGCACATCGCGGGGCTGGTGCTCGGGGTGTTCGCGGCGGCGTTGTTTCTGTGGAGTCTGTCGCCGACTCTTCGCTATCTCGTTCACGCCCCTCGCGAATACGTCGACAGGTACTACTTCGATGCGCCGGATACGAGTTTGTCCTGGGCGCTCGTTGTCGGGCTGCTGGCGGCGGCGTTGGCGAGTCGAAAGAGAATTGCGTGGTGGTTGCTGACCATCTATTTGGTGTTGTTGGCGATCACCAATGTCGTCGAAGGTATGCAGGACAAGGACATCAATTCATGGATTGCGCTGGCGGTCCATGTAGTTGCGGCAGGGTTGCTGATCTCTGCGCGTAAGGAGTTCTACACCCGTGTCCGTCGCGGTGCGGTGTGGAGGGCGCTCGGCGTGCTCGTTCTCGGAGCGACCATCGGAACCGTCATCGGGTGGGCGTTGGTGGCGTTGTTCCCTGGGTCGCTGCCGGAAAGCCAGACATTTCTGTGGGCCTTCAACCGCGTCACGGCGTTGGCGACCGTGGACAACGAACAGTTCGACGGCAGGCCCAACGGCTTCGTCAACACGGCGTTGGGACTGTTCGGCGCATTGGCGCTGTTGGGGGCCGTGGTCACGCTGTTCCGATCGCAGCGCTCCAGCAACGCGCTCACCGGTCGCGACGAATCGGCGCTGCGCGGCCTGCTCGACAAATGGGGTGCCGACGATTCCCTCGGCTACTTCGCAACGCGCCGCGACAAGGGCGTCATCTTCGCCACCAGCGGCAAGGCGGCGGTGACGTATCGCGTCGAGGTGGGGGTGTGTCTGGCGAGCGGTGACCCGATCGGCAACCCCGAGGCCTGGCCGCATGCCATTTCGGAATGGCTCGACCTGGCCGAGAAGTACGGCTGGACCCCAGCTGTCATGGGGGCCAGCGAGATCGGAGCTACGGCCTACAAGCGCGCCGGGCTCAGCGTCCTCGAACTCGGCGACGAAGCAATCCTGAAAACCAAGGATTTCAACCTCAATGGACGCGAGATGCGCCCCGTGCGTCAGGCGGTCAACCGGGCTCGCAAGGCGGGTGTCGTGGTCACGGTGCGTCGTCATCGCGATATCTCCTCGCAGGAGATGACAGAGATCATTTCCTGCGCGGATGCGTGGCGCGATACCGAGACCGAGCGCGGATTTTCGATGGCATTGGGCCGGTTGGGTGATCCGCTCGACGGCGATTGTCTTCTGGTGCAGGCGGTTCAGGGCGAGAAGGTGGTGGGTGTTCTCTCCCTGGTGCCGTGGGGACGAACCGGCGCCTCGTTGGATCTGATGCGCCGCGATCCAGCGTCACCCAACGGAGTGATCGAGCTGATGGTGACCGAATTGGCCACCGGTGCAGATCATTTCGGTGTCAGCAAGATTTCGCTGAACTTCGCGGTGTTCCGCGCTGCATTCGAGGAGGGCAGCCGAATCGGTGCCGGTCCGGTGCTGCGGATCTGGCGCAGCATGCTGGTCTTCTTCTCTCGGTGGTGGCAGCTCGAGGCGCTGTATCGATCGAACGTGAAGTATCTGCCGGAGTGGGAGCCGCGCTACCTGTGCTTCGCCGACAATCGAGTGTTGCCCAAGGTCGGCATCGCGTCCGCCATCGCCGAGGGCTTCCTCACGCTCCCGACGTTCCGGCGCGCATCGAAGCACACCGGGTCTCATGTCGCGGTGCCCGCCGCTCTGGCCGACGCCGAGGACATCCATCCCGACGGCAGCGGACCGAACACTCTCGCAGACGAACCCGTGCCCGGCCGAAAACGTCCGGACCAGGTGCGCGTTCGCATGTCGAAACTCGAACGCCTCCGGAACGAGGGTATCGAGGGATATCCCGTCGCTTATCCCCCGACCCACACGGTCGGCGACGCGGCGGCCTCGCCTCAGGGAACGACGGTCCGGATCGCGGGCCGCATACTGCGTATCCGCGACTACGGCAGCGTGTCCTTCGCCGTCATCCGGGACTGGTCGTCCGATATCCAGGTGCTGTTCGACCGCGAACGCGTCGGCGACAGAATCGAAGAATTCGATACCGACTTCGACCTGGGTGACCTCATCGAGGTCAGCGGAACCATCGGGTACAGCAGGCGTGGTGAGCTGTCGCTGCTGGCCACCGAGTGGCGGATGAATGCCAAATGCCTACATCCCTTGCCCGACAAGTACCGCGGTCTGACCGACCCGGAAGCACGGGTGCGGCAACGCTACGTCGATCTGGCGATCAATCGCGATGCTCGCTCCCTACTCATTGCACGGTCCAATGTTGTGAAATCCCTACGTGATTCGTTGGGAGAGCGCGGCTACATGGAGGTCGAGACCCCGATCCTGCAGCAGGTGCACGGCGGTGCGAACGCGGCACCGTTCGTCACTCATATCAACGCCTACAACCTGGATCTGTATCTGCGGATCGCCCCGGAGCTGTATCTCAAGCGCCTGTGCGTGGGCGGTATGGAGAAGGTGTTCGAGATCGGCCGGGTGTTTCGCAACGAGGGCGCAGATTTCAAGCACAATCCCGAGTTCACGATCCTCGAAGCCTACGAGGCGCACAGTGACTACGAACGCGCAATGGTGTTGTGCCGCGAGCTGATTCAGCGGGCGGCCGTTGCGGCGCACGGTCGCGAGATCATCCTGCGTCCCGACGGCCCGAACGGGGAAATGATCGAGATCGACATCTCCGGCGAGTGGCCTGTCAAGACACTGCACGGTGCCGTCGCCGAGAAGCTGGGGGTACCCGTCGAACCGGAGACTCCACTGGAGGAGCTGCAGCGACTGTGCGACGAAAACGACATCCCGTACGAGAAGTCCTGGGATGCAGGGGCGCTCGCGCAAGGAATGTACGAGCATCTCGTCGAGGACTACACGGAGTTCCCTACGTTCTACAAGGACTTTCCGACGTCGATGTCACCGTTGACCAGACCGCATCGGAGCATTCCGGGCGTGGCAGAGAAGTGGGATCTCGTCGCGTGGGGCGTGGAACTGGGTACCGCGTACAGCGAACTGACCGACCCCGTCGATCAACGGCAGCGCCTCACCGAGCAGTCACTGTTGGCAGCCGGCGGCGACGAGGAAGCGATGAGCTTGGACGAGGATTTTCTGCAGGCGCTCGAACACGGAATGCCGCCGACCGGCGGTCTCGGAATGGGTGTCGACCGGGTGGTCATGTTGATCACCGGAGGCAGCATCCGTGAAACGTTGGCTTTCCCGCTGGCCAAGCCACGTCAGTGACGCCTGAGTTCACAGTTCCGACTGGACTGAACGACGCAAAACAGGGAATATGGTTGTAAACCGTGGCGAAAACCGGAAACGCGTCACCGCTATCGCCCTGGAGAGAACATGGACCGTGGAGACAGAATCGAGCCCAGTGCGTTGTTTCCCGTGAAACATCCGCCGGGACGCTTCGTCGAGGTCGACGGCCAGCGCCTCCACGTACTCGTGCGCGGCTCCGGCCCCACGGTTGTCCTGTGCGGCGGACTCGGCAGCAACTGGTTCGACTGGCAGGACACCGTCGACATTCTGGGCCACAAGCACCACGTCGTGGTCATCGACCGTCCCGGCTTCGGACTCAGTGATCCGCTTCCCGCCGGTGTCACCCCCACCGTGCGGGGCGAAGCCGAACGCATTCTCGGAGTTCTCGACGCGCTCGGCGTCACCGAACCGGCGGTGGTTGCCGGCCATTCGATCGCAGGCTTCTATGCCGAGGCTGTCGCCCGGATGTACCCGTCTCGCATCTGCGGGGTTCTGCTTCTCGACTCCAGCGCCGAATCCGACCCGCGACGCATCATCCCGGCGGCCGTGCGCATCGAGGCCGCACGCAGGATCGCAGCGGTGCTCAGTGGAACCGGCCTGCAGAAACTGGTCGGCCCCCGTGTTCGACGCGTCCTCAATCAAGCAACGCCGCCCGACGGCATACCGCAGGAAACGTTCGACTGGGTGGACGACATCTACCGCCGGCCCACCTATCTCGCCGCCGCGCTGACCGAGGACGTCGTGTATCCGGATCTCGCTGTCGAACTGAATCGCATTCGTAAGCAGTTCCGACTCGACGTCCCCGTTATCGTGGCGGCCGCACACACCGGCAGGCCGTCGCCGTGGGGCAAGAGATGGATACGAACGCAGCGCAAACTCGCCGCCTACCTGCAAGCGGATTTCACCGTCGTCATGCCCGCCCATCACCACGCCATGATCGACAAGCCTGCCGAGGTC
Organism: Rhodococcoides fascians A25f; assembly: GCF_000760935.2. Taxonomy (NCBI): domain Bacteria; kingdom Bacillati; phylum Actinomycetota; class Actinomycetes; order Mycobacteriales; family Nocardiaceae; genus Rhodococcoides; species Rhodococcoides fascians. Next base: position 202,728 of record NZ_CP049744.1, on the reverse strand, counting down.
GCGGCCCTCATCGCCGAACTGGTGTGAACTCCTCGCGGCGACGCACGTAACGTGTGTCACCGAGCCCGCAGCCCAAGACCCGAGCCGAAGCTCGGCGATGGCGCGGTAGCACGAGAGGAAATTCAAGATGGGTGCGATCAGCACAACGCAGGGACGACAGTCGAAACTACTCGGACTCGGCGTTCACCGCCCCGAGCGAGTCGTGACCAACGACGAGATCTGCGAATTCATCGACTCGAGCGACGAGTGGATCCAGACGCGATCGGGAATCAAGAACCGGCGCTTCGCCGATCCCAAGGAAAACGTCGTGGAGATGTCCATCGCGGCAGGCCGTAAGGCGCTCGAAGCCAGCGGAATCACGGCCGACCAAGTCGACACCGTCATCGTCGCCACGTCGACTCATCTCGAGCTGACCCCTCAGGCCGCCGCAAAGGTGGCACACGGCCTCGGCACCAAGGGGCCGGCCGCATTCGACATCTGCGCCGGCTGCGCAGGCTTCTGCTACTCCCTCGCCGTCGCATCGGACCTGGTCAAGGCCGGAACGTCCAAGTACGTCCTGGTCATCGGCGCAGAACAGCTCAGCGTCACTACCGACCCCTACGACCGCACCACACGATTCATCTTCGCCGATGGCGCCGGTGCCGTGGTGGTCGGACAGAGCGACGAAACCGAGATCGGGCCCGCCGTCTGGGGCTCGGACGGCTCGCAATCCGACGCCATCGTCCAGACAACCGACTGGTACGACTACATCACCGAGGAAGGCCTCGAGCGACCCTGGATCCGGATGAACGGCATCTCCGTCTTCCGCTGGGCCGCATTCGAAATGGGCAAAGCTGCGCAGCGTGTCCTCGACGTCGCCGGCATCAAAACCGACGAACTGCACGCCTTCATCCCCCACCAGGCCAACAGCCGCATCACCGAACTGCTGGCCAAGAGCCTGAACCTCGCCGACGGCACCCCGGTCGCCAACGACATCGCGGAAACCGGCAACACATCGGCAGCCTCGATTCCCCTGGCCATGGAAGAACTGTTGCGCACCGGCAAAGCAAAAGCAGGAGATACCGCACTCCTCCTCGCCTTCGGTGCCGGACTCTCCTACGCAGGACAGGTAGTCAAACTCCCCAACCTGTAGTCGACACCTGGACTCGACTCGATTCCCACCGCGCCCGGATCCCCCAGTCGCTCGATGTGACATTCAGTGGCCTTTTTGGCAGTCAATGGCACATCGAGTGGACTTCGGGGGGCGGTGTGGGCGGAAGCAGGACCGGAGCGGTGGTCGAGTCGTAAGGTTGATGTATGCCGAAGCCCCCGTTGCCCGATGATGCTGTGGAATTGTTGAAGAAGCCGAATCCCGCGGTCATGGCTGTGGTTCGTGCCGATGGAACGCCGATCACCGCACCCACTTGGTATTTGTGGGAGGACGGGAAGATTGTGCTCAATTTCGACGCGTCTCGGAAGCGTCTCGAGCACATCAGGGCCAATCCGAAGGTCTCCATTTCGGTGTTGGACGAGGCCAGTTGGTACACGCATGTGACGGTGCACGGCTCGATCGAGTTGCAGGACGACCCGGATCTGGTGGATATCGATCGCATTTCGACGCATTACACCGGGAATCCGTATCCGGTTCGGGATCAGCCTCGGGTGACCGGATACGTGACCGTCGACGCGTATGTGGGCTGGGGCAAGCTCGGGACGTAGCCACTGCGTGCGCTCTTGCGGCGGCGGTGTCGAAGTGTCAAACTCCCGCAATGGTGAATCCGCAGGGCGAGGGCAGCGATCCGTTCGACGCATCCGACAAGGATCAGCCCTACCCGGGCCAGCAGCAGTACCCGCCGTACCAGAACCCCCAGTACCAAAACCCCGAGTTCCAGAACCCTCAGTACCCCAACACCCAATATCAAAATCCCCAGTACCCCAACCCGCAGTACGGGAATGCACCGTATGCCGGTGGGGGATATCAGACGCCCGCACCCACCAACACGCTGGCGATCGTCTCCCTCGTGTTGGCGATTCTGGGTCTGACGTTTCTGCCACTGATCGCGTCGGTGTGCGCCGTGGTCTGCGGCCACCTGTCGCGTGGTCAGATCAAGCGCACCGGCGAGGGCGGATCCGGGTTCGCTACGGCGGGCCTGGTGGTCGGGTACGTATCGATCGCGCTGTTCGTCATCGTGGTGGGGGCCATCATTCTGTTCGCGGTGGCGGCGTCGACCTCATCGACCTACTGAGACTGGCCGCGCCAGCCGACCGCCCAGGCACGCAGCCCAGATTCCTGCGACGACGGCCAACGCAATGACGAACAGCGCCAACGCGTTCCATCCCAGGGATTGGAAGACCACGCCGCCGAGCCAGCCGACGATGGACGATCCGCCGTAGTAGAAGAGGTTGTACAACGAGGTCGCCTGAGCGCGGCCGTGCACTGCGCGTTGCCCGGTCCATCCCGACGCGATGGCGTGGGCGGCGAAGAAGCCCATGGTCAGGATCACCAGGCCGATCAGGATCACGGCGAGGTTCGACGCCATCGTCAACGCCACTCCGACGATCATCGTGGCGGTGGCTCCGGCGAGAACTGCTGATCGTCCGTGCTTCGTCGCCAGCTTCCCGCCCACTCGGGACGAGACGGTACCGCTCAGATAAGCCACGAAGATCAGGCTGATCAGCGATTGCGGTAGCCCGAAAGGCACGGCCTCGAGCCGGAATCCGAGGAAATTGTAGATCGCGACGAACCCGCCCATCAGCAGGAAGCCCTGGCCGTACAGCGCCAGCATTCCCGGTTCGCGTAGGTTCACCCACAGCCGACTCGGCAGGTCGCGGATTTCGCTGTGTGCCAGTGTGGTTCGCGGTTTCGGGGCCAGCCACACGAAGAGCGCGGCGGCCAGCGCGGCAATCAACGAGACGGTCAACGTGCCGATGCGCCAGTTGGTGTATTCCGCAACGGGTCCGGCGACGATGCGGCCCAGCAATCCGCCCAGCGTCGTCCCCGAAACATAGGTGGCGGCGGCGAGTGCGGTGTGACTGCGGTGCACTTCCTCACTGAGGTAGGCGATCGCAATCGCCGGAAGTCCGCCCAGTGCAGCACCTTCGAAGAATCGAACGACCAGCAACACCTCGAGCGAGGGCGACAGGGGAACCAGCAGACCCAGCGTCGTCGCGACGAGGATCGAGGCCGTCATCGCCCGCACTCGGCCGACGCGATCGGCCGCCACGGACCAGGGAATCACCGACACTGCCACCCCGACCGTCGCGAGACCGACGGCCAGCGACGACTGCGACGGCGTGATGTCGAGGTTTGCGGCAATCAGCGGCAGAATTCCCTGCACCGAATACAGCTGAGCGAAGGTCGCAACTCCGGCGAACAGCAATGCCAGCACCAACCGTCGGTACTCGCGCGATCCCCTGGGGTGTCCCTCCCACTCGAGGACGTCGGTACGCGTCGTAGTCATACCGATCACGTTAGAAGCGCTCACTACATTCGTCCAATGCATGAGACGTGTCCAATCGATACGGCAGAGCTATGATTCGACCATGCGGCGCGAAACGATCGGGCTGTTGCCCCTATTGCCGACGCTCGTCGCGGTAGCCGACACCGAACACATCACCGACGCCGCTCACGTTCTCGGCGTTCCACAACCCACCGTCAGCCGTCAGGTCGCTCGCGCGTCGGCGATCCTCGGCGTCGACATCGTGGAACGACGCGGCCGCGGCATCGTGCTCACCAGCGTCGGACGCGTGTTGATCCCGTACCTGCAGCGAGCGTTAAGCGACCTCGACGCCGGCATCGACGCCATGACCGAGCACGACGCCCGAGCCAGGGGCCGCATCGCCGTGGCGTTCCAGAACACTCTGGGCGAGGACGTCGTACCCGCGCTGATCCGTCAGTTCCGCGTCGACCACCCGGCCGTCACGTTCGATCTGGACCAGGGCGCCCGCGCACGCTGCCTCGAGCGGCTCGCCGATGGGGCGTCGGACCTGGCGTTCGTATCTCTCAGCGCCGAGCACACCGACGCCAATTCGTTCCAGCTCTACGACGAGCGGCTGATGCTCGTCGTGCCCTCCGATCATCGCTTCGCGTCGAGAAGAACCGTCGATCTCGCCGACACTGCAGACGAGAACTACATCGCCATGGGCCATGGTTTCGGAATGCGATCGATCTGCGACGAGTTGTGGGCCGACGCCGGCTTCAGCCCGCGCATTGCATTCGAGGGCCAGGACACCCACACCGTGCGCGGACTGGTCGGTGCCGGTCTCGGGATAGCCATCCTGCCGCGAATCCGTGCGCACGGCGGTGAGGGCGGGACCGTCGACATCGGCCTCACCCAACCCGCGGCACGCAGGCGCATCGGCATGGTGTGGAATCCCCGAGCCGACCTTCCGCGCCAGGTGGCCAGTTTTCGGTCGATGGTGCAACGCAGCGGTCGAACACTCGTGATTAGGTGAGTCGATGCAACTGGTTCTGGTGCGGCATGCGCTGCCGCAGCGTTCGGAGACCTCGGCCGATCCTGCTCTCGCCGAGCTCGGCGTCGAACAATCCCGGCGTGTGCCGGATGCGGTGGCCCGGTTCCCGATTTCTCGAGTCGTCGCGAGTTCCCAGCTCCGCGCCGTTCAGACGGCACAGCCGTTGGCCGATCGGCTCGGTCTGACCGTCGAACCCGACGAGCGCTTGGCCGAATACGATCGCGATTTCGGCGGCTACGTCCCGATCGAAACGGCCAAGACCGAGTTCCGCGAGGCCTTCGATCGCATCAAGGCCGGGCATCTCCCCGAACAGGTCGACGAGCACGCGTTTCGTCAGCGCGTGCTGGCCGGGGTGGCCGACATCGTGTCGGCGAGCAAGCACAACGACACCGTCGCACTCTTCGCCCACGGCGGCGTCATCAACATCCTGCTGCAGGACATCCTGCACACCCCGAAGGTCCTGGGTTTTCCGATCGACTACTGCTCGGTGACGCGCATTCTGTTCTCGCGGAGCGGTGCGCGATCGGTGTCCTCGGTGAACGAAACCGAGCACGTATGGGACCTGCTACCTCGCAATCGGCAATCCACAGAGACCTCTTAAAATCCCAGGTCAGCACCATCGAACACGGCGTTTGCGATTGCTCGTCGGTTCGGAACGCCGTCAGCGGCAGTTAGCCTCGAACTCATCATGGGTGAACTGCGTATCTTCCGACGTCCTGCCGTTGCTCTCACCGCACTGGCGTTTCCACTGGTGGCAGTCGGTGCTTTCGCACTCGGCACCGGCTACGACCTCGGCGGCGAGTCCGCTCCCGACACGACCACGGTCGCGGCCGAGACCGAGCAGGCACCGGCATCCGAGCAGGCGTCGGCAGATCCCCTGGCTGCGGCGCGGACCAGTCTGAACAGCGCGTCCCTTCCCATCACCTTTCTCTCCAGTGGTATCGGTCAGCTGACTGCCGGCGGAACGCAGCTCAACGACGGCGTCGGGCAGCTCGCCGACGGCATCACCCAGGCTCACGACGGAACCATCCAGCTCGCCGACGGGTTCGGGCAGTACCGCGACGGCATCGGCCAGCTCGGTGACGGCGCATCGCAGATCAGCGGTGGCGTCGACCAGGTGGTCGACCAGCTCACCGGATTCGGAGCTCTGCAGGCCGACTTCACCGCAAAGCTCGCCGCCACCGCGGACCAGGTCGATCGCTTTCCACACCCGGGATCCGACGCCATATCCGGGGAAATCCGGGGCGTCATCGACACCCTGAACACACAGGCCTTCGGTCCCGATACGCTCGCGCAGCTGCAGACCCTCAAGGGTGGCGCTCAGCAGCTCTCGACCGAACTGAACGACCCGAACAGTCAGTTCCTCGGTGCCACCGCGCAGCTCGGCGACGCGACCGTGCAGTTGCGTGACGGACTCGGCCAACTCGACGACGGCGGCCAGCAGCTCAAGGCCGGCACCGATCAGCTCGTGACGTCGGTCAAGCCGGTCGAGGGAATCGTCAACGGCATCGCCACCAACGTGCGTGACGCCTCCGCGGCACTTCCGCAGGGAGCCGCAGCCGCCACCGAGGACGCCACCTCCGATCAGAACGTCGCCGCCACGTCGACGAGCACCGGCACCGGTGCCACCCCGTACCTGATCGCCGCCCTGGTTGCCCTCGGAGCTCTCGGCTGCGTCAGCCTCGTGCGGGTCCTGGGCAGGGATACCAAGCCGCGCTGGCTCGCCGTCGGAGCGGCCGTCGCCGCGGTGGGCGTCAGCGCCGCATTCGCGTTCGCCTTCGCCACCGACGCCGCCATCGGACCGGTGATCGGAGCGGGCGTGTTCCTGATCGTCTCCGCCGCGGCATATCTCGCCGCAGCGGGCGCAATTCAACGCGTACTCGGTGCTGTGGTGGGTCAGATCGTCAACGTTGTCGCCCTCGCGGTGCAGGTCGTCGTCTGCGGCTTTGCGTACGCATCGACGGCACCGATCTGGGGCGACCTCGCCGCATTCATGCCGATGAGCTACACCGCCGCCGGTGCCCGCATCATCGCGTCGGGCGAGATGAGCGGGACCGGGTGGCTGGCGATCGGTGCCACGGTTGCTCTGCTGGCTGTCTCGGCACTCGTGTACGTCAGCGCGCGGGGTGACTCAGCCGACGGGCCGGAGCGGGTGGATAGCGGGCGGGGCCGCGAGATGGGCACCGAACTCGCTTAGAGCCTGCTGCAGATGTGGAGTCTGCATGTGACCGTCCAGGTCCTCCTGCGACTTCCACAACTCGACGGTGACGAAGGTTCCCGGCTCGACTGCCGACTCGAACAGCTCGTACGAGATGTTGCCCTCTTCCTTCCGGGTTTCGGCCACCAGGGCCGACAAGCCGTCGCGCACAGCGTCGATAGCGTCGGGCTTGGCGATGATCGTCGCGACAACCTGCAGATCGTTGCTCATGAGGTGATGTTTCCTTCTCTCGGCGAGTCCCACTTTCCTCACCGAACGTACTCCCGACACCCCTAAGCTGAGGTGTCCGTACGGAAAGGGAAGTCACAGTGAGCCACAGGACCACCGAGCAACGCGCCACCAAGAAGGATTGGCTCGGCCTCGCTGTCCTGGTGGTACCCATCCTCGTCGTGTCGATGGACATGTCGGTGCTCTATCTGGCTCTGCCGTTCATGACGGCCGATCTCGAACCCACCAGCAATCAGACGCTGTGGATTCTCGACATCTACGGATTTCTCCTCGCCGGCCTGCTCATCACCATGGGCTCTCTCGGTGACCGCATCGGCAGGCGGACCGTCCTGATGATCGGCGCAGTCGTGTTCGGTGCGGCGTCACTCGCCGCGACGTTCTCCACGTCCCCCGAGATGCTTCTCGTCGCACGCGCCCTGTTGGGGATCGGCGGAGCGACCATCGCGCCGAGCACACTGTCGTTGATACGCAACATGTTTCACGACCCCGCTCAGCGCAAGGAAGCAATCGGACTGTGGACCGCAGGGTTCGCCGGCGGAGCCGCAGTAGGCCCCGTCATCGGAGGTGTTCTGCTGGAACATTTCTGGTGGGGTTCGGTGTTCCTGATCAACATTCCGATCATGGTGGTGCTGTTCGTCGCGGCACCGCTGCTGGTCCCCGAGTTCAAGGATTCGGACCCCGGAAGATTCGATCCGATCAGCGTGATACTCGCAATCTCCTCGATGCTCTCGATCGTCTATGCCATCAAACACGGCGCGCAGGAGGGGATCGACGCAGCAACGATCACCACGGCCGTGCTCGGGCTGGCGCTGGGCACGGTGTTCGTCATCCGGCAACGGAAGGCCGCGAATCCGCTCATCGACGTGACGCTCTTCGCCGAACGAGCCTTCAGCGCAGCGGTTGTGGTGCAGTTCCTCGTCATCTTCGCCATGACCGGGTTCAGCCTGTTCGCTTCGCAGTACCTGCAACTCGTCGTAGGCCTCGGACCGCTCGAAGCCGGACTGTGGCTGCTGATACCTGCCGTTGCGGCGGCGGCCGGTGCCGTCCTTGCGCCGACACTGAGCAAGGTGATCAGGACCGGCACCATCATCGCCGGGGGCCTGCTGTTCATCGCCTTCGGTTGCGCGGCAATGGTCTTCGTTGCTGCCGACTCGGGCCTGCCGTTACTGCTCACCGGGATGGCCCTGTTGACGTTCGGAATCGGAGCGGCGTCGACCCTCAATTCGGACATCGTCCTCACCGCCGCCGCACCCGAGAAGGCCGGTGCCGCATCGGCATTATCGGAAACCGGAGCCGAATTGGGCGGGGCCGTCGGCATCGCGATCCTCGGCACGATCGGCAGCACCGTCTACCGCCACCGCATGGAAGACGTCATCCCGGTCGGCACGCCCGCCGAGATCGCCGATCCCGCCAGAGAAACCATCGGCGGTGCCATCGCCGTCGCCGACTACCTGCCGGAACCGTTCGGCTCGCAACTGACGGCCGTCGCCAACTCGTCGTTCATCGACGGCTTCAATCTGGCGGCCGGATGGAGCGCTGGTCTGATGGCCGTCAGTGCGGTGGCTGTCTTCGTGCTACTTCGCCGTCAGACCGCGTCGGAGAGATAGCGCGCCAACCAGCGCGTCGCGGACTGGCCGTTGTCGACGTCGTAGCTCTGGTATTCCTGATGGATTCCCGAGCGGTAGAACGCTTCGATCTCTCGGCTGCGCTGTTCGTTCGCCTGGTCGGTGAGCTGACCCTGCAGAACCGGAAGGCCCCCGGCCGCCGCCAAGTCCGCGATCAACGACTGCGCTTCCTGCGAGTACTGATCGGCTACATCGGGCGCGGGGTTGGAGGAGACAGCGAGGAAGCCGGCCAGACGCGCCACGTAGTCGTCCTTCGGTGTCGAGCAGTACAGATCGCCGACGGCGCAGAACGTCCGCACCACGGGGCTGACGTAACCGAATCCTCCGACGCGAGGTCCACCGACCCCGGTGCCCACCACGGCAGGACCGACCAGAGCGTCGGTGTCGGAGCGCTTGGGATCCGAGATCAGACCCACCGCCACCACCTTGTCGGCAGGCACAACACCGACCCCGGTGCCGATCGCCGCGGCGAGATCACCGGCTGCGTCGGCTCCCTGGCTGTAGCCGATGATGCCGAGTTTTGTTGCCCCACAACGATCTGCCATCGCCTTCAGCATCCCGCCGGCATTGGTGACCGCAGCGGCGCGTGACTGCCCGTAGACCTCGCCCTCCCACGGGAACGCGGTGGCCGGATACGAGACGTAGTCGGTGCGAATGTCGTCGCCGAGACGATCGGTGACGTCGGTGAGCATCCCCGGCTTCGGTGCAGCACCCGAGCTGGTCTCCCACGTTCCCGGAATGGCCACGACGTACATGGACGGGCAATCGCCCGGATCAGCAGCGGCGGGCGATGCTCCGACGACCAGACCGGATGCAACCGCTGCAGCGACGCCGACACCGGCGCAGATCTTCTTGACACTCATGGGGAGGGGGCCTCGCTGGGTGATCGAACGCTTCGTTGTTCGATACCGACAATGCCAGGGGCCTGTGACCATCAGATGCCTACATGGTTAACGGACGTAACCGTATGGCGGATTCTCGGCACCCACCCGGTGGGATCAATGTGAGATTCAGTCGCTCAGAATGCAACAAAGGGACATCGATCCCACCGGGGGGCGTTCGAGTGTTGTCTACCGCTGCGGTGCCTGGGTGGGCACGATCGGCGACGGCAGTGCCGTTGCTCCCTGCAGGAAGGTGTCGACGGCGGCCGCGCAGGACCGGCCCTCGGCGATGGCCCACACGATGAGCGACTGGCCGCGGCCCATGTCGCCGGCGACGAACACGCCGGGGACGTTGGTGACCCACTCGTTGGTGCGCTCGACGTTGCCGCGCTGGTTGAAGTCGACACCCAGGTCGGTCAGCAGGCCGCCCTTCTCCGGTCCGACGAATCCCATGGCGAGCAGAACCAGATCGGCCTCGAGGGTGAATTCACTGCCCTCGACCTTCTCGAATTTGCCTGCCTTGAACTCGACCTCACAGGCCTCGAGTGCGGTGACCTTGCCGTCCTCGCCGACGAAACGCTCGGTGTTGACGGAGAAGACGCGTTCGCCACCCTCTTCGTGAGCCGAGGCCACCCGGTACATCAGTGGGTACGTCGGCCACGGGGTGGACGTCGCACGCTCCTCGGGCGGGCGGGCCATGATCTCGAACTGGTGGACGCTTTCTGCGCCCTGACGGTGCGAGGTCCCGAGGCAGTCGGCCCCGGTGTCGCCGCCGCCGATGATGACGACCTTCTTGCCCTCGGCGCTCACCGGCGGCGCGGCGAAGTCGCCCTGCTGGACGCGGTTGGCGTGCGGCAGGAACTCCATGGCCTGGTAGATGCCGTCGAGCTCGCGGCCCTCGATGGGCAGGTCGCGCCATGCGGTGGCGCCGCCGGAGAGGACCACGGCATCGAACTGCTCGCGCAGTTCGTCGGCCGAGATGTCGACGCCCACATCGACACCGGTACGGAAGACGGTGCCCTCGGCCTCCATCTGCGCGAGCCGTCGATCGATGTGGCGCTTCTCCATCTTGAACTCGGGAATGCCGTAGCGCAGCAGTCCTCCGATGCGGTCGGCCCGCTCGAACACCGTGACGGTGTGGCCGGCGCGGGTGAGCTGCTGCGCTGCAGCAAGTCCCGCGGGTCCGGACCCGACGACGGCAACGGTCTTACCGGTCAGGTGCGTCGGGTAGACCGGCGTGACCCAGCCCTCTTCGAAGGCCTTGTCGATGATCTCGACCTCGACCTGCTTGATGGTGACCGGATCCTGGTTGATGCCCAAGACACACGACGCCTCGCACGGAGCCGGGCACAACCGCCCGGTGAATTCCGGGAAGTTGTTGGTGGCGTGCAGTCGATCGATGCTGTCGCGCCAGCGATCCTTGAACACCAGGTCGTTCCACTCGGGAATCAGGTTCCCGAGAGGACAACCGTTGTGGCAGAACGGAATACCACAATCCATGCACCGGCTGGCCTGGGTACGCAGAGTGTCCTTCGAGAAGTCCTCGTAGACCTCTTTCCAGTCCATCAGGCGCAGATCGACGGGCCGCCGCTTGGGTACTTCGCGAACCGTGTTCTTCAAAAATCCCTGTGGGTCACCCACGAGCTGCCTCCATGATCGCTTCGTCCACGTCCGCGCCGTTCTTCTCGGCTTCGGAGATGGCCAGCAGTACCTTCTTGTAGTCGCGAGGCATGACCTTCACGAAATGGTTCACCTGCTGTGACCAGTCCGCGAGGATCCGCTCGGCCACCTCGGAGCCGGTCTGCTCCTGGTGACGGGTGACGATGTCCTTCAACCAGGTGAATTCGTCGCCCTCGAGCTCGTCGATGTCGACCAGCTCGGTGTTGAGGTTGGCCTCGAACGTCTTGTTCGGATCGAAGATGAACGCGACGCCGCCGGACATACCGGCACCGAAGTTACGGCCCGTCGTGCCGAGGATGACCACCTTGCCGCCGGTCATGTACTCGCACCCGTGGTCGCCGACGCCTTCGACGACGGCCTCCGCGCCGGAGTTACGTACGGCGAAACGCTCGCCGACGACACCCCGGATGAGAGCCTCGCCGCTGGTGGCACCGAACAGGAAGACGTTGCCGCCGATGATGTTGTCCTCGGCGACGAATCCCTTGGGAGCACTCAACGACGGCCGCAGCACGAGATGTCCACCGGACAGTCCCTTGCCGACGAAGTCGTTGGCATCACCCTGCAGCCGGAGCGTCATTCCGGACGGAACGAACGCACCGAAACTGTTGCCGGCCGAGCCGGTGAACGTGATGTCGATGGTGTCGTCCGGGAGCCCGACGCCGCCGTACGCCTTGGTGACCTCGTGTCCGAGCATCGTTCCGACGGTGCGGTTGACGTTGGTGATCTTGGATTCGAAGACGACCTTCTCGCCCTTGTCCAATGCGTTGCGGCTGGCCGCGATGAGCTGCTGATCCAGAGCCTTGTCGAGGCCGTGATCCTGAACCCCGGTGTTGTAGAGGTTCTGGTTCATGAAGGCAGATTCGACCTCTTCGAGAATCGGCGACAGATCCAGCTTCGACGCCTTCCAGTGCTCCTTGGCAGCGGTGGTGTCGAGCAGACCGACCTGTCCGACGGCCTCGTCGAGTGTGCGGAACCCGAGCTCGGCCATGAGCTCGCGAACCTCCTCGGCGATGAACATGAAGAAGTTCTCGACGAACTCGGGCTTGCCCGCGAAACGCTTGCGCAGCAACGGGTTCTGCGTAGCAACGCCGACGGGGCAGGTGTCGAGGTGGCAGACACGCATCATGATGCAGCCCGAGACGACGAGCGGAGCGGTGGCGAAGCCGAACTCCTCGCCGCCGAGCAGCGCGGCGACCATCACGTCGCGGCCGGTCTTGAGCTGGCCGTCGACCTGTACGACGATGCGGTCACGAAGACCGTTGAGCAGCAACGTCTGCTGGGTCTCGGCCAGGCCGAGCTCCCACGGTCCACCTGCGTGCTTGACCGACGTCAGCGGCGTTGCGCCGGTGCCGCCGTCGTGGCCCGAGATGAGCACCACGTCAGCGTGCGCCTTCGACACACCGGCCGCGACCGTTCCGACGCCCACCTCGGAGACCAGCTTCACGTGGATGCGGGCCTGTGGGTTGGCGTTCTTCAGGTCGTGGATCAGCTGCGCGAGATCCTCGATCGAGTAGATGTCGTGGTGCGGCGGCGGCGAGATCAGACCGACGCCTGGCGTCGAATGCCGAACCTCGGCGACCCACGGGTACACCTTGTGCGCCGGAAGCTGGCCGCCCTCACCGGGCTTGGCTCCCTGCGCCATCTTGATCTGGATGTCGGTGCAGTTGGTCAGGTAGTGCGAGGTGACACCGAAGCGTCCCGACGCGACCTGCTTGACGGCCGACCGTCGCCAGTCCCCGTTCTCGTCGGGGGTGAACCGCGAGACATCCTCGCCGCCTTCACCCGAGTTCGAGCGTCCACCGAGACGGTTCATCGCGATGGCGAGGGTCTCGTGCGCCTCGGCCGAGATGGAGCCGTAGCTCATCGCACCCGTGGAGAAACGCTTGACGATCTCGCTGGCCGGCTCGACCTCGTCGATCGAAATGGCCTGTCGCTCTTCGGTCTTGAAACGGAACAGACCGCGCAACGACGCGAGGCGCTCGGACTGGTCGTCGACCATCTTCGTGTATTCCTTGAAGACGTCGTACTGACCGGTGCGGGTGGAGTGCTGCAGCTTGAACACGGTGTCGGGGTTGAAGAGGTGGTACTCCCCCTCGCGGCGCCACTGGTACTCGCCGCCCGTCTCGAGCTCACGGTGCGCGCGTTCCTGACGGTTGTCGAGGTAGGCAACCGCATGTCGCGCTGCGACGTCGTCGGCCACCTGATCGAGATCGATGCCGCCGAGGTGGCTGTTGAGGCCGGTGAAGTACTCGTCGACCAGTTCCTGCGAGAGGCCGATGACCTGGAACAGCTGCGCTCCGGTGTACGACGCGAGGGTCGAGATGCCCATCTTGGACATCACCTTCAGCACGCCCTTGCCTGCGGCCTTGATGTAGTTGCCGACGGCCTTGTCGAACTCGATGCCCGTGAGTGCGCCGCGTTCGATCATGTCCTCGATCGACTCGAACGCCATGTACGGATTGACCGCTGCGGCACCGAAACCGATGAGCAGGGCCATGTGATGGACCTCGCGGGCGTCACCGGCCTCGATGATCAGACCGACCTTGGTACGGGTCTTCTCCCGAACCAGGTGATGGTGCACCGCAGAGGTCAGCAGCAACGACGGAATCGGAGCGAGCTTCTCGCTCGATTCACGGTCGGAGAGCACGATGATCCGTGCGCCGCCCGAGATGGCAGCGGAGACCTGAGCTCGGATGGCCTCCAACGACTTTCGAAGACCTTCGCCGCCCTCGGCAACCGGGTAGAGGCCGCGCACGACCACCGAACGAAGTTCTTCCTGCGTGCCTTCGTCGTTGATGTGCACGAGCTTGGCGAGATCGTCGTTGTGCAGGATCGGCTGCGGCAGCACGATCTGCTTGCAGCTCTCGGCATCCGGGTTGAGCAGATCGCCCTCGGGGCCGATCGTGCCGCCGAGGCTGGTGACGATCTCCTCGCGGATCGCATCGAGCGGCGGGTTGGTGACCTGCGCGAAAAGCTGCGAGAAGTAGTCGAACAACATCCGCGGGCGAGCCGACAGCACGGCAATCGGGGTATCGGTACCCATGGATCCGATGGCCTCGGCACCGGACTTCGCCATCGGCGAGACGAGCACGTTCAGTTCCTCGGTGGTGTATCCGAAGATCTGCTGACGGATGAGCACGCGATCGTGCGGCATGTGCACGTGCGGGCGCTCGGGCAGATCGTCGATCGAGGTCAGACCCTCGTCGAGCCACTGCTGGTACGGATGCTCGGCAGCGAGCTCGTCCTTGATCTCGTCGTCGGAGACGATGCGGCCCTGTGCGGTGTCCACCAGGAACATCCGGCCCGGCTGCAGCCGAACCTTGCGGACGACCTTGGACGGGTCGATGTCGAGAACGCCGACCTCGGACGCCATGACGACCAAGCCGTCGTCGGTGACCCACAGCCGGCTCGGGCGCAGGCCGTTGCGGTCGAGGACCGCTCCGATGACGGTGCCGTCCGTGAAGCACACCGATGCCGGTCCGTCCCAGGGCTCCATCAGCGAGGAGTGGTACTTGTAGAACGCCCGACGCGCGGGGTCCATGGACTCGTGCCGCTCCCATGCCTCGGGGATCATCATGAGTACGGCGTGCGGCAGGCTTCGTCCACCGAGATGCAACAGCTCGAGCACCTCGTCGAAACGTGCTGTGTCGCTTGCTCCGTGGGTGACCACGGGGAAGATCTTCTCGAGCGCCTCGGAGCCACCGAACACGTCGGAGGTGATGAGCGCCTCGCGGGCACGCATCCAGTTCTCGTTGCCGGTGGCGGTGTTGATCTCGCCGTTGTGCGCGACGCGCCGGAACGGATGCGCCAGCGGCCACGACGGGAACGTGTTGGTCGAGAAGCGCGAATGCACAAGCCCGAGTGCACTTTCCACGCGCTCGTCCTGCAGGTCGAGGTAGAAGCCCTTGAGCTGAGGAGTTGTCAGCATGCCCTTGTAGACGAAGGTCTGCGAGGACAGCGACGGGAAGTACACGGTCTCGCGACCGGGGCCGTCCTTGCCCGCACCCTCTTCGCCCAGCTCGTGCTCGACGCGCTTGCGGATGACGAACGCACGACGCTCCAGGTCGAGATCGGTGACCGATGCGTCGGGAGCGGCGAGGAACAGCTGACGGAAGGTCGGCATCGCGTCGCGCGCGAGCGCTCCGAGCGACGAGTCGTCGGTGGGAACCTCACGCCAGCCGAGAACCGTCAGGCCCTCGCTCTCGACGATGCGCTCGACACCCTCGCAGGCACGTGCCGCGTCGCTGCGGCCCTGCGGCAGAAATGCGACACCGGTTGCGTAGGCACCGGGAGCGGGGAGCTCGAAATCTACGACGGCGCGGAAGAACGCGTCCGGAACCTGGATCAGAATGCCTGCACCGTCACCGGTGTTCGGTTCGGAGCCGGCGGCACCGCGGTGCTCGAGGTTGACCAGTGCGGTGATCGCCTTCTCGACGATGTCGCGACTGCGGCGACCGTGCATGTCCACCACGAACGCGACACCACAGGAGTCGTGCTCGTTGACGGGATCGTAGAGGCCTTGCGGGCCCGGAGTGTGCTTCATACCTAGCCTTCGGATAAGTCCAGCCTTGAAACTCGTCGGCGACGGTGTGGTGTAACCGGCTGCTCGAACGGCCTGCGGTGCGTCCTCGCCGTTGAAGCAGCACCTGTCGATCGTCGACGCTTTTCCTCTGCACGAGCGGGTGAGCTCATGGTAGAAAAGTGAGGGTCTCGACGGATCCGGCCGTGGT
Source organism: Rhodococcoides fascians A25f (assembly GCF_000760935.2). NCBI lineage: Bacteria > Bacillati > Actinomycetota > Actinomycetes > Mycobacteriales > Nocardiaceae > Rhodococcoides > Rhodococcoides fascians. The sequence goes on along the minus strand of NZ_CP049744.1, from coordinate 186,914 downwards.
GAGGCCGATCCAACTACGAACGATAAGTCAGCACCTGGGTACCCCCGCAAATAAGGTAAGCCTATTGTGGGCTCTCACCTGCGAATTTCCCGACATCGGTCGACGTATCGGCCCCCTTTCGAGACGGCGGGGACGCGACGGCCGAAAAGTACACGCGTGTAAGACGATCGGACCGCAACCGCATCGAAAAAACTGGCCGCAGCGATCGAGATCAGCTGCGGCCAGTGTGGTGGGCGGAGGGGGACTTGAACCCCCACGTCCCGAAGGACACTGGCACCTGAAGCCAGCGCGTCTGCCATTCCGCCACCCGCCCGGGTGACGGCGAGAACACTAACACGCACCCTGCCGCGCTCGAAAATCGCGGTCTCGCGTCGCCCGGAGCGAACGGCGGCAGGCGGTCTGCGTCGGCGGCACCGTATATCATGCTTGAAGCGCGACCTCGTGATGACACGCGGCTGTCGCACCCTGCGCACCTGCAGGCACCACACGGTGGAAGAACACAGTGAGAGGAGGGGTCACGATGGGCATCGTTCAACGTTTCGAGCGCAAGCTCCAGGGCGCTGTCGGCGACGTCTTCGCCCGCGTGTTCGGCGGTGGCGTCGTACCGGCCGAGGTGGAAGCGGCGCTCCAACAAGAAGCGTCGGATCTGGTTCGGCCCCTCGACGGCGGCCATTACCTGGCACCGAACAGCTACGTGATCACCATCAACAGCTCGGACCACGACGAGCTCGCAGGCGATCGAGAACTCACGGTCAAGGCATTTTCCCGCCACCTCGACGATTACATCCGCGATCAGGGGTGGCAGACCTACGGTGACGTGGTGGTTCGCTTCGAGCCGTCGCCCACTCTGCACACCGGTCAGTTCCGGGCCAGTGGCTCGGTCGACCCCGATGTGGGACGATCGGCGACTGCTGCACGAAACCCGTCTGCGCAGCACGGCGCGTCGGCCGAGCAGAACGTATCGGCCCAGCAGAACGTATCGGCCCAGCAGAACGTATCGGCCCAGCAGAACGTATCGGCCAAGCCGGCACGAAGTCCCGTCCCTTCAGCTACGCAGCGACCGTCTGCCCCACCGATGTCGATACCAGGAGCCGGCCACATGACGCAGAACCCAGGCTACGACCCGCAGCGCGACCCCGCGGACGGTCATCGTCCCGATCCGCGCGCTCGCAACGGTTACGCCGGTGGCCAAGATCCCCGCTACGCCGCGCGTGAGCAGAACGGCTACGACGCCCAGGCCTACGCGCCTGCCGATTACGATCCGCGCTACGACCAGCAGCAGCCGTACAACGGTCAGGGCTACGACGAGCAGCAGTACGCCGAGCAGGGTCAGGCATACAGCGCGGCGGGCGGCCAGGACCAGGGTTACGACCCGCACGCCTACGGCAATGCCAACGGTCAGGACCAGGGCTACGACGCCCAGGGCTACAACTCGCAAGGCTATGACGCACAGGGGTACAACGCGCAGGGCTACGACGCCCAGGGCTACCAGTACAACGGTGCCGACGGCGGCGCCTACTCCGAGTCCCCGTACCAGGAGCAGGCCTACAGCGACCCGGCCGGGCAGTACGCCGAGCCCCAGGCCGCCGGGTATCAGCAGCCCGGCTACCAGCAGCCTGCATACGACTACCCACCTGCCCCGGCTGCCTACGGTCGCGGCTACCCGCAAGGCGCGGCCGATCGTAACGACGGGTACGGCTACGACCAGCCCGCCGCGTACGCCGGTCAGGCTCAGGCGCTCGCAGCGACACTGCAGCTCGAGGACGGCAGCGGCCGTTACTTCCAGCTCCGTGACGGTCAGAACATCATCGGCCGCGGCCAGGACGCGCAGTTCCGGCTGCCCGATACCGGTGTCTCGCGGCGGCACATCGAGATTCGCTGGGACGGCCGAGTGGCCATGCTCTCCGACCTCGGCTCCACCAACGGCACCACCGTCAACGGTGCCCCGGTTCAGGACTGGCAGCTGGCCGACGGTGACGTCATCAGGGCCGGACATTCCGAAATTCTGGTCCGGATCGTCTGACACAAGGGCTGCCAGGCACGAGCGATGGTCGACTCTCGTGCTCGTCCACCCGAATGTCGTCCACACGAGCGGCTTCACCCTATGATGCTGCGAGACAACCATGTCTGCCGCGCCGCAACGCTCAGGCGTGTGGGGACCAGGTCCGATCGCGAAGGAGGAGGTGAATCGTCGTGCAGGGATTGATTCTGCAATTGACCAGGGCGGGCTTCCTGCTTCTGCTGTGGTTCTTCGTCTGGGCCGTCCTTCGCACCCTGCGCAGTGACATCTACGCGGCCGCAGGCATGCGAGTACCAGCGCGCTACACCGGTGGCTCCAAAGTTCTTCCGTCGTTCAACAAGCAGAAGGTGGCCAAGTACCTCGTGGTGACCCAGGGCGGTCTCGCCGGAACGCGCATCTCACTCGGTACGCAGCCCGTCCTCATCGGACGTGCAGACGATTCGACTCTCGTTCTGACAGACGACTATTCGTCCACCAGGCATGCCCGTCTCTCACCTCGTGGCGGGGATTGGTACGTCGAGGACCTCGGCTCGACCAACGGGACTTACCTCGACCGAGCCAAGGTGACCACCGCAGTGCGCGTACCCCTGGGAACCCCGGTTCGTGTCGGCAAGACCGTGATCGAGTTGCGCCCGTGACCCTCGTTCTCCGCTACGCCGCCCGCAGCGACCGCGGTCTGGTCCGCTCCAACAACGAGGACTCCGTGTACGCCGGAGCTCGACTGTTGGCACTGGCAGACGGTATGGGCGGTCACGCTGCCGGTGAAGTGGCCTCCCAGTTGATGATCGCCGCATTGGCCCACCTCGACGACGACGAGCCGGGTGAGGATCTGCTGGGCAAGCTCGAGGCGGCCACCCGTGAAGGCAACGCGTCCATCGCCGATCAGGTCGAGGACGAGCCCGAGCTCGACGGTATGGGCACCACGTTGACAGCAATCCTGTTCGCGGGCAAGCGAATCGGGCTCGTTCACATCGGTGACTCACGTGCGTACATGCTGCGCGACGGATCGCTCACCCAGATCACCCGCGACGACACCTTCGTCCAATCACTCGTCGACGAAGGCCGCATCACCGCCGAACAGGCGCACACGCACCCGCAGCGATCGCTGATCATGCGTGCCCTCACCGGCAACGAGATCGAGCCGACGCTCACCGTCCGAGAGGTGCGAGCAGGCGACCGCTACCTGCTGTGCTCCGACGGCCTGTCCGATGTCGTCAGCGACGAGACCATCGAGAACACGATGAACGAGGGCGAGACCGGTCCCTGCGCCGATCGTCTCATCGAACTCGCACTGCGCAGCGGTGGACCCGACAACGTGACCGTCGTCGTCGCCGATGTCATCGACCTCGACTACGGACAGAGCCATCCCATCCTCGGTGGCGCCGCCAGTACCGAGGACGAGGAGGACGCTCCTCCCCCCAACACCGCAGCAGGACGCGCCGCGGCGATGCGGCCGCCTCGCTCGACGCCCAAGCGCGTCACCACCCCGGTGGTCACCCCGGAGAAGAAGTCGCACAAGCTGCGCTGGACGCTGATCGCCCTCACCCTGGTGGTCCTCGCCGCAATCGGTGCGCTCGTTGCCAATTCGATCATCAGAGGCAACTACTACGTCGGTGCCGACAACAGCAAGGTCACGGTGCTGCGGGGCCTGCCCGGCTCGGTGCTGGGGTACTCGCTGCAGAGCGTGGAACTGACCGGATGCCTCGACGGCGACGGAGCCGTGACACTGACCGCTCCCGATGCCGAGCCTGCTGACTGCGTTCCTTTCGAGATCGACGACCTTCTGCCCGCCGCCCGCGAGCAGGTCACGGCCGGACTGCCGTCGGGATCCCTCGACGATGCGCGTGGCCAGGTGCAGCGCCTGGCGTCGGGCGACCTGTTGCCTGTCTGCGAGACCGAGCCCGCCGTCACCACCACCCCCGAAGCGACCCCCACGACGACGATCATCCCGCCACCCGGGGTGCCGTTGCCGCCGACCGCGGAACCCGTTCCCGAGGCCGCGCCGACGACCACCGCGGTACCGACACCGACGGTTCCGCAGATTCCCGGCCAGAACTGCAGGACCGGTACTCGATGAGTTCCCCTACTTCTGCCGGAGGGTCCTTTCCGAGTCCGCCCGGGGGTTTCGCTCCTGCACCGATCCAATCGAACCGGCGCGGAGTCGAGTTGCTTCTGCTCGGGGCCGCGGTTCTGATCACAACGATCTCGTTGGTGCTGGTCGAGGCCAGCCAGGAACAGACCATCACCTGGGATCTGGCGAAGTACGCGCTCGCGTATCTCGCGCTGATGACGGTGGCGCACTTGGCCGTACGACGCTTCGCGCCTCATGCCGATCCGCTGCTGCTCCCGATCGTGGCTCTCCTCAACGGCCTCGGTCTGGTGCTCATTCACCGACTCGACCTCGCCGATCAGCAGCAGGCGCAGTACCTCGGTAATCCGATCCCTTCACCCGATGCCAACCAGCAGGTGCTGTGGACGACACTGGCGATCGCCGGTTTCGTGGCGTTGCTGGTGCTGCTCCGCGACTACCGCACCCTGGCCCGCTACGGCTACACCGTCGGTCTCGCCGGCCTGATTCTTCTCGCAATCCCGGCGATGCTGCCGTCCGCATTCTCGGAGGTCAACGGGTCGAAGATCTGGATCCGGCTGCCCGGCTTCAGCATTCAGCCCGGTGAGTTCGCGAAAATTCTGCTGCTCATCTTCTTCGCTTCGCTGCTGGTCGCCAAGCGCGAGTTGTTCACCGTCGCGGGCAAGCACGTGCTGGGTATGGATTTCCCGCGCGCCCGCGATCTGGGTCCGATCCTGGTCGTCTGGGTCGTCTCGGTCGCAGTGCTGGTGTTCGAGAAGGACCTCGGCACGTCGCTGTTGATCTTCGGAACCGTGCTGGTGATGATCTACATCGCGACCGAGCGGGTCGGCTGGTTGATCATCGGGTTCGGCCTGCTGATCGTCGGATTCCTGTTCGCGTATCAGGTATTCGGCCACGTCAAGATCCGAACCGATACCTGGCTGCACCCGTTCGACGACTACAACGACACCGGATATCAGATCGTCCAGTCGATGTTCAGCTTCGCCACGGGCGGATTGGCGGGCACCGGCCTCGGAAGCGGACGCCCGTCCCAGGTGCCGTTCGCCAAGACGGACTTCATCATCGCGACCGTCGGCGAAGAGCTCGGCCTCATCGGCCTGACCGCGGTGCTGATCCTGTACCTACTGTTCATCATTCGCGGCATGCGCACCGCGCTGGCCGTCCGGGACAGTTTCGGCAAACTGCTGGCCGCCGGCTTGTCGTTCACCATTGCAATCCAACTGTTCGTCGTCGTCGGCGGCGTCACCAAGCTCATTCCGCTCACCGGCCTCACCACGCCGTATCTGTCCTACGGAGGATCTTCGCTTCTCGCCAACTACCTGCTGCTCGCATTGCTGATCAAGATCTCCGATGCGGCCCGTGAGCCGGCAACCCCCAAGAAGAAGCCCGCTCCTGCAGCACCTATCGCGGACGCTCCGACCGAAATGGTGAAGCGCCCATGAACACTCCCCTACGCCGCGTGTCCATCGCCGTGATGGTCATGGTCGTCGCGTTGCTCGCCAACGCCACCTACCTCCAGGTCATCAAGGCCGACGATCTGCGAACCGACCCCCGCAACTCACGTGTGTTGCTCGACGAGTACTCACGCCAGCGCGGTCAGATCTCGGCCGGCGGCCAGGTTCTCGCGTCCTCCGTCGCGACCGACGACCGCTACAAATACCTGCGGACCTACCCGCAGAACTCGATCTCTCCGGCCAGCCCCCAGGCCAACGCGCCGATCACCGGCTACTACTCGATGCTGTACTCGAGCAACGGCCTCGAGCGGGCCGAGGATCCCGTGCTCAACGGATCCGACGACCGCCTCTTCGGCGGGCGTCTGTTCGACCTCATCTCCGGCCGAGATCCGCGCGGCGGCAACGTCGTCACCACCATCGACCCCGTCGTCCAACAGGTCGCATACGACCAGCTCACAGCCAAGGGGTACACCGGTTCGGTGGTGGCTCTCGATCCCGCCACCGGCAACATCCTCGCCATGGCCAGCACCCCCAGCTACGACCCCAACCTGCTGGCCAGCCACGACGGCAGCACGACGACCACGGCGTGGGAGAACCTGAGCAACGACCCGAACAAGCCGATGGTGAACCGGGCGATCTCGCAGACCTATCCCCCCGGATCCACCTTCAAGGTGATCACCACCGCCGCCGCACTCGAGGCGGGCGCGACGCCCGACACTCAGCTCACAGCCGCGTCGAACATCACGTTGCCGGGAACCTCGACGACACTCGAGAACTACAACGGTTCGACGTGTGGCGGCGGCCAGACGGCAAGCCTGCGCGAAGCGTTCGCACGGTCGTGCAACACCGCCTTCGTCGAGCTCGGCATCGACACCGGAGTGGACAAGTTGCGCGACGCCGCGGCCGCTTTCGGTATCGGAGCGGACACCTCCATTCCGCTCCCCGTGGCCGACAGCACCATCGGCCCGATCGACGACGACGCGGCCCTCGGCCAGTCCAGCATCGGCCAGCGCGACGTTGCGCTGACCCCCTTGCAGGACGCCGTCATCGCAGCCACGGTCGCCAACGGCGGCGTGCGGATGGCCCCGAACCTGGTGCAGCAGCTGCAATCTCCCGACCTGTCCGACCTGTCGAGCTACCAGCCGAAGTCCATGGGAGAGGCCATCAGCTCCGATACCGCTGCGACCCTGACCGATCTGATGATCGGCTCCGAGAACAACACCAGTGGCGAGGGAAAGATCCCCGGAGTCCAGATCGCCTCGAAAACCGGTACCGCAGAACATGGTTCCGATCCACGCAACACCCCACCCCATGCCTGGTACATCGGATTCGCGCCCGCGAACGATCCCAAGGTCGCCATCGCAGTCATCGTGGAGGACGGCGGAGACCGAGCCCTGGCTGCAACCGGTGGATCCGTGGCCGCACCCATCGGGCGCGCCGTCATCGCAGCCGCATTGCAGGGGAGGTGACATAAGGTGCCATTGAGCAACGGAGCCGTAATCGCCCAGCGCTATCGACTGCTGCGCCTCATCGCCACCGGCGGTATGGGGCAGGTGTGGGAGGCGATGGACAATCGTCTCGATCGCCGAGTGGCGGTCAAGGTACTCAAGGCCGAGTTCTCCGAGGACCCGGAGTTCTTGCAGCGCTTCAGGTTCGAGGCTCGCACCACAGCGCAGCTGAACTACCCGGGGATCGCCGGGGTCTACGACTACGGCGAGACTCGTGACGGCGCAGGCGAATCGCTGGCCTACCTCGTGATGGAACTGGTCAACGGTGAGCCGCTGAACGCAGTGCTGGGCCGTATGTCCAGGTTGCCACTCGGCCATGCCCTGGACATGCTCGAGCAGACCGGCCGCGCTCTGCAGATCGCACACACGGCGGGCGTCGTGCACCGTGACGTCAAGCCCGGCAACATCCTGATCACCCCCACCGGGCAGGTCAAGATCACCGACTTCGGCATTGCCAAGGCCGTCGACGCGTCCCCGGTGACCAAGACCGGAATGGTCATGGGCACCGCGCAGTACATCGCCCCCGAGCAAGCACTCGGCGAGGAGGCCACCTCGGCCTCCGACGTCTACTCGCTCGGCGTCGTCGGATACGAAGTGCTCGCAGGCACGAGGCCGTTCGTCGGAGACGGTGCCCTCACCGTCGCGATGAAGCACGTCCGCGAACAGCCGGCACCGATGCCGGTCGACCTGCCGCCAGCCGTGCGCGAACTCATCGAGATCACGATGGTCAAGGACCCGGCCACGCGCTATGCCAACGGCGGCGAATTCGCCGACGCGGTCGCCGCGGTCCGTGCGGGTCGCCGACCCCCTGCACCCGGGAACTCCCGCGGCTCGGGCACCGGCCGGGTGATGATGCCCGGCGTCGTGCCGAGTCCACAGCCGCCTCCGCCGTCGAGCACCCAGATGATGCCGACGTCCCAACGCGAGTACCGCGGACCCGCCACCGGAACGGCTGCTGCAGCTGTGCCCGAGCCCACCGGGATGTCCTCGGCGCAGAAGGCACTCGCCTGGGGTGGCGGCGCGCTGCTCTTGCTCGCCATCCTCATCGGCGGTTACGTACTGCTGACCGGGGGTCGAGACGACACGCAGACGCCGTTCGTGCCGCCGACCACCACCACGCAGCCGGTCACGACCACTCGGACGACCACCGAGCCCACGACGACCACCACCGAGGAAACGACCACCGAAGAGACGACCACAACAACCACCACCACGACCACCGAACCCACCACCACGACGACGAGCCCCACCACGACGTCGGAGGAGCCGACGCAGACGACGACCACTACCCCCCGGCCGCTATTCGAGAATCCGTTTCAGCAAGAGCCACAAGGACAACGATGACGACTCCCCGTACGCTCTCCTCTCGCTACGAGCTGGGCGAGATACTCGGTTTCGGCGGTATGTCCGAGGTCCATCTGGCCAGGGACACCCGACTCGACCGTGACGTCGCCATCAAGGTCCTGCGCGCCGATCTCGCCCGCGATCCCACGTTCTATCTGAGGTTCCGACGCGAGGCCCAGAACGCTGCTGCCTTGAATCACCCCGCCATCGTCGCCGTGTACGACACCGGTGAAGCCGAGACCGAAGCCGGTCCGCTCCCGTTCATCGTCATGGAATACGTCGACGGCGACACCCTGCGCGATATCGTCCGCGCCGAAGGACCCATGCCGCCGCGCCGGGCCATGGAGGTCATCGCCGACGTCTGTGCCGCGCTCGATTTCAGCCACCGCAACGGCATCGTGCATCGCGACGTCAAGCCTGCGAACATCATGATCAACAACGCCGGCGCTGTGAAGGTGATGGACTTCGGCATCGCGCGCGCCATCGCCGATTCCTCGTCGCCGATGACCCAGACCGCCGCCGTGATCGGAACCGCGCAGTACCTCTCTCCCGAACAGGCTCGCGGCGAACAGGTCGATGCGCGATCGGACGTCTACTCCCTCGGCTGTGTGCTCTTCGAGATCCTCACCGGAGAACCACCGTTCAAGGGAGACTCACCGGTCGCCGTCGCCTACCAGCACGTGCGCGAGGATCCTCAGCTACCGTCCCTCGTCAACGACACGGTGCCGCGCGAACTCGACTCGATCATTCTCAAGGCGATGGCCAAGAACCCGGCCAACCGCTACCAGAGCGCTGCCGAGATGCGTACCGATCTGGTTCGCGTTCTCGGCGGTCAACGGCCGAGCGCGCCGATGGTCATGAACGACGAGGACCGCACCACCATTCTGGGGTCGGTCGACTCCCGTCAGGCCGACTTCTCCGGACGGGACAAGCCCGCCGCGGCCGCCGAAGCATCTCGCCCCTCGCGGCACGCCGGACCCGACGACGAGCGCCGGAGCCGACGCGGCCTGAAGATCGGGCTCGTCTCGGTCGCGGCCGTGATCGTCGTCGCCATCGTCGGTGCCTTCCTGTGGTCGCTCGGACCCGGTGCGGACCCCAAGACCGTCACGGTGCCGACCGTCGTCGGACTGGCCGCGGACGAAGCCCAACGCCAGCTCGAAGACGTCGGACTCCGGGTCACGATCCAGGAGAAGCCCGACGCGTCGGTGCCGGAAGGATCTGCGATCGGTACCAATCCGGCGGCCGGGTCGCAGACCGAGTCCCCCGGAGCCATATCGCTCGACGTGTCCTCCGGACCTCAGCAAGTGCAGGTTCCGCGACTGACCGGTCGAACGCAACAGCAGGCATCCGACGCGTTGAACGAGGTGGGACTCGAACTCGATCCCACCATCGCCCGTGCACCGTCGACGCCGGAGAATCTGGACAAGGTCGTCGAGCAGAATCCGTCGTCGGGCGTGAGCATGAACGCCAACTCACAGGTGCGCATCACGCTGGGATCCGGACCTGCCCAGGTACGCATGCCCAACGTCGTCGGCCAGCTCGTCGACGTCGCTCAGCCGAACGTCGAGGGTGCCGGCCTCCGCGTGCAGGTCCAGAACATCGATTCCTCGCAGCCGGTGGGTCAGGTCGTGTCGACCGATCCCGCGGGAGGAACCAACGTCGCCGAGAACACCGTCGTCACGCTGCGGGTCTCCAACGGTGACAAGATCCCGATGCCGGACCTGTCCGGACTCACCGAAGCTCAGGCCCTGACGGCACTGGAATCGGCGGGATGGACCGGGACCGCGTCCAACCTGTCGACATCGAGGCAGTCGACGCTCGACCCGCTGATGGTCGGACGAATCGTCAACCAGACTCAGCCCGCAGGCTCGGAGATCAGCAAGACCGACACTCTCTCCGTGAGCATCGGCGCACTGGGGATTCCCACCGGCTAGTCGGCAACTCAGGCGAAGGCTTCGGATACCTGAGCTTCGAGCTTGGCGACGAGGCCGGCGTCGGTGGGCATGCCGCAGACGGCGAGCCAGTTGGCCAGCATGCGGTGCCCGCCCTCGGTGAGGATGGATTCCGGGTGGAACTGAACCCCGTGAATCGGCAGCTCGGTGTGTCGCATGGCCATCACGAGACCCGATTCGGTGCGACCGATGATCTCGAGTTCCGCCGGAATGGTGTCTGCACGGACGGTCAGTGAGTGGTACCGAGTGGCGGTGAAGGGATCGTTCATCCCTTCGAGAACTCCGACGCCCGAATGATGCACCAGACTGGTTTTTCCGTGCAGCAGTTCCGGGGCCTTCTCGACGGTCGCACCGAACACGGCTCCGATGGCCTGGTGTCCGAGACAGACTCCCAGCAGCGGCGTCTTCGCGCGGGCGGCGGCCGACACCAGATCCATCGTGGCACCGGCGCGCTGCGGAGTACCCGGCCCGGGGCTGAGCAGAATTCCGTCGAACTGGGCCGCGACCGCATCGCGATCGGTGAGCCGTTCGTCGTCGTTGCGCCAGACCTCGACATCGACGTTCAGCTGGCCCAGGTACTGGACGAGGTTGAAGACGAAGCTGTCGTAGTTGTCGACGACGAGAATGCGCATGTCGACAGCGTACTCAGCGTGGCTGCGCATACCGCATGCGCACCGATTCGGTGTACGCGGGCACCGAGACGTCCGCCGAGGTCTCGACGTCGTAGCGCAGGCCGTAGCGCAGCGCGTACTGCTCGTACAACCGCACGCCGGGCTCGTTCCTCAACGCTGCGCGCAGCCGGTCCTGGTCGCCGATCGCCGTCATCACGTACGGCGGACTGTACGTCCGGCCGCCGAGCAACAAGGTGTTGCCGATACAGCGCGGAGCAGACGAGGCCACCAGCCGCTGATCCTGCATCGCGATCGCCGAGGCACCGCCGGCCCACAAAGCATTGAGCACGCTCTGCACGTCGACCTGATGGACCACCAGATCGTTGGGCGAGGCGTCGGATGCATACGCGCCGTCGGGGCCCCGGGACGCGTCGGCCATCGTCACGGTGAGTCCGGCGCCGGACGCGGCCTCGCGTCCTGCCGCGTCGGCGAGGGAATCGATGCGAGTCAACGCGTCGGCGACGTCGGTGTCGCCGGAGGCGGTGCGCTGCTGGATCGTGTCGACCTGTTGCTCGAGCGCGTCCCTGCTGCGTTGGGCATCCTCGCTGCTGCCACGAGCCGAGTCGACGAGATCGGCCAGACGGGTGGTGTCTCCGCTGCGCAGTTCGGTGCCGTCCGAGATATGCCTGGTGGTACCGAGCAGCAGACCGACGACTGCACACACCGCGACGGCGAGAACCCACCAGCGGGTGTCGGCGCGGGTCGATCGTCGTGTCACGGGTGCTCGCAATTTGTCCGGTGGGTCGGTGCTGGGCTCACCTGGGTTAGCGTGTACAGCAACCGGGTCGATCACTGTCACGGTCCTCGAGGAGACAATAGCCTGGGGATGCGCGACACCTGTCGATCCACAGGTTCCCGTCGTCAGTTGTCCACAGGTCGGTCGCAGGACCGACAGCCGTCAAGAACGCGAAGAGGAAGCAATGCCGAAGTCGAAGGTACGGAAGAAGAACGACTACACGATCAACCCGGCGAACCGCACGCCGGTGAAGGTCAACGCCGGACCGTCTCCGGTCTGGTACGTGGTCCTGATGCTGGGATTCATGCTGGTCGGCCTGCTGTGGCTGATCGTCTACTACCTCGCTGCAGACGACATCGCATTCATCGGAAACCTCGGCGCCTATAACTTCCTGATCGGCTTCGGCTTCATGGTCGTCGGGCTCGTCATGACCATGCGGTGGCGCTGACAGTCGAGCGAGTTACACCGATGTCATTCATCCCCAATGTGGATAAATTCTGTGGATAACTTCTCGAACGATCCACAGGGTGTGTACGAAGAGCGCTGGGCAACACCCGTCGTCGCCATCGCAGCACTGGTGGTGGGCGGTTTCGCCCTCGGAATCGGTGCAGTGCTGTCCTCCACCGACGCCGCGGGGACGTTCCTCGTCGGACTGGCAGCCGCCGGAATGTGGGTGATCGCGGCACTCGCCGCCGCACAGCGTCCCCGTCTGGCCATCACGCGCGACGGATCATTGACGATGAAACGCCTCGGCGGCATACGCACGTACTCCCGCACCGACATCGTGCGCGTCAAAATCGTGCGCTACCCACGACTCGGCCGACGCGTCCCGATGCTCGAACTCGACATCCGCCCACCCGGCGAGGACGACGACCGACTGATCATCTTCGGCAGATGGGACCTCGGCACCGACCCACGGGATGTGTTCGACGCCCTGAACACACGCGGCTTGGTGCCACCGATTTCCTGATCGCCGAGCGGCCCGGGGGTACTCGATGTGACGTTCAGTGGCCTTTTCGGGGGTCAATGGCACATCGAGTGGACTCGGGTCGGCACGCGGCGGGCGGTCAGATGCCCATCCGCGCGCGGAGGTCGAGCATTCGTACCGCGATGATGCCGAGGGTCACCAGAGCGACAGCGATCACCGAGATCCAGGCCATGGACACACCGGATGTTCGTGGACTCTCCGGCCCGCGGCGTCGGTTGGGGAGAAACACCAAACCGGCGGTGGCGGCGGCACCGGCGACGAGTCCGCCCATATGACCCCACAGCGAGATGCTGGGGATCGAGATGCTGATGAAGATGTTGAGTGCGATGACGATCAGAACCGGTGCCGGGCTTCGCTTGAGCCTGAGCAGGATGACGGCCTGGGCACCCAGTAGCCCGAACACCGCTCCGGAAGCGCCGGCGGTGAGAGACAGCGGGTTCTCGAACACCATGACCGACGCGCTACCGCCGAGCAGCGACAGGAAATAGACGGCGAGATACCTGCTGCGGCCGAGGACCAGTTCGACATCGCGACCGATGAGATAGAGCGCGAACATGTTGACCAGCAGATGAATCGGCCCGATGTGCACGAATCCACTGCCGATGAGGCGAAACACATCGCCGTTCGCCACGAGCAAACTGTTCAGAGACCACGCCTGAGCCAGAGCAGAGCCGGTGAAGTTGCTGGTGACATTGCCGGACTGAGCGGCGGTGATGCCGAAGACCACGACGTTGATCGCGATCAACGCGTAGGTCAACGGGGTCTTGGCAGATCGCGTGACCGGCGCTCCGGCGACCGTCTGCGCAGTGCGGACGTTCTTGTTGCCCTCCCGCACACAATCGACGCAATGCTGACCTACAGCGGCGGCCTGCAAGCACTGCGGGCACGCCGGGCGACCGCAGCGCGAGCACGCCAGGCCCGTAGGGCGGTCGGGATGTCGGACGCACACCGACTGGGGTGGGTTGGGTTGGTCGCCGTACGGGCCACCCCAGCCGGGGTTCGTCATCGTGAATCTTTCTGTGGAACTAGATCAGGCAATCGTGACGCTGTTGATGACGACCTCGTCCACCGGGCGATCGCCGCGGCCGACCTGCGTGCTCGAGATGGCGTCGACGACCTTCTTGGACGCCTCGTCGGTGACCTCACCGAAGATGGAGTGCTTGCGGTTGAGGTGCGGGGTCTTGCCGGTGGTGATGAAGAACTGCGAGCCGTTGGTGCCGGGGCCTGCGTTCGCCATGGCCAGCAGGTACGGGCGATCGAACGAGAGCTCGGGGTGGAACTCGTCCTCGAACTTGTAGCCCGGTCCGCCGGAGCCGGTGCCGGTCGGGTCGCCGCCCTGGATCATGAAACCGTCGATGACGCGGTGGAAGACTGCGCCGTCGTAGAACGGTCCGGTCTTGGCACCCGACGCGTTCTGCGTCGTGTATTCCTTCGACCCGTCCGCGAGACCGACGAAGTTCGCGACGGTCTTGGGGGCGTGATTGCCGAACAGTTCGATGACGATGTCGCCGCGGTTGGTGTGCAGCGTTGCCGTTTGGGTCTTGTTTGGTGAAGTCACGCCCACCATCGTGCCATCTCGGGCGTTCGGGTAGTTCACAGGTGGTGTATCGGGAGGGTCGATCGGGGTGCTGTTGTGGAACAGTGAGGGTATGACGAGCACTACGAAAACCGAGCAGGTTCACTCCTCCACCGGCACGGCGGCATCGGCGCTGCTCGGTGCCGCTACCGCCGTGAGCAAGGGCCCTGCCGGAGTGGGTCTGCTGCTCGCCAAGCGCGGCTACGGTCTGGCCCGCAAACAGGCTGCACAGCGTCGCGTCGCAACTGCGGAACGGATCGCCGAAGCCAACCTCACCAGGACGGCTCTGACGGTCGACCCGAAGTCGGGAAACAAGCGCCGCGTTCTGGTGTTCGGGGTTGCCGCTGCCGTCATCGGTGGTGTCGTGTTCTACCTCGGCCGTCGCCGAAACGAGGTACCGCCGCCCGCCGACGTTCCGCCGAGCCTGGCCGACTACGACGAGGGCTCGTCATAGATACAGAATCTTCTGCAGTAGGTCGAACAAGGCCGGCCTGGTTCTGACCACGGCGTCCTCGCTGCGGTCGGCGACGACAAGCGCGGCGTTGTGACGACTGGTCGATCCCTCGGCAAAGTAGTCGCTGTGACCGATCGATCCGCTGCGGCCGTCGGAGCCATCGGTCGAGAGCAGCGTGACCCCGTCCATCGCGCCTGGATCGCGACCGAAGGCACCGAGGTCGGCGACGATATCGCCACCGGCTTCGGCGGAGAACACGTGTCCGTCGGGTAGCCGAAGATCCGAGACCGTGTGCGTACCCAATCCTGGGGACCCGAGAGCCACGAAGTCGTCGACCCCGGTGTCGGCTCGAAGCGCCGACGCCGCGGTGAGCGACCCGTACGAGTGGGCCAGCACCGACAGGTGCGGATCGCTCGCACGAGCTGCGTCGAGTCCGTCCAGAAATGGACCGAGCCGATCTGCCCCCACTTCCGCCACAAGTGGGGACATCACGGTTCGGTCAGGTTCGAGCAGTCCCCAACCGAGTTGGGGCGCCTGGTAGTTCATCCACGTCACGACCGCCGCACTCTCACCCTGGTCTCCTGGAAGCAGTTGCTGCACAGTTGATTTCAATCCTTCCATATCACCGTCGTAGCTCTCGATGTCTCCGTGCACGGTCGAACCGAGACCGGGTACGAACACGGCCACATGAGTGGCTGTGTCGACATCACCCACCGCAACAGCCGCTGTGGTCTCCTCGTACGAGGAGTTGTCCAACACCAGAAGCTGCCGATCTCCCTGCGCAAGGACAGATTCGATCGCATAGAGCGACTGAAGTCGCTTGCGCGTCTGTTCCAGCCCCGCATCTGCGTCGCTGAAGATTCCTCCGAAAACGTTGTTGTCCAACTCCTTCCGTAATTCGGCCTCGACGGCGAGGAGGCGAACACGCTCGGCGGCCAGAACCCGCCGATTGGCACTGTCTCGCACCCGACCCGGCAGACCGTCGAGACTGCCGATCAGCGCGGGCTGCTCCACCATCAACCTGGTTCGCGCGGCTGGCGAGAGCGCGCTCCAGAACGCAGAATTGGCAGCCGGAGTTGCGCCCGGGGTCACCGAGGCCGCAATTGCGGTCGCGACCTGTATCTCCGGGGTTCCCCCGGCGAGGCGTCGAGCAAGGGTGTCGTCGAAAGCCGTTGCCGTGCGGATCAACTGAGAGACTCGCGCCGCCAACTCCTCACGGAGACGCCGACGATCCCGCGTCGTCGACCACAGGTCCGAGAGCGCAACCGAGTACGACTCGACCGAGTCGGTCACCGAACCGTCGGAGTGGATGCCGAACCGAGATTCGCCGGCTTCCTGCTCTATCGTGCGCAGAGCTGCGATCAGGCTCGCCATGTCGATCGAGGCGTCGGCGACGCAGCTCGCGATCCGAAGCAGCTCGTCGGAGGAACCGCGTACATCGGATCGGACGCCTCTCATCGCCTCTCGGGCAGCATCGGCGGCCGCACCGACCCAGTCGTCGCCGAGCACCGCGTCCGCGGACGCACCATGTACGACGACCAGTTCGCGCCACTGCCGCATCAGACCGTCGGAGGCGGTGATCAACTCACGGCTGTTCCACGATCTGATCTCGTCGAGTGTGACCATCGTGAATCCCCCGCAGCGTCGTCGTATCCGACGAGTCAACGCGAAAGACGAGTCCGGCCGTGAAATCTATCCCCAGCCTGTGGATGAAATCTGGGGATCAACGCAAGCTGAGGATCAACGGAAGCGTTCTGTGCACGTCACCGCGCGATTCTGTGAACCGGTCCGCTGAAGCCGTCTCCCGGATCGGTCGGACGACTGGTCCGAGGCGGTCTGCTCCGCTTGGCCCTGTAGAGATCTGCGTCGGCTGCCCGGTAGATCTCACCCCAGCGACGACCCGCGGGCATACACGCCAGGCCTACGCTCCACTCGGCCCGATGGGCACGGCGCAACCGATCGATGATCTGCAAGGCTTCTTTCTCGAGGACTCCGGGCATGAACAACACGAACTCGTCTCCACCGAGGCGACCGAGAACATCTCGTTTGGTCAGCTGCCCCTTCCACGCTTTCGAGACCCGAGTCAGGAGTACGTCACCCGCGATGTGGCCGTACTCGTCGTTGATCTCCTTGAAATTGTCGAGATCGAGCACCGCGAGGCTGACCGAGAGTCCGCGGGCAGCGCAGGCCGGAAGCATCTTCTCGATCTTGGACTCGAACCCGAAGCGGTTGAGAAGTCCGGTCAATGCGTCGTGGGTCGAGAAATACCGCATCCGGCGTGCGAAGACGCCGAAGACCTCGGTCGCACCGACGATTCCGAGAGCGACGAGAATGTAGGAGATGAACGGTGTTCCGTACGGCGCGATCGCGGCACCGATCACTGCTGAAACAGCAAGTACCGCAACCCAGATACCGGCGTTTCGCTCGGACCAGAAGGCGCCGATGTGCATGCCGAGGAACATCGCGGCCTGCACACAGATCAAGAAGGCAGGCATGGTGTCGCTGCTACCCAGCGCACACGCGAGTCCCACCACCGACAGCGCTGTCGCACAACCCACCGCTCGTTTGGGACTCGGCACACCCGCCCGCACCAGAACCACGATCGCCAATGGGCCCATCAGCAGCGCCAACGCCGCCAGAACCTGCTGGGGACCGGACAGATTGGACCACGAGGCGACGGCGCTCGCGGCGTAGAGGACGGTGGTCACAGCCGCGAACACCGCGAGCATGCGGCCGGACTCGTCGAACCTCGGCCTGCTCACCAGTCGGTGCCGGTTGCGTCGGGCAATGCCTGCTCGTGCTCGCGGCAACGCACACCGAACCGGACCACACCACTCACCTGATACCCCCCAGGCACCATCGGCCCTCCCCACGCACTACGGCCATCGCCTCACATGACCCAACGATGCCCGGACTCTAACACCTTCGAGGCGCGACCACGACTCTACGCAGGGAAGACGCAGCAGGTCAGGACGCCTTCTCGGCGCGCGCAGCCTCCCTGGCGAGCAATCGATCCCTCGACTCCTCGAACTTGGTCGCCTTGGACTCCAAGTCCTCTACGAATGCAGCCAGCCGATCGCGATCCCGCTCGCCCTCACCGGTGAAATCGTTGCGCTCGAAGATCTTCCACTTGCGCAGCACCGGCATCAGGACTTCGTCCAGATGCTGCCGGAGATCGTAGATTCCATTCTTGGCCAGAATCATGGCGTTCTTGCGGAAATTCGGCATGTTCAGGCCGGGCATCTGGAAGTCCGTTGCGACATCGGCGATGGCGCGAACCATCTGGTCGGGCACGAGATCCAACGACGCCTCACCGAGGTTCCGATAGAAGATCATGTGCAGATTCTCGTCCGCAGCAACTCGAGCCAACATTCGATCCGCCACCGGATCACCACACGCCAACCCCGTATTACGGTGCGACACCCGAGTCGCCAACTCCTGAAACGTCACATACGCAACCGAATGCAGGAAGTTTGCCCCGTCCATCGGCGCATCCACGCCGACAGTCATGTGATGCATCCGAGCCCGCTCCAACTCCACCGGGTCGACTGCACGCGTCACCACCAAATAATCGCGCATGACGATCCCGTGGCGATTCTCTTCTGCGGTCCAGCGCCCCACCCACGTACCCCAGGCACCGTCCAACGAAAAATTGTCTGCCAATCCCCGGTGATACGACGGCAGATTGTCCTCGGTGAGCAGATTGGTGATCATCGCCGTGCGGGCCAGTTCCGACAACGACGACTGCTCGAGAGACCAGTCCTCCCCACCCATCGCCGCGAAATTCCGGCCCAGATCCCACGGAACGTAGTCATGCGGATGCCATTCCTTCGCCATCGACAGATGGCGATTCAAATTGGCTTCCAGGGTGCCGTCGAGTTCGGTCAACAGCTCTTCATGATCGAGAACACGTGTCATCTGCGGGGCTCCTTCGAACATCGAGGTGCCCGAACCGACAATCGATTCGAGACAGGGGCGAACAATGTCCGCCGAGACAGCTGCGACGGCACACCCCCCTGCGGTGCGCCGTCGCGACCGTTCACGCCGGTCGTGGGACCGACGGTTCTTGCACACCGACAACGCTAGGGACCACGCTCCCGATGCGAAACAGAACAGTCGAGTGTCTGGACATATGGGCGCCGGCGACGAGCACCCTTGGGTACGGTCACAACCCTCGCGCTCGGCCCGCCTCGGACCACCAGGCTTCCTCGGCACTCGATGTCACATCTGGTGGCCTTTTCGGGGGTCAATGGCACATCGAGTGGACTTGGGCCGCCGGAGAGGGTGCGAACACGAAAAAGGACGCCCACGAAGTGGACGTCCTTTTGTTGTGGAGCCTAGGAGATTCGAACTCCTGACATCTGCCTTGCAAAGGCAGCGCTCTACCAACTGAGCTAAGGCCCCGGGTGTTGCGGTTGAACGTGCACGAACATTACACGTTCGATCCGAGCGATTGTCACCCGGTGGAGATACTGTGCCAGACGCCGTCCGAGCTGCGCGTCGAGCGCACCTTCGATACTGTCAGCACTGCGATCACCACCGATGCGACGAGAAGAAGGATTTTCACGTCCTGCCTCTTTTCGTTCGTTCGGTGTGGGCCTAGGAGGACTTGAACCTCCGACCTCTTCCTTATCAGGGAAGCGCTCTAACCGCCTGAGCTATAGGCCCTCATCACTGCTTTCGGTCGAAGAATTCCTCTCCTCGAACCGAGGGATGAGATTACCGTATCGGGCCGCTGTCTTCCAAAACGGCCCGATACGGCTACTCGTTGTGCAGGTCAGTCGCGGTCTGCCAGCGTCACTTCGACGCCACCGACCAGGTCCGACGACAGGTTGTAGATGAATGCGCCGATTGTGGTGAGAGCGGTGAAGAGTACGACATTGATCACACCGATCACCGCTGCGTAGCCGAACACCTGTCCGGCGCTGACGAGTCCACCGTCACCGGATTCGTTGACGATCTCGGTGAACGCACTGTTGAGGCGGTCCCATACGCCCATACCGTCCAGCACGGCGTACAGCAGGCCGACGGCCACCATCCAGACGAAGAACAGTGACACCGCGATGACGAGCGCAATCTTGAGCGTCGACCACGGATCGATCTTGCGGATCTGAATGGTTGCGCGCAAAGGATTGCCGTCCGCGCTGGGCACTGCCGTGATGGCGGCGGGCGCGGCGCGGTCGGCCTGGCTCTGCTCGGGATGCCGGACGGCCGACAGATCGGGCATGTCCTTCGCCAGATCCTTGCGTTCGATATGACGGGTCGGCCCGTCGATCACCGCTGCCTTCGATCGAGCGGCCTCGCGCCGTTCGGTCTTGTCCTCGGTGGACTCACGTTGAACGGGCTCGGCGGTCGTGCGGGCAGACCGGTCGAACTCGGCATTCGGTGGAAGGGCTGCGCCTCGACCGGAGAGATTGGTCTGCGGCTGGTTCTGCGGCTGCTGACGGTCCTCCGTGCCCTGCTGCGGCGGACGCTGACCGGCGCCACGCTGCCACGGCGGCGTTCCCGACCCACCCTGCGGACCCTCGACCGGCTGAGCAGGCATTGCCTGGGTGGCGGCCGGTGCGGCGTGGTCTTGCTCGCGAGCAGCCTGGGGCACCGGTCGATTGGCGCGAGTCGCGTCATCACCCTCGGCCGACCCCTCCGGTGCCTGCGACACCTCGGTGGGTGCCGGGCCCCGCGGCGGAGCCGGACGAGACGGCGGTCCTGCCGGCGGTGCCTGTCGCTGCGGGGGCTGACCGTTTGCCGGTCGATCCGCAGTGGGCTGACCGGAACCGGGCTGAACCGGCCGAGCCGTCGGGGGGCCCTGATTCGTCACTCCCGGCTGAGACTGCGGCGGCGGTCCCTGAGGTGCGGGTCCCTGAGGTGCAGGCGGCCGCTGCGGGGGCGGGCCCTGTGTCGGTCGTGCCGGACCGTTGGGAGCACCCTGTGCCGGACGCACCGGCGGACGGGAGTTCCCCTGGGGAGCCGGTCCGCGGCCGGCAGCGGGTGCCGGTCGAGTGGCTGGCTGCGGTCGGCTACCGGGACGAGCTCCCTCGGGCGGCGCAGGCCGCGCGGGCTGCTCGGCCCGCGGTGCCTCGCGGCCGTCCGGTGCGCCGCTGGGGCCGGGCCTGCTACCAGGCCGGTTGGGAGTGCTCACTTACGACTCCTTCGCTGCATCGTCTTCGGTGCCCACGGCATCCGGTTCGATCTCGTCGGCGTTGCGCGCGATCGCGAGCAGTGTGTCGCCTTCACCGAGATTCATCAACCGCACGCCCTTGGTCTGTCGGCCGGCTTTCCGAACCTGCTTGGCAGCAGTCCGAATGACGCCACCACTGGATGTGATGGCATACAGCTCGTCCTCGTCGTCGACGATGAGAGCTCCCACCAGCGTGCCACGCTTGGGGTCGTACTGGATTGTCAGTACTCCCTTTCCGCCGCGGCCCTGCTGCGGGTAATCCTCCATCGCAGTGCGCTTGGAGTAGCCACCCGATGTCGCGACCAGCAGGAACTTGTTCTCGCTGACGACGTTGAGCGAGAGCAGCTCGTCCTCACCGTTGAATCGCATCCCCTGCACACCGGACGTCGCGCGGCCCATGGGTCGCAACACCTCGTCGGTGGCGGAGAACCGGATGGACTGACCCTGGGCCGAGACGAGCAGCAAATCGTCGTCGGAAGACGCCAGAACTGCACCGACCAATTCGTCCTCGCCGCGCAGGTTGACCGCCACGATGCCGCCGCTGCGGTTGGAGTCGAAGTCGGTCAGGCGTGACTTCTTGACCAGACCGCCCTTGGTGGCGAGCACGAGGTAGGGAGCATCCTCGTACGTCTTGATCTGAATGACCTGCGCGATGCGCTCGTCGGGCTGGAACGCGAGCAGGTTGGCGACGTGCTGTCCGCGAGCCGTTCGGTTCGCCTCGGGCAGTTCGTACGCCTTGGCCCGGTAGACGCGTCCCTTGGTGGTGAAGAACAGGATCCAGTCGTGTGTCGAGCAGACGAAGAACTTGCTCACGATGTCGTCCTGCTTGAGGCCTGCACCCTGCACGCCCTTCCCGCCGCGCTTCTGCGAGCGGTACAGATCGGTTCTGGTGCGCTTGGCGTACCCGGTCTCGGTGATCGTGACGACCACGTTCTCCCGGGCGATCAGATCCTCGTCGTTGACGTCGCCGTCGGCGGCGATGATGCGGGTACGACGGTCGTCGCCGAACTTCTCGACGATCTCGGCAAGCTCGTCGCGCACGATCTGGCGCTGACGCTCCGGCTTGGCCAGGATGTCCTGCAAGTCGGCGATGGTCCGCTCGAGTTCGGCCAACTCGTCGATGATCTTCTGGCGCTCGAGTGCGGCCAGGCGGCGCAACTGCATGTCGAGAATGGCCTGGGCCTGGATCTCGTCGATATCGAGCAGATCGATCAAGCCCTGCTTGGCGAGATCCACCGTCTGCGACGCGCGGATCAAGGCAATGACGTCGTCGAGCGCGTCGAGCGCCTTGACGAGTCCGCGCAGAATGTGGGCGCGTTCCTCGGCTCTACGCAACCGGTACCGGGTGCGCCGCACGATCACATCGAGTTGATGGGTGACGTAGAAGCGGATCATCTGGTCCAGACGCAGTGTGCGCGGAACGCCGTCGACGATCGAGAGCATGTTGGCACCGAAGCTGGTCTGCAGCTGCGAGTGCTTGTAGAGGTTGTTGAGCACGACCTTCGCGACGGCGTCGCGCTTGATCGTGACCACGATGCGCATCCCGACGCGATCGGACGACTCGTCGTCGATCTTCGAGATACCGGACAGCTTGCCGTCGCGGACCTGCTCGGCGATCGAGGTGATCAGGTTGTCCGGATTGACCTGATACGGCAGCTCGGTTATGACGATCGTGGTGCGACCGTTGGAGTCTTCCTCGATCTCGACGACACCGCGCATGCGGATCGAACCGCGTCCGGTCGAGTACGCATCCTGAATACCCTGACCGCCGACGATGAGTCCGTGGGTGGGGAAGTCGGGACCCTTGACGCGTTCCATGCAGGCCGCGAGGGTCGCTTCCTCGTCGGCCTCGAAGTTGTCGAGGGCCCAGAACACTGCGTCGCCCAGTTCACGCAAGTTGTGCGGGGGGATGTTGGTGGCCATACCGACGGCGATGCCGTTGGAGCCGTTCATCAACAGGTTGGGCACTCGCGACGGAAGTACCGTCGGCTCTTGAGTTTTGCCGTCGTAGTTGGGGATGAAGTCGACGGTTTCCTCGTCGATGTCGCGCAGCATCTCCATGGCGAGCGGGGTCAGGCGCGCTTCGGTGTATCGCATGGCGGCGGCGCCGTCGTTGCCGCGGGAGCCGAAGTTGCCCTGGCCGTCGACCAGTGGGTACCGCATCGACCACGGCTGAGCCAGACGCACGAGCGCGTCGTAGATCGAGGTGTCGCCGTGGGGGTGGTAGTTACCCATCGTTTCGGCAACGGGGCGTGCGGATTTCACGTAACTGCGGTCGGGACGGAAGCCCGAGTCGTACATCGCGTACAGCACGCGTCGGTGCACCGGCTTGAGACCATCGCGGACCTCGGGCAGGGCACGGCCGACGATGACGCTCATCGCGTAATCGATGTAACTGCGCTGCATTTCCTGCTGGATGTCGACCGGATCGATCCGGTCTCCACCCTCGGCATTGGTGGTCGAACCCGGCGGGGGTCCTACCGGCGGTTCGGTGATGTCAGACATGCAAATCTCCTCGAGAAACGGTCACCTTCACGCGCCGAGAGCACTCGTCGGCGCGTGAAGGGAAGTGACTAAACGTCAAGAAAGCGAACATCTTTCGCGTTGCGGGCGATGAAGCTTCGGCGTGCGGACACGTCCTCGCCCATCAGCACGCTGAACAGTTCGTCTGCGGCAGCGGCGTCGTCGAGGGTGACCAGACGCAGCACTCGCACTGCCGGGTCCATGGTGGTTTCCCACAGTTCCTTGGCGTTCATCTCGCCGAGGCCTTTGTACCGCTGGACGCCGTCTTCGACGTTGATCTTGCGCTTGTTGGCGATACCGGCTTCGAGCAGTCCGTCGCGCTCGCGATCGGAGTACGCGAAATCGGGCTCTCCGCGGCTCCACTTGAGCTTGTACAGCGGCGGCATTGCGAGATACACGTGACCGTTCTCGATCAGCGGACGCATGAACCGGAAGAGCAGGGTCATGAGCAGCGTCGAGATGTGCTGGCCGTCGACGTCGGCGTCGGCCATCAGCACGATCTTGTGATACCGCAGCTTGGTGATGTCGAACTCGTCGTGGATGCCGGTGCCGAACGCGGTGATGATCGACTGGACTTCGTTGTTCTTGAGGACGCGGTCGATGCGCGCCTTCTCGACGTTGATGATCTTTCCGCGCAACGGCAGGATCGCCTGGAACATCGAGTCGCGGCCCGATTTGGCCGAGCCACCTGCGGAGTCGCCCTCCACGATGTAGATCTCGGACTTGCTCGGATCGTTGGAACGGCAGTCGGCCAGCTTGCCCGGCAGACCGCCGATATCGGTTGCGCTCTTGCGCCGCACCAACTCTCGTGCCTTGCGGGCAGCCATCCGCGCCTGCGCGGACGAGACGGCCTTGTTGATGATGGTCTTGGCGTCGGCGGGGTTGGACTCGAACCAGTGCGAGAGATGCTCGTTGCAGGCCTTCTGCACGAACGACCGAATCTCGGTGTTACCGAGCTTGGTCTTGGTCTGTCCCTCGAACTGCGGCTCGCCGACCCGCACCGAGATGACAGCAGCCAAGCCCTCACGGATGTCGTCACCGGTGAGCTTGACGTCCTTCTCCTTGACCAGCTTCTTCTCGATCGCGTACTTGTTCACCGTCGACGTCAGAGCGGTACGGAAACCCTCTTCGTGGGTGCCACCCTCGTGCGTGTTGATCGTGTTGGCGAAGGTGTGCACCGACTCGGAGTAACCGGCGTTCCACTGCATCGCGATCTCGACCTCGTGGCCCTCACCCTTGCCGGTGAAGCCCACGACCGAGTTGTGGATCGCAGTCTTGGTGCGGTTGATGTGTTTGACGAAATCGACCAGGCCGTCCGGGTAGTGGTACGTCCGCTTACGCACCTTGGCCGGCTTCGCGTTGGCCGCGTCCGCCTGCTCTTCCTCGGCGGTCTTGGGCGCCTCGGCGGTCTCACCTAGTTCTTCCTCGGTCGCGTCGGTCGCTGCGACTCGCTCGTCGGTGAAGTTGATGGTCAGTCCCTTGTTCAGGAACGCCATCTCCTGCAGGCGACGGTGCACGGTCTCGAAGCTGTAGTCGAGGGTCTCGAAGATCTTGCCATCGGCCCAGAAGCGAACCGTGGTGCCGGTCTCGCTGGTGTCGCCGACAGTCTCGAGAGGACCGGGCTTGGCGTAGTCGTAGGTCTGCTTGTAGCGGTGCCCGTCACGCGCGATCTGCAATTCGACCTTGGTGGACAAGGCGTTGACGACGGAGATACCGACGCCGTGCAGTCCGCCGGAGACGGCGTAGGAGTCGGAGTCGAACTTGCCGCCGGCGTGGAGCTGGGTCATGACGACCTCGACGGTGGGAACACCGGAGGAGTGCATGGCGACGGGGATACCGCGGCCGTCGTCCTTGACCTCGACGCTGCCGTCTTCGTGGATGGTGACGTCGACGGTGGAGGCATAACCGGCCATGGCCTCGTCGACGGAGTTGTCGACGACCTCCCAGATCAGGTGGTGCAGGCCTCGTTCACCGGTGGAACCGATGTACATACCGGGCCTCTTACGAACTGCTTCCAGGCCCTCGAGGACCGTGATGGAAGATGCGCCGTAATCCTTGCTGTTCTCACTGTTACCTGACTTCTGGGCAGCCACGGTTAGCTGGTTCTCCTTCTACGCGTCCACTACCCCGCTCACACCTGTACCAGGTGCTACCGCAGAGGGTCGGCACGGTCTTTCGACCGTGCGCGTTCCATGCGTTTGTTCCGGGCTTGATGTCGTACCGGTCCATAGTACTGGTTGGGTGCGACAGCATGGGCACGATGACACCCCTAAAAGGCCCCTGATTGCTTCACAGACGCATTTTTTCGATACCGGACGGCAAAGATGAAGGGTAAAACCGGCGATTCGGCTACAGATCGAGAACGATCCGCTGTCCGTCCGAACGCGACACACAGATCAACATCTCGTTCTTCTGCTCCTCGGACGTGAGGCGATTCTCTCGGTGTTGCGGTGTTCCGTTGAGTACTCGCACCCGACAGGTACCGCAGAACCCCTGCTGGCACGAGTACGCGATATCGGGCCTAACCCGTCGAATGGCATGCAGCGCAGTCTCTTCCGCACCGACAGACAGAATCTCTCCCGAGTCGACGAGCTGCACCTCGAATTCCGTACCGTTCTTCACCGGCGGCGGCGAGAAGCGCTCGAAGTGCAGATGTGTAGCCGGGAGGGCATCGAACGACGCGCGAACCAGATCGATCATGGGCGGTGGACCACATACGTAGACCGATCCGCCGGGCGCCGTCGATCCGAGCAGATCCATGCTCGACGGCATGCCCTCCACGTCGTCGGTGCGGACGGTGACCCGTGCCGGATCCCAGCCGGCGATCTCGTCCAGGAACGGCATCGACTCACGCGAGCGACCGCAGTAGACGAAGTGCCAGTCCATCCCGAGATCACGAGCTCTACGCACCATCGAGATGATCGCGGTGATACCGATTCCGCCCGCCACGAACACAGCCTGTTCGGACGGGACGAACGGAAATCCGTTGCGCGGTCCCCGAATCGACACGTGCGTGCCCACCGTCAGAGCATGCATCTCCGGAGATCCACCGCCGCCGTCGGGCACCAGCCGCACGGCGATCGAGTACGTGTTCTCGCTCGGTAGACCGCACAGTGAGTACTGGCGTCGACGACCGGACGGAAGGTAGAAATCCAGGTGCATCCCCGGCGCCCACGCCGGCAGAGCAGACCCGTCGGCCGCGGCGAAGGTCAACAGCACCACCTGCTCGTCGACGCAGAGCACCTCCCGGGAGACCAACGTCAGTTCTCGGGTACGCGCAACCGGAGGTGCCGCGAACGAATCGTCGTACTTCTCGTTGTCGAGTAGGGCGAACCACTTGTCGAGTGCATCGGTGACCAGCGACACCGTCTGATCCGGCTCGTCACGCCCGTACAGATTCCGAGGAATCGTACGACCCACTCGAAACGAGTCGACCTTCCGAGCCATTGCGCCGAGCTTGCTCCGCAACGTGCGTTTGGTCATCGATCAGCGGACCGCGCCGCCGGAGAGGTGGCGAGGTACTGCACGGCTTGAGCCGTCGAGCCTTCCTGCGACGGGTGATAGGTGCTCTTGAAGTACCGCAACGACGCCTTGACCATGGACATCGGTGTAGGAAACAGACCAGCCTTGGCCACTCGTCGGAATTCGCGGAACGACGGCGTGCGCTGCTTCGGCGACAGATGCGCCAACGTCGGATCCTGGCTCATCAGGTAGCGAACGCCGCGCGTCCAGAACCAGACGAGGGTGGGTGCAATGACGACATAGGTACGGATTCGCCGCGCCGGCCGGACATCGAAGTAACGCATCACCTCGTATGCCACCGAACGATGTTCGACTTCCTCGGCACCGTGCCAACGCAGCAGGTCCAGCATCACCGGGTGGACGTCGGCATCGTCGAGCTCCTTCGCATTGAGAACCCAGTCGCCGAGGAACGCGGTCAGGTGCTCGGCTGCAGCGATCAGAGCGAGCCGCTCGACCAGACTGTTCTGTCCGTGGCCCGAACGATTACCGAGAGCGCGGCCGAACAGGAACTTCATCTGATCCACGTATGGATCGACATCGATGCCGTGTGCACGAAGCTGGTCGTGGACGTCGGTGTGGGCCTGCGCGTGCATGGCTTCCTGGCCGATGAAGCCGATCACGTCGTCGCGCAACTGATCGTCGTGAATCAGCGGCAACGCCTCCTTGAACGTGCGCACGAACCACTCCTCACCCTCGGGCAGAAGAAGGTGCATCACATTGATCAGGTGCGTGGCCAGCGGATTGCCGTCCATGTAGTGCAGCGGCAGAGTTTCCCAGTCGAACTCGACGTTCCGAGCGTGGAGAACCACTCTGTCTTCGGGGGTCCCATCGACGTCGACCGCCGTTGTCGACGCCTTCCTCGTAGGTGCAGACACAACTTCTCCTTGTCCGATGGCCGCATGTAACAGTATTCGGTCCCCCGACCGTCGCGTGTTCCGAATCACGCTACGCACACGGACAGTCTCACAGCAACACTGTCCCCAACATCTGTTGAGGATCACGTGGACCAGGCACTACGACCAACCGACTTTGGGAACAATCACTATCCGTAGGTGTCCCGCGGACCCCGACCGCGGACGTGACGTTCACCTTTTCGCCAGCTCTGCGTGGTCGGCCCGGTGATACGGAGTGAGGTCACCACACCGTGGCCGACCGCCGCGGCGATCTTCGCCAGAATCTGCGACTGCATCAGCCTCAGTTGCGTCGCCCAGGCCGTCGACTCGGCGGAGATACTGAGCACTCCGTCCTTGAGCCCGGTGGGATCGGCGTGCGCCGAGATGTCCTCACCGACGACGCTGGCCCACCTCCCCAGCACGGCGCCTTCGGACACCTTGGCCGACCATCCACGCTTGGACGCGATCGAATTGGCGAGTGCGCCGAATGCCTGCGGATCTCGGTCGTCGGGCCCGGCTCCCGACCAACCCCGTCGCCGACGCCCCCGCAGCGCACGGACGCCACCCGTCGGAGACGACCGCCCTTGCCCCACCGACTTTCCACTGGCTTTGGCCGCGGCGCGCGCGTCCTCGAGTGCACGACGTGCGAGATCGACGCCCTTCAACTCCGGCGTCTCGCCCTTGTCTGCGGATGCTCCTTCGTCGTCGTTCATCGAGCCTCGCTCTCCTCGCGTCCGGCGTCGACGGTGATCGACAGATTCGTGATACGCGAGATACGGCCTGCTGCACCGGATTCCGAGTTCTGCTGTGCTTCGACGCCGTAGCGACGGGCATCGAGTTCGGGTGGTACGTCCTCCGGTACCGCGGCCGTGATCAACACCTGCTCGGCACCGGCCGCCACCGTCGCGAGCGCAGCACGCCTCTTTCGGTCGAGTTCGGCGAACACGTCGTCGAGCATCAGCACGGGATCTGTGCCGTCCTCGCGCAACAGGCCGAAGGACCCCAGCCGCAACGACAGAGCATACGACCACGATTCACCATGGCTGGCAAAACCTTTGGTGGGCTGATCACCGAGCATCAACTCCACATCGTCTCGATGAGGCCCCACCAGACACACACCGCGTTCGATTTCTCGCTGTCTCATCACCGAGAGTTGGTGCAGGAAAGCGGCTTCCAGCACATCGACGTCGTCCGGTAACGGGGCCCGGCCGGCATCGGAGAATTCCGGCGGCAATGCTTCGGCAAGGCTGCAGCGATAGGACAGAGTCGCGGGTCGCGATTCCGGCGCGATGGACCCGTAGGCCTGCTGCACGAAAGGCATCAGCTCGTGCACCAAACCTATTCTGGCAGCGAGCAATCGAGCTCCGTGCGCCGCGAGATGCCCGTCCCAGACGTCGAGGGTGGCGAGAGCACTTGCACCGTCGCTCGACGACGATCCTCGACGCAACGAGCCGCCGGCCGTCTTGAGCAGTGCCGAGCGCTGACGCAGAACCTTGTCGTAATCGGCACGGACAGTGGCCATTCGAGGAATTCGGCTGGTGAGCAGTTCATCCAGATACCGTCGACGCTCGCCGGGATCGCCACGCACGAGGGACAGGTCCTCGGGAGCGAACAGCACACTCTGCAACACGCCCAGAATCTCCCGCGGTCGTCGCAACGGCGAGCGGTTCATCCGAGCCTTGTTGGCCTTGCCCTCGAGCAGCTCCACATCGATGATCAGCTCACGACCATGATTGACCACGGCGCTGCCCACGAACGCCTTGGGAGCACCCGCCCTAATCATCGGAGCATCCGTCGACACGCGATGCGAGGACAACGTCGACAGATAGTTGAGGGACTCGAGCAGGTTGGTCTTGCCGTGCCCGTTCGGTCCCACGAACACCGTGGAGCCCGGTCCCAGGTCGACGGTGACGTCGTCCCAGGATCGGAAGTCGTGTAGCTGCAGAGACCGGACGAACACTTACTCGTGTTTCGGGGCCGGTGCGCGCAGGGTCTCGTCGGCGTCTGCCTTCTTGACCGCGTGCCCACCGAATTGGTTTCGCAAAGCCGAGACGGCCTTCATTGCCGGCGAATCCTCTTGACGCGAAGCGAATCTCGCGAACAGCGCGGCAGAGATAACCGGAGCGGGTACGGCGTGGCGAATAGCTTCCTCGACGGTCCAACGACCCTCACCGGAGTCCTCGGTGTATCCGGAGATCGCACTGAATTCCGGATCCTGACCGAGTGCTTCGACCAACAGATCGAGCAACCAGGACCGCACGACCGTGCCCTTGCTCCACGCCCGCAGCACACCTTGCACGTCCTGCACGAGCTCTTCCGCTTCGAGGATCTCGTAGCCCTCGGCATATGCCTGCATCAATCCGTATTCGATGCCGTTGTGCACCATCTTCGAGTAGTGGCCTGCGCCGACCGGGCCGGCGTGAACGAATCCGTCCGCGCGTTCACCTTCCGGACGCAGGGCGTCGAAGATAGGCATCGCATGGGCGACGTGCTCGTCCTGACCGCCGACCATCAAGCCGTAGCCGTTCTTCAGGCCCCACACACCGCCGGATACACCGGCATCGACGTAGCCGATTCCTTTGGCGTCCAACAACTCTGCGTTGGGCTTGTCATCGGTGAATCGTGAGTTCCCACCGTCGATCACCAGATCGCCCGGCTCGAGAACCTCAGCCAGGCCCGTGATCGTATCGCGGGTGATCTGGCCGGATGGAACCATCACCCACACCACCCTCGGTGCCGTCAACGCCTCAGCCAGACCGGCCAACGACGGGGTGTCCGTCACCTCCGGCCGGGGGTCGTAGCCGATGACCTCGTGACCATGCTCGCGCAACCTCTCGCGCATGTTGAAGCCCATTTTTCCGAGACCGACCAAGCCGAGCTGCATGATGACGCGTCCTTGTCTGTGTCAGGTGCGAAGGTTCCCGCGGGTCCAACAGTAACCAGGCAGGATCAGCCCGGCAGCCTGACGGGCATCAGCAGATACGTGTATTCGGATTTGGGCGCCGCGAACTTGCCCGCGTCGTCGGCCACCAGTTCTTCGTCCGACGTCGGACGCAGCACTGCAGGCCGGCTCGGCGTCGTGAACCCGAACGTCACCTTTTCGCTGTGCAGCGAGGACAACCCGTCGATGAGATATCCCGGGTTGAAGGCAATGGTCAGTGCTTCGCCCTGGAAGTCGGCAGGCAGAGCTTCCTCGGCGCGACCTGCATCGTCGCCACCTGCGGACAGCAGTACACCGTCGGCGTTGAATTCCAGGCGGACCTGCGCACCGCGCTCGGCCACCAGTGCCACACGCTTGATCGCCTCGACCAGCGACGCGATCTCGAGAGTCGCCACTGCAGTGTGCTCGGCCGGCAGCAACTGACGGAACTTCGGGAATTCGGCGTCGAGCAAGCGCGTGGTAGTGCGGCGCCCATCGCTGACGATGCCCAACAGGCCGTCGCTGCCGATGGACGAACCGGAACCGAGAGCCAGTTCGACCGGCGAGCCGGAGTTACCACCCAGAGTCTTCGCCGACTCGGACAAAGTCTTGGCCGGGATGAGCACCGCGGTGGTGGTGTCGGCCCCGGCGGGAGCCCACTCCACCTCACGAACCGCCAACCGGAAACGGTCGGTGGCAGCAAGAACGACGTTGGTGCCGTCGATCTCGACGCGGATACCGGTGAGCATGGGAAGCGTGTCGTCCTTGCCCGCCGCGATGGCGACCTGGGCAATTGCCTCGGAGAAGACATCACCGGCCAGCGAACCGGTGTTGCTGGGCAACTCGGGGAGCTGGGGGTAGTCCTCCACCGGCATCGTCGGCAGGGAGAACTTGGCGCTTCCGCAGTTGACCAGAACGCGGGTTCCATCGACCGTGACGTCGACCGGCTTGTTCGGCAGCGACTTGGTGATGTCGGCAAGTAGCTTGCCCGACACCAGAACTCGGCCTGCCGTGGCTACCTCGGCAGAGACTTTGACCTGAGCGGAGACCTCGTAGTCGAATCCGGAGACCGTCAGACCCTGCTCATCGGCGGCAAGAAGAACTCCACCGAGAACGGGAACGGGCGGCCGTGACGGGAGGCTACGGGCCACCCACGCCACGGAATCGGAAAAATCTTCACGAGCAACGCGAAACTTCAAACTTCCAAGCTCCATCGCTCGGCATTTCCTCTCGTTCGGTGGCGTTCGTCCTCACGGCCGGAGCGGTGCAACCACGATGGTTGCGGCTCGAACCGATGCAACGACGAGTGTGGCACATCCAGCGCAAGCACACCGTATGCCCTCCGAACCCGAGACGAAAGCTCGAGGTTCGAGCCGTACGTGGGATTCGGGTGATCTCGTCGGGCCTGTGAACGGATCGTTCCCCAACACCTGTTTTCAAAGAAGTTCTTTCAAGGAGAAAACAGAAGTATTAATAGGTCCTGTGCAATCTGTGCACGGACGGTTGGATCTGCTGGTCGCCTCGCGTGGTGTCGTGGGGATGAATTCGGGACCAATATGCGATTGACGGGCGGCTGCCTGTGGACGAATCCCATCGGTGCACAGGCGCCCACACTCCATCCCCAGAACTTCGATGTTGTCCACATGGTTATCCACAGGTGTGAATCAATGGTCGACGCCGGAAAAATAGGTTGGCATCGAGTCGAAAATTGGCGCCCATCATGGACGAGAAACGGCGACGGCACCGAACCCGCGATGGGATTCGGTGCCGTCTTCTGCGTTGGTCTGTGCCCGGTGGGCTACCGCTTCGAGCGTTGCTTGATCCGTGCAGTGAGCTCTTGGACCTGGTCGTACACCTTCCGGCGCTCGGTCATCTCCTTGCGAATCTTCTTGTCCGCGTACATGACCGTCGTGTGATCTCGTCCGAACGTCTGGCCGATCTTGGGCAGCGACAAGTCGGTGAGCTCGCGGCAGAGATACATGGCGATCTGCCTGGCCATCGCCAGCGCTCGGGCCTTACCCGGGCCGCACAGGTCCTCGATGGAGGTGTTGAAGTACTCCGCCGTGACGGCCATGATCGTTGCGGCATTGATCTCGAGACTCGACGAATCGGGAATGAGATCGCGCAGCACCACCTCCGCCAGTGTGAGGTCGAGCGCTTGCCCGTTGAGCGATGCGAATGCCGTCACACGAATGAGGGCGCCTTCGAGCTCACGGATGTTTCGTTCGATGCGGCTGGCGATCAGTTCGAGTACGTCGTGGGGCACGTCGAGTCGGTCCATCCGAGCCTTCTTGCTCAGAATGGCGATGCGCGTCTCGAGCTCGGGCGGCTGCACATCGGTGATCAGGCCCCACTCGAAGCGGGTACGGAGCCGCTCTTCCAGGGTGGCCAGCTGCTTCGGGGGCCGGTCGGACGAGACGACGATCTGTTTGTTGGCGTTGTGCAGTGTGTTGAAGGTGTGGAAGAACTCCTCCTGGATGCCTTCCTTGCCCTCGATGAACTGAATGTCGTCGACGAGCAGCACGTCCGTCTCGCGGTAGCGGCGTTTGAACGCCACTTTGCGGTCGTCACGAAGACTGTTGATGAAGTCGTTCGTGAATTCTTCGGTGGAGACGTACTTGACCCGCATTCCGGGGAACAGTCGCTGCGCATAGTGACCGGCCGCGTGCAGGAGATGAGTCTTGCCCAATCCCGACGCACCCCACACGAACAGCGGATTGTAGGCGCGGGCAGGTGCTTCGGCGATGGCCACGGCAGCTGCGTGAGCGAACCGATTGGAGGCGCCGATGACGAACGTGTCGAAGGTGTACTTCGAGTTCAAGCTGTTCGCGCCCGACGACGGGGGTGACGATTCGGGGGGTTTGGTGAAATACGTCGGCCACGAGTTCTGCACGCTCGCCAACGCTTCGCGCTCGTCGTCCACCTCTTCGTAATCGGCGGTCTCGGAATCGGAAGGTTCGTCGTCTCTGCTGGTCAGGACGCGGCGCCGGTAGGTGGGCGAGCTGACGGCGTCGGGAAAGGCCGACCGCTCGGAGTCGATCTTCTCGTCCTCGGGAGCGGAGATGCGGACCCCGAGGCCCTCGACGCCCTGCCCGAGATGTCGGCCCAGTGCTCCGAGGATCGGCTCTCGAAGGTCTCGCTCGATCGCTTCTTGAGCGAAAGTCGAGGGAACGGCCAGCAGGGCGAACCCCTGCGTCAGAGTCAGCGGTTTGACCAGTGCGAGCCAGGCCTTCTGGCCCTTGGTGAGGGGAGACCCACTGTGACGGTCGGAAGTGAGCTCCGCGACCACCTCGGGCCAGATACGCGCGAGCGCATCCGGATCGTCGTTCACGTCGATCCCTCCGTTGTCGAGCATCGGTGTCTCGGCGGTGGTTGGACCGCCGAGCATTGGTCTCGTACGGGTACGACGCGTCGAAACTCGTGCGTCGTTTCCTGCCCGCGCGACGTCGGCGTCGGATAGCGTCGTCGATCGTGCGTCGCCGCGGCGGAGACCAGGGTCCGTGGGTGGACCCCGCAAGGTACGAATATGCCACCTGATCTGTGTTTCCACACAATTATCCACAGGTGTGGATAAACGACACCGATGTGACCCCAGGGCTCCTCCCTGCCCGTGGTATCACGCACGCACAAGTCTGACCTGCATGGATGGTCGCTGTCTGTCGTACGATCGGACGAACCGCGTGGGCTCGATCGGTCGTCGGCGAGCGATGTCGAGGCACATCACACCCTCGGTCGCCGAATCCTCCGGTGCCTGTGCATGAACGGCCGAGCCGATCGGTTCGGAGCGAGTTTGACCACCGGTGACTCGATCAGTACTCTCGAACAGTCACCCAATAGCGAGGTGGCCGATGCTTGCTGGCTGCTCACAGTCTGTCTTCACTCGGATTTCTCGCTCGGGAGGCAAGCGACTTCATCCGAACTCGCTGGAACCTTTACAGCAGGCGCCGACAGATCGGCGTCTTCGAATCTCGAGGAGTGTTGACCGTGGCCAAGGGCAAGCGGACGTTCCAGCCGAACAATCGCCGCCGCGCGCGCGTTCATGGCTTCCGTCTTCGTATGCGTACCCGTGCGGGTCGTGCAATCGTTTCCGCACGTCGCGGCAAGGGCCGTAAAGAACTCACAGCCTGATATTCGTTCGTCCGGACCTTGGAGCTCGGGATGCTTCCTGAGCCGAATCGACTGCACCGAGCACGTGATTTTTCCGTAGCGGTGCGTCGAGGACGCCGAATGGGTAGATCTGATCTGGTCGTTCACGCCGTTGTGCGGGACGAGCAGGACATCGCATCGACCGTTCGGGGACCACGATTCGGATTGATCGTCAGCAAGGCAGTCGGGCCGGCCGTAACTCGTCATCGAGTTGCGCGCCGGCTTCGGCATATCTGTACCGACGTGGTCGGTGAGCTCCCCGAGACCACCGACGTGGTCATCCGCGCATTGCCGGGTGCCGCGACAGCGTCCTCGGCAGATCTATTGGTTCAACTGCGTTCAGGATTGAAGAAGCTCGGTCTTCTCGAAGCTCCGAAGGGTCCGCCGTCATGACATTCATGGGCAACCTTCGTTCCATTCCTGCTCGAACTCTCATGTATTTCATCGGGTTGTACCGAACCTATGTGTCCCCGATGAGACCTCCTACCTGTCGCTTCTCCCCCACCTGCAGTGAGTACGCCATCGAGGCGCTCGAGGTGCACGGGATGTTGAAGGGCTCGTTGCTGGCAGTCGTCCGCCTCCTCAAATGTGCTCCCTGGCACTCTGGAGGATGGAACCCGGTGCCTGAACCCGGTAAGTGGCGCGCGAGCGTCACCGAGATGACCGAAACCGAAGAACACCACGATCTCGTGCGAGTGGAAGAACAGAGGAGTACATAGAGCCGTGCTCGACTTCATTTACTATCCGGTTGCCTGGATTCTCTGGGTGTGGCACAAGGTGTTCGGCTTTGTGTTCCAGGATCCCAGCAATGGATTCGCCTGGGCACTGTCCGTCGTCTTCCTGGTCTTCACACTGCGCTTGATTCTGTACAAGCCCTTCGTCAAGCAGGTTCGCACGACGCGGCAGATGCAGGAGCTACAGCCGCAGATCAAGGCTCTGCAGAAGAAGTACGGCAAAGACAAACAAAAAATGGCCGTCGAGATGCAGAAACTGCAGAAGGAACACGGCTTCAACCCGCTGATGGGCTGTCTACCCGTGTTGGCACAGGCGCCGGTGTTCATCGGACTGTTTCACGTGCTTCGTTCGTTCAACCGCACCGGCACCGGCGTCGGTCAGCTCGGTCTGAGCCCGGAAGAGAACCGCGAACTCTCGAACTATGCGTTCAGCGTGGCCGATGTGCAGTCGTTCCTCGACGCTCGACTGTTCGGAGCCCCGATTTCGGCATGGATCACCATGCCGCAGGAGCAGCTCAACGCGTTCGCCGTGGGACCGGGCGCCTCCATTCCGTCGACGTTCGTCATCGCGGCGGTGTCGATTCCGCTGATGATCATCGCGGCGATCATGACCCACATGAACTCGCGTGCATCGGTGGCCCGTCAGAGCGCTGCAGCAGCTGCGAATCCGCAGTCCGCGATCATGAACAAGCTTGCGCTGTACGTGTTCCCGCTGGGCGTGTTGGTCTTCGGCGCCCTGCTACCGATCGCGATCCTGCTGTACTGGGTCAGTAACAACACCTGGACGTACGCACAGCAGCACCTGGTATTCGGAAAGATCGACAAAGAAGAAGCTGCCAAGGCTGTCGCTGCCGTGGAGAAGCGTTCCGAGAATGCGCCGAAGCCGGGCGTGAAGCCGGTATCGGTGACCAAGCCGAAGCCGGGTGCGCGGCCCAAGCTGTCGAAGATGGCGCCGGTAGACGACGATGCGACGACCGACAGCGGTGACACTTCGGGTACCGCCAACGGTGCGGCAACTCCGGTCAGGCCGAGGCCGCAGGCGAACCGGAACAAGTCGACCAAGCGCAAGCGGCGCTGACCGACACGTCGAGAGAAGGACGAACATGGCAGCGGACGTAGAAGAAGCTCAGAACGACGAAGTACAGAAGCCAGTCGGTGCGGTATCCGGGGATGGAGTGAATGACGTGATGGTCGAGGCCGATCAGCTCAGCGCGGTCGACGCGGATGCGGACGAGAATGCCGTGATAGAGCAATCCCCCGCGTCCGAGGTGGTCGAAGACAAGGCCGCGAAGGCCGCGCCTGACGATGACGACGACGATGATGACGACGAGGACTACTTGGTCGAGGAAGGCGAGATCGCCGGCGATTACCTCGAACAGCTTCTCGACGTTCTCGACTTCGACGGAGATATCGACCTGGACGTCGAGGGCGACCGGGCCATCGTCAGCATCGACGGTGGGGACGATCTCGCCAAGCTCGTAGGCCGTAAGGGTGAGGTTCTCGATGCTCTTCAGGAACTGACCCGATTGGCCGTTCAGCAGTCGACCGGAGAGCGCAGCAAGCTGATGCTCGACGTTGCCGGCTGGCGGGCGAAGCGTCGTACCGAACTGGGCAATCTCGGTGCCGAAGCCGCGCGTCGAGTGTTGGAATCGGGCGAGCGAGAAGAACTGACTCCGATGACTCCGTTCGAGCGCAAGATCGTGCACGATGCAGTCGCCAAGATCGACGGCGTTGCCAGCGAGAGCACAGGAGTCGAGCCGTCTCGGCGGGTAGTTGTCGTCAAGGGATAGCAACGCTCCACCTCCCGACAACCTGTTCGGGTTGCACGATCTGATGGCCCCCACTTCGGTGGGGGCCATCGTCGTACGTGGACATTGGTGTCCAGGCGCGGCTCGAATGTCATCCGTGTAATTCTGACGCGCAACACTGTCCGAGAATCGTTTGCGATCGAACTTTTCGTCGAAATATTTCGATCCAGGTATGCGCGACGCTTTCGTCACTGTGACGCGTGTACGCGGCTCGGTTGTTGGTGGTCGATGAGTCGAGTGTTGTGGTTTCACGTGAAACAACGCCGGAAGTCTTCAGGCACTCGGGAAGGGGCACGGTTGGGCAGCGCTCCGAAACCGAGGGTTGACGACGGGGAAGTACGCGCCGGGGACGGTCACGACCGACCTTTGATGTTTCACGTGAAACCGGGCTTCCGTGCGCAGCTGGGGCGAATCGATTTTTTGACTGTCGCTCGGGTAGGTCATGAAGAGGTTCTCGGCATCGGGTGTTCGAGTCATGACGCCGGCCTCTCCAGGTATCGCCGGACCGGCATCTCCAGACCCGCGTCGGACACGAATCGGGGCCGCGACTGTGATCGGAGATATGGTGCGGCGGGATCAGCGACGAATGGTCAGTTGCCGCGATCTCTTGCCACCATCTGTCAGTGGATGGTGGAGATTGCACCAATGACGTCCGCCCGCGCTTGGTTACTCGGATCCTGGACGCATCGTGAGCACGGGCTTCGGACGAATTCCCGACCAGATCTTCGAGTGTGCAGACCGTCAGGGTGGCCGGCTCTGTAGTCCTCGCTGTGGTTGTGCGGAGTCTCCCTTGACCGGTGCCGCCTCTGTCCCTCACGGACGCATCGCGTCGGGCCCACGAACTGGGAGCGGCGGCGCGGTTGGCCATCAGGTGGAGCGGGCGGCTAACCGCTCCCCCGGCTCGCTCGACAGGTCGATGATCAGTCACAGCGGGGAAGCAAACGCGACGATCTTCACCGAAGGACCCACGCCCCGGATCCGAGACGCGACCGCACGTGTCACCCGTTCGCGCGGGGCGATCCGGCGATGGGGTGATCGGTCAGCGTCACGCAAGAAATCGTGGTCGCCGATCCTATGGATTCTGAATACAGCCGGACTTCCCGAGCTGATCGGATCTGAGGTGTTCGCACGATGGCACTCGAAGTGTCGAACGTGAAGTGTGTCGGTTTGTCGACATCGTCCCCACCGGACTGGATCCGCTCGCCTCGACCGAGAGGCCTCGGCAATCGAGGGAAGGCTGCAACAGCAAAGTCTCCGGCGCGTCGAATAGGAAACAGTTTCACGTGAAACATCGTCGTCGGTGATCCACGCCGGATTGCTCGACGCGACGAAGGTGCGTATTCGTCGTTGCTTAGACCGCGATCCCTCCAGACGGGATCGCTCGGTTCTGGCGAGCCTCTGTAGTAATCGGTCGAAAGCTGCCACAGCAGAACCCCCGCGTCCGTCGGGCGGGAAGAAGTTTCACGTGAAACATATGGCACCGCCGCCGACACTGGACAAGCCTCGCGACGGGTGATCGAGCCGTGTGGCTCTCGTCGGGCGACTCGTCCGGGGTGCACCCCGGACGGCGTCGTCGAGAACTGGGAGCCGATGAGATCCGGATCCTCAGGGAAGCAGTTCGGCGGACGCCACCCACGGGATCAGGAACCGTACGTGGTCTGGACAGATACGAGGGATGGTGCCGCCCGGCTTCAGAAGTATCGGATAACCCGCCGAGGAGAGCGATGTCCGAATCAGTGTGCAGTTTCGCGTACTTACAGCGATGTCGTTTGGCGTTCCGCGCCCAGGCACGGGAAGATGTTTCACGTGGAACAAGAACGCTCGGATAGCACCCAGTTGATGGCAATCGCGGAGCAGGTATTCGGGGACCGAATCGAATTGGCCCGGCAGTATCACGACTCGTTGGCGACTGCGGGCGTCGAGCGTGGGCTCATCGGACCTCGAGAGGTTCCACGACTCTGGGAACGCCACATCCTCAACTGCGCGGCGATCGGCGAACTCATAGACGAGGGCGAGACCGTCGTGGACATCGGCAGCGGCGCGGGACTCCCCGGAATCCCGTTGGCAATCGCAAGGCCGGACCTACGTGTCACTCTTGTGGAGCCGCTTCTTCGCCGCACCGTGTACCTCGCCGAGTTCATCGAGGAGCACGATCTGAACGTCCTGGTTGTACGCGGTCGCGCTGAACAGCCCGGCGTGAAGAAGGAGGCGGGCGGCGCCGATGTGGTCACGTCGCGGGCAGTCGCCCCGTTGGAGAAGCTCGCCAAGTGGTCGCTTCCTCTGGTTCACGATCACGGTCGGATGCTGGCTCTGAAGGGATCGAGTGCCGGTGAAGAGATCGAGCGAGACCGGGCTTCCCTCACTCGTATGGGTGCTGGCAAGCTGGAGGTCGTGGAGTGCGGAGTGGGCCTGCTTCCTACTCCAACCATCGTCGTCAGAGCGGTCCGTCAGCCTCGGCGACCGGGTCGTCACTGACCTTCGGTTGCGGACTCGTCAGTCCCGCGCTCGTCCTTATCGATCGTATTGAACACAGTCAGTTCCGCACTAAGGAGCACATATGTCGGGTGGGTCCGATTCCGCTGTTTCACGTGAAACAGCATCCAAGAAGAACGCGTCCAACTCGTCCGAGTCGGCACCGGCGGTGAAGAAGAGCTCCGACTTCGAGTACACCAACGCGATCTCGCCCGACGACACTCCGATCGGTGCCGCGGCACATCGAGCCAGTCAGGTTCTGCACCCTGGATCGGTATCGCTCCCGAAGCCGGCAAAGCGGCGCATGCTGACGATCGCCAATCAGAAGGGCGGCGTCGGCAAGACCACCACCGCCGTGAACCTGGCTGCCGCGCTCGCCCTTCAGGGCCTGACAGTCCTGGTGGTCGATCTCGACCCCCAGGGCAACGCCAGCACCGCTCTGGGCGTCGAGCACCACTCCGGTGTGCCGTCGAGCTACGAGGTGCTCATCGGTGAAGTCAGCGCCAAGGATGCCGTGCAGCAGAGCCCGCACAGCGAGCGACTGTTCTGCATTCCGGCCACGATCGATCTTGCCGGAGCAGAGATCGAATTGGTGTCGATGGTTGCCCGTGAAGGCCGACTGAAGACAGCCTTGTCGGTCGAGGAGCTCGGGGGAATCGACGCGGACTTCATCCTGATCGACTGCCCTCCGTCACTCGGCCTGCTGACGGTCAACGCGCTCGTTGCAGCGACCGAGGTACTCATTCCGATCCAATGCGAGTACTACGCACTCGAAGGAGTGGGACAACTCCTGCGCAATATCGAGCTGGTGCAGTCGCATCTGAACCCCGAACTTCACGTCTCCACGGTGATCCTGACGATGTACGACGGCCGTACGAAGTTGGCGGACCAGGTCGCGGAAGAGGTCCGCAAGCACTTCGGGGACGCCGTCCTGAGGGCCGTCATTCCTCGGAGCGTGAAGGTATCCGAGGCACCCGGTTACGGCATGACAGTGCTCGATTACGACCCCGGTTCACGAGGTGCGATGAGTTACCTGGACGCCGGACGAGAACTCGCCGCGCGGTCGGCCGGCATCGACGAAGCACGAAAGAAGTAAGTAGATGAGCCAAACGCGTAAAGGTGGCCTCGGCCGAGGCCTGGCCTCGCTCATTCCGACGGGACCCGATGCCGGGCCGCGCCTCGGCAGTGCAGCCGCAGACGTGATCATCGGGGCGGATCGCAATGCCAAGGACAAGCCGGATACGTCCACGAAGCCGAAGCGCACGCCGGCGTCCGACGACGCAACGGAGACTGCTACGGCTCCCACCCCGACGCCGCCTGTGCTCAACGGAGACGACCTCTCCCCCGTCGGCGCCGTGTATCGCGAGATCGCACCGGATCGAATCGAAGCCAATCCGAAGCAGCCGAGACACGTCTTCGACGATGAATCTCTCGGCGAATTGGTGCACTCGATCCGCGAATTCGGGCTCATGCAGCCCATCGTGGTTCGACTGGTTTCGGGTACCGCCGCCGCCGGAGACGGAAAATATCAGCTCGTCATGGGCGAGCGTCGGTGGCGTGCGAGCCAGGAAGCCGGCCTCGAGTCGATCCCCGCGATCGTACGCGAAACAGCAGACGACGCAATGCTGCGCGATGCGTTGCTCGAAAACATCCATCGGGTACAGCTCAATCCGCTCGAAGAGGCGGCGGCGTATCAGCAACTGCTCGAAGAATTCGATGTGACCCACGAGGAATTGGCCGCAAAAATTGGGCGTTCACGTCCGGTCGTGACCAACATGATTCGACTGTTGAAGCTACCGATTCCGGTCCAGCGTCGAGTGGCGGCGGGAGTTCTGTCGGCCGGGCACGCTCGTGCACTGCTGTCGTTGGACGCAGGTTCCGATGCACAGGAGTCGTTGGCTGCGCGGATCGTTGCCGAAGGATTGTCCGTCCGCGCGACCGAGGAAGCCGTCACCCTTGCCAATCGGGAAGATGGAACGAGCCCGGAACCGGCACCTCGACGTAAGCCGATTCAGATGCCCGGGCTTCAGGACGTCGCCGACAGGCT
This sequence comes from Rhodococcoides fascians A25f, assembly GCF_000760935.2. Lineage (NCBI taxonomy): Bacteria > Bacillati > Actinomycetota > Actinomycetes > Mycobacteriales > Nocardiaceae > Rhodococcoides > Rhodococcoides fascians. The sequence goes on along the minus strand of NZ_CP049744.1, from coordinate 144,879 downwards.
CTCCGATTCCTTCGATACGCGGGTGACGGTCAGTTTGGGCAAGCGAAAAGGCAAGATTGTGGTCGAGTTCGGGTCGGTGGACGACCTCGAAAGGATCGTCGAGATGATGGAAGCGCAGAAGAAAAAGTAGCGGCGTTTTTTCAGGACCAGACATACGCGGGCGAAACGTCACTGTGACGTAGCTCCACGATCTACGGTCTCGAAAGTCGCGATTGATGTCGAAAAACATTGTCATGCAACCTATTTCAGGGAAACGGTCCGCGCGAGAGGGTCGACGATCGGATCGCCTATTCTTGTCGAGGTACGGATCGGCTCCGAGACAGAATTTTCCCGTTGGAACGAATGCACGAAGGCTGAGGTAAGCGGTGTCGGCGATGGTGACCGGAGTGACTCTCGGTTCGTTCGAGCATCTGCCGTCGCATTCGCGGCGCTGTAGCTTCTGGGTGCTCGATCCTGCATCGGAGGATTTGTCGGTCGACCTCGAGTTCGAGAACGAAGTGTGGTTGTCGACCATCATGCTCGAGTGGGGATCATGTGGGCAGCTGTTGTCCGTCGACGGCAAGACGATCGGCTGCGCACTCTATTGCCCACCCCGTGCCGTTCCGCGGGCGAGTACGTTTCCGACGTCGCCCGTCAGTCACGACGCGGTTCTGCTGACGCAACTACGAATCGATTCTCCGGATGATGCCGATCTGCACTCGGCCACGCTGATTCAGGCAGTGGTGGGAGATCTCGTCAATCGAGGTGTTCGCGCCCTGGAGGCATTCGGCATTCGGCACAACGCCGACGACGCAGCGCCGGTGGTTCCGAATGCGACTGCACATCTGACGTGTTCGGCGTCGACGTGCATGATCGAAGCCGATTTTCTCGAGAAGGTCGGATTCGAAGTGATTGCACCCCACCACAGATTTCCCAGACTACGACTCGAGCTGGATCGGGATCACGGATGGAAGCAGGATGTCGAATCGGCATTGGAACAGTTGCTCATTGCAGCGAGCATCTCCGTCGTCGACATCGAACAGAAGTCGACCGTCGGAGCCCGCTGATTCTCGACCAGGAGATCAGGGCGACGGGGAGATCAGGGCGACTGGGAGATCAGGGGCGATCGGCGGCGGCGAGTTCCTCGGCGAGCAATTCGGCGAACGTGAAGGTTCCGGTCGGCTGATCGTCCTGACCCAGTAGATACAGCCGTTTCACGGCGATCAGAATTGCCTCGGCGATGATGTCGCGGAACCGCGGGTCGCTCAGCACCTCGACGTCGGATTCGTTGGTGAGGTATCCGACGTCGATCTGAATGGTCGGCATGTTGGTCAGGCGCAACAGATCCCACGTTCGGCCGTGGCTGCGGCAATCGAGAAGCGGTGTGCGAGCGACAATTTCGCGCTGCACATAGCTGGTGAGCACCTGCCCGATCATGGACGTCGAACCGTGCGAATTGCCGAAGTGGAAACTGGCGACGCCGTTGGCCACCGGGCTGGTGCTCGAGGCACACCGGAGGGAGATCATCAGATCGGCACCCCAGGCATTGGCTGTCTCGGCGCGATCGGCCACAGAGGGATTGGTGCCGCGGGCACGGGAGAGGAACGTATCCATTCCGGTCGCAGCCATTCGGCCTTCGAGGCGACTGGCCAGGTCCCACAGAATTTCCGATTCGGAGACTCGACCCAGCGCTCCGTCGACGATGCGTCCGGTATCGGCACCGCCGAGGTCGGGATCGATGACGATGCGCTTGCCGGTCAGCTGTGGTCCCGACTTTCGGACGAGCTCTTCTTCGCTCATGGCATGCGGTGATCCACCGGTGACACGCGTGCCGAGGAGATCGAGCGAACGCAACGTTGCCGGTCCGCAGATGCCATCCGGGGAAAGTCCGATTTCACGCTGGAACGAGGACAAGCCCTCGTGGGTGCGAGGGCCGAAGAAGCCGTCGACGCGTTCGTTGTAGAAACCGAGGTCCTGCAGTCGCGTCTGCAGTGAGGCGACGTCGTCTCCGTACAGCGGAGCGGACAACTGGTAGATGAGGGTTCGTGCGCCGAGATGGTACGACGCTTCTTTCAACGCTCGATACGTGGCCGGGCCGACGACACCGTCGACCAGCAGACCACGGTGCTGCTGGAATGCGCGTACAGCCCCACCGAGGGCACCGTCGAAGACGGAACCGGGAGCTGTCCAGTGACCGTCGTCCATGGGACCGGGCGGAACCACGGCCTCATGAAGGAAGCCGAGAGCCGACAGGGTGCCGCGGACCTCGGCGACGGCGGGTCCGGAATCGCCGTGACTGAGTTCCTGCATCCTCGAAATGCCTCCAGATCGTTCTGACTACACCGCATCCCGATGCGGCTGATGTGCCGACGCTGGGCATCGGCACATCAGATGATTGTCGCAGAAAGACTGCCTTCCGCTGCAATCCACACGATTCGGAGGTGAATCAGATAACGCCTTCGAGGTCCTTGAGCAGCGCGGCCTTGCCCTTGGCACCGACGATTTGCTTGACCGGCTTGCCACCCTGGAACAGGATGAGCGTCGGAATCGACATGACCTTGAAGTCGCGGGCGGCCTGCGGGTTGGCGTCGATGTCGAGCTTGGCGATCGTCAGCTTGTCCTTGTGCTCGGCGGCGATCTCCTCGAGAACCGGAGCGACCATCTTGCACGGGCCGCACCAGGTTGCCCAGAAGTCGACGAGGACGGGCTTCTCGCTGGTCAGCACGTCGTCGACGAACGACGCGTCGGTGATGGTGACTGTGCTCTTGTCGTCGGACATTTCTATCTCCTTGATGTAGGAAGCGGTGTGTGAACGGGGCCGGTCAGGCGTTGACTGCGTCGACCGGCTGGTCGGCGTGTTCGAGCGTGTTGCTGGTGATGTCGCCCTGCTCGGCCAGCCAGCGCTCGGCGTCGATCGAAGCGGTACATCCGGTACCGGCAGCGGTGATCGCCTGCTGGTAGACGTGATCGACGAGGTCTCCGGCGGCGAAAACGCCCTCCACCGAGGTGGCCGACGACGGGGACGCGACCTTGACGTAGCCGGCGTCGTCGAGTTCGACCTGACCCTTGACCAGCTCGTTACGGGGATCGTGGCCGATGGCGACGAACATCCCGGTGACGTCGAGAGTCGTCTTCTCTCCGGTCTCGGCGTGCTCGAGCGAGATGCCGGTGACACTGGTCTCGCCCAGGACTTCGAGGACCTTGGTGTCGGTGAGGAAGCGGATCTTCTCGTTGTTCTTGGCACGCTCGAGCATGATGCGCGACGCACGGAACTCGCTGCGTCGGTGCACGATGGTGACGCTACGAGCGAACCGGGTGAGGAAGGTGGCCTCCTCCATCGCCGAGTCGCCACCACCGATGACGGCGATGTCCTGGTCGCGGAAGAAGAAGCCGTCGCAGGTGGCGCAGGCGCTGACGCCGCGTCCGAGAAGCTTTTCCTCGCCCGGGATCGACAGGTAGCGTGCTGCTGCGCCCATTGCGAGGATGATCGCGCGAGCCTTGTAGGTCTCGCCGCCCGCGGAGACGGTCTTGATCGGACCGGTCACATCGAGCTCCTCGACGTCCTCGGTGCGGATGTCGGCACCGAATCGCTTCGCCTGCTCGCGCATCTGCTCCATCAGATCGGGGCCCATGATGCCCTCACGGAACCCGGGGAAGTTCTCGACCTCGGTGGTCGTCATGAGTGCTCCACCGAACTGGGTTCCCTCGAACAGGATCGGTTCCAGCTCTGCGCGGGCCGCGTAGACACCGGCGGTATAACCGGCCGGTCCCGAACCGACGATGATGAGATCGTGAACCTTGGGGGTACTCAATGCAGACCTTCCGATCTTGTGCGGCGTGTACTGGCCGCCGACAGCCGAGTGCACACTGCACGCGCCGGTCGACGTACATCTGGTCAACACCACCCTAGAGGCAGTTGTTCCCCGGAGAGAGATGTGTCAGCCGATATCGCGCCGAGTCAGCACGTCGGGGTTGGTACCGCCGCAGTCGTTGCCCACCGCCAAGGCGATGAACTGGGCCGGCTGCGCGCCTGCCAGCACCAGCAGGGTTCCGTCTCGGCCGTCGATCCTGACCCGAGTGGATCCGAGGACGGAGGTTGCGGGGTCGACGTCGTTGGCCGCCAGACACGCCTCGAGGTCCGCCGGATCCGACAGGGCGCCTGCATCACGCTTGCCGAGAATGCTGAAGGCGAAACCGGAGTCGAGGTCGGCGGAATCGAGAATCAGTGACCCGTCGGGTGCCGACGACGGTTCTGCGGCAACGGATTCGGGTGCGTCCGGGGTACGCCACACCGCTGCGAACACGACCGAACCGGCAGCGAGAAGTGCTGCGGCAGCGGCAATTCCGAGAACGACATGACGCCTGCGGGACCGGAACGGAACGACAGCCGGATCGCTGAATTGCGGACCGGATTGCTCGACGGAATGGATCGTGCGATCGATCCGTTCGACGACGTCGGGTGGAATCGACAACGTCCCGGTCGGATCCTCGCCCATCTCGTTGAGCCGAGCCGACACCGCGTCGAGACCGGCGAGGACCTGCATCGACTGCTCGTCGCGACGGACCAGCGGCCACAGCCGACTGCTGACATCCTCGGGCAGGGCATCGGCATGCAGTTCGGCCAACAGCTCCGGTGAGAACGGGGCATCGGGTAGCGCATCGGTGCTCGACGACACGTTCCTGCCTCCCTTCGCCGAATCTGCTTTCTCTCTCACACGATATAGACGCGAGGGGTCTAGATTCGGTTCCCTGCGTCTTTCAAGTAGGCGAGCTGCGTCGAGAGTTTGAGTCGACCACGTGCGCATCGACTCTTGACGGTACCGGTGGGAACGCCGAGCAGAACGGCTGCGTCGGCCACCGAGTAGCCCTCCATGTCCACGATGACGACAGCCGCACGCTGATCGGGCGGCAGCGTCATCAGAGCCTGCCGAACCAGAATGGTGGTCTCCGTCTCGGAGATGCGGTCCCTGGGCGACGCGGGCTCGTGACTTTCGTTCTCGCTCAACGGAACCGAGGGCCGTACTTTGTTGCGGCGGATGCGGTCCAGGCAGGCGTTGACGACGATCTTGTGCAACCAGCTGCGGACGGCGGCGTCGGCGCGGAACGACCCGGCGGTGCGATGGGCGGAAAGCAGAGCCTCCTGCAGAGCATCGGAGGCGTCCTCGGGTGTGTAGCTCGTGCGACGAGCTGTCAGCCACAGATGCTCGTGGTGTCGGTAGATCAAAGTGGCGAATGCGTTCGGCTCCCCGGCCGCATGAGCAGCCAGAAGTTCCGCATCCGTGCGCTCCCCTAGCGCCGAATCGATACGTTCGGTCATACGAAAACGGCTCCCCCCGTGTTAACGCATTGGGGGGAGCCTAGGCCATGGAGACCGTGAAGTACGAAACGAGCCCGGATTCCGTACCGAGCGTCGGGTCTAGGAGTCGAAACCGATCCCGGAGATCGACGTGGCGATGCGGCCGCCCTGCTCTCCGAGTGTGGTGATCCAGACGAGCACGTTCCCGGTGGGCTCGGCGTCGTCGAGGGCGATGTCGGTTCGGCCGTTCTGCAGGGTGGCTTCACCGAGCAGCGTGGTGTCGCTCAGGCTGGGCGAGTCGTTCGGTGCCGACCGGATCTCGACGACGGTTCCCGGGGACGTCGACTCGATCCACGCATTGTTCAGCGCTGTCGCCGGAATCGTGACGAGCAGGCCCACGCCGTTCTTCAGAGCGGGGAACTGCTGAAAGTACGAGTCGGTCGTCCACGCCGTGCTGGGGTCGTTGTCGATCACGTTGGACGCCGTGCTGGGGTTGTCGGCCGAACCCTGCGGCGAGAAGACGCTGACACCGTTCAAGGCAACGGGCCCACCCGTCTCGGCAGGGGGTGCGGCAGTTTCGCCTGCGGGAGGCGCCGCCGCCGGAGTGGTGAGGCCGAATTCCTGGCTGTCGAGGGGCGCATCCGTGCTGTCACCGGCGATCGAGGTGAACAGCCAGTAGCCGGCGAACGCCAGAATGACGACCGTCAACGCACCGAGGATTGCGATGGCGATATTGGTGCGGGTCGATTTGGCCTTCTCGGCGGCGATTTCCTCGGGGTCGGCGAGCGAATGCCCGCTGGCCCCCGGTGCGCGCTGGCCCAGTCGCAGAGCCGGCATCAGATCGGTCTTGTCGTTGACGACGGCGGCCTGATCGAGGACGTGCTGCACGGTGGCAGCCGTACGGATGCCACTGTTCTGCTCCAGCGCCCGCACTGCGACCGCAGAGATCTCGAACGGAACGTCGGGACGAACCTGCCTCGGCTCGAGCGGCGCGCCCTTGTCGTCTCGGTCGGCCGGACGCATGCCGCCGACGCTGCGAGCCGGAGCCGCATCACCGGACACGACCGATCCGCCGGTGGTGTCGGACAGCGGCCACCTGGCCGTGATGAGGGCGTAGAGCATGGCACCGAGACCGCGGACGTCCGAACTCGGATCGGCGTCGGCGAGCGTGGCCGGGAAAGCGAGGACGGCATTGCCGCTGGAGCTGATGCGCACGCGATCGGGGTGATCGATCGACAGGGCACCGCCGCTGCGGTGTGCTGCCTCGGCCGCCGCAGCCAGAACCTTGATCGCGCGAGCAGCCCCGGTGGGAGCAGGCACGGTGTCGGCCATTTCGCGTAGCGACCGGCCGGGCGTCCACTCTGCGACGACGATGCCGCCGGAGCTGCCACGCACCACGTCGAGCACGCGCGCAAGCCCGGGCGAATTGATCCGACCCAGGCGCAGTGTGCGCGAGAGGATCGCCTGCGGACCCTCGGTGCGGTCGGTGGGTGACGCGGTGGACTGCTGGTCGGCGTCGACGAACGTCAGCGCCACCTCGCGGTCCAGCTTGACGTCGTGGGCCTGCCAGAACTTGAGTCCACGTGCGCCGCCGTGCGGAGCCAGGAGTCGGTACCGTCCACCAGCGACGGAGGCACCGGGAATGAGCGTCGGGCCACGAAGAGTCCGCTCGGGCGCGGGGGCAGCCGCACCGGTCGCCTCGGACTTGTCAGTGGTGGCCTTCTCCGTCGCCTTGTCCGTGGTCGGAGCCGTTGCCGTGTCCTCGGACACCGCCTCGGGCTTCGAATCCTTGTCGGTTGTCTTCTTGTCGGCGGGCTCTTCGACCGGCAGTTGTGCCTTCGAGATCGAGATGGTCTTGTCGGTCGGGCGCGACGCCGGAGCGGACTTGGAGATGGATACCGTTCGATCGGCCGGCTTCGGAGCAGGCTCGGTGGCGGCGCTCTTGTCGGTAGTGGCTTCTTCGGCGGTGGCGTCTTCGGCACTCGTCTTGTCGGTAGTCGCCTTGGTCTCCGATTCGACCGCGTCGGCCGTCTCTGCCGACTTCTCGCTGCCCTTCTCGGAATCCGCGGCAGCCTTCGCGGCCTCCGAGGACGCAGGAGTGATTGCCTTGGCGGGAGCCGCTGCCTTGGCCGGCGTCTTGGGCTCGGCCTTCACGGGCTCGGTGCGGTCCTGGGTGTCGACTTCGACTCCGCCGCTCGTTCGGTCGGCTTCGTTTGCTGGAGACTGTGCCGGCCCCCCAGCAACATCGTCGTCGGTCACTGTCACTCCTTCAGGCGAATATGCCCCGTGTTGTTCTGCAAACGGTCGACCCGTGTGGGCGTATGCCCCCGGGTGCCGAGGACCAGGGTACGGGAGCCGATCCCGCGCAGTGTCCCATGTGGGCTCGGTTCGAATAACCGGAATCACGCCGGTTTCTGCAGCGGCCAGATCGGCGTCCCGGTCGGGTGGCGCGCCGCGGAATCTACGAACGACGCGGCTCAGGGCCACCGTGACCGCCAGGACTTCGGGAATCTTGCCGAACCAGAGGATCGAGAACGTGATGCCGAGCATGACGATGGCGTCGATCGCGACGCGGACGAAGTTTCCGATCCAGCCGTTCGTCATTGCATCGAGCCCGAGGATCCGGTCGATCGCGAGCATGGCAGCACCGCCGGCCAGCGAGGCGATGAGGACCAGCCAGATGGTTTTGCCGACGTTGGCCATCCGCAGGTTGCCCAGGCTCTTGTGCAGCAGGTATCCGCCGATGATCGCGCCGACGGTGTAGCCGAGGCCGGTGGCCGTTCCGAGGAGCAGCACCACCTGGTTCGGATCGGACGCGACCATCGGGGCGAGGAGCGACAGGCCGATCTTCACGGCGGTGATGCCGAGGATGATCCAGGTCGGTGTCCAGGCCTGTTCACGTGCGTAGAAGACACGCAGGTGGATCAGCACCAGGGCGTACGGGATGAGGGAGAACGCCGACCAGCTGACGGCCTCACCGAGTCGGCTCGCAACGTCGGCGAATCGGCCGAACCCGTACAGCGCCTCGCCGACCCACGGCCCCGCGAAGGTCAGGAACACCACGATCGGGACCAGCGTCACCATCGTCAGCCGGGTGGCAACGGACAAATCGTCGACGACCGACGGAGTGTCACCGTTGGCCGCATTGCGACTGAGCCTGGGCATGATGGCCGTCAGTACCGTCACGCCGAGGATGCCGTAGGGCAGCTGCAGCACGATCCAGGCCTGCGAGTAGATCGTGTTGCTCGCATCGTCGGTGCCCGACGCGATGTTGGTGGCAACGATCAGCCCGACCTGGCTGATGACGACGTAGAGCACAATGGCGGCGGCCATCGCGCCGAACTTCTTGAGGCGTTCGTCGAATCCCCACAGTGGGCGTAGGTCGATGCGTTCGCGTCGCAGCGCGGGAATCAGGGCCAGTACCTGCGTGATGACACCCGTGGTGACGCCGAGGCCGATGACGAGCACCTGCGTGGTGCTCATTTCGTTCGGATTCAACGTGGGGTCGTCCGGAATCAGGAAGTAGATCCCGAAGACTGCCAGTACGACCAGGTTGTTGAACACCGGAGCCCACGCTCCGGGCTTGAAGTTCTGCCTGGTGTTCAGCACCGCGGTGAGCAGACCGGACAGACCGTAGAACAGCAACGCCGGAAGTACCAGGTACGTCAGCGAGATGGTCAGGTCCTCGTTGACCTTCGGATCCCCCGACAGCATCAGCCGCGCCAGCAGCGGCGCGGCCATGGTCGCTCCGAGCGCAACGGTCCCCAGCAACGCGACTGCGATGGTGAACAGGCGTCGAACGAATGCCCGCCCGCCGTCGGCGTCCTCCTGCTCGGCCCGGACCAGCACCGGAACGACGATCGCTCCCAATACCGCGCCGAGGACCAACTCGGAGATCATGTTCGGCAGAATCGTCGAGACGGTGAACGCACTGGCCAGCCCTGCGCCGAGGGTGGCCGTCATGGCGACCTGCTTGGCGAATCCGGTGATGCGGCTGACCAGGGTTGCTACCGCGATGGATCCCGACGCGGCCAGCAACGACTTCTGCGGCCTCGGCTCGGGCTGCGATGCCGGGTCTGACCCGCCCGGCGGAACTTTCGACGGAGGAACCGTTCCCGACGGCGCCTGGGGGTAGTCCTCGTCACGGAACCGCGGGATGAGTTGGGTGACGGCGTCGTCGGCGGCCGGTTGACCGTCCAGCGGGGGCGGTGCCGGGTACGAGCGCAGCTCGGGAGTCGACTGCCGTTCCCAGGGTGCCGACCGCGGTGGCGTCGTGCGCCGGAAAACCTGTGCTGCCGGCATACGCGACCGCGGCAGGTCCCCGTCGTACGGGACGTTTCCTGTCATGGTCTCTCGTACCCTTCGTCGGCCGGGTCGGGTTGGCCTCTGAATCGATGCCAGAGTCGTCGACCTGCAAGTAACAGTAGGAGAGCGCCGGCGCAGGCGGTAATTATGGCCAGCGCCTGGCCGTACGCGTTCGACCGTACGGACACCGTGGACACTTCGCCGAGTCTGCTGCCGTCGAGCGCCGTCACGGAGAAGTCCACCGACAGGTTGCGGGTGGCGTCGACCTCGGCCGGGACGGTGATGGTTCGTGAGCCACGGGCCGGGAGCTGGGTGACGCCGACGTCACTGATCGTCATTTCCGGTGGCGCATCGACTCGGAGCAGCACGTTGACCGGCATCGGCAGGTCGTTGCGCGCGACGAGCAGCAACGGGCTCTGTTCGGAGGCGAGGGTGTACACGCCGCCCGGCGCGAGCACGGTCACCGATCCGTAGATGGTGTCGATGCCGATCCGGGTCGCGGCGAGTCGGGTGAATGCCATGGTGCCGGTCTTGTCGGCCATCGAACTGGCTCGGCCCGCCGTCGAGAGTGCGCGGAGCATGTCTTCGCGCAGCGGTGCGGTGAACAGACGCGGGGTGAGCGCCGATTGGGGGTCGTCGACCAGCGACTGCATGAGGGTCTCGATCCGATCGCTCTGCGATCGCACCAGGCCGATGGTGCCGGTGTCCAGTTCGGTGGCCGCATCGATGCTGGTCACCGGAGTGCCCGACGTGGGCTCGGCAATCAGCTCTGCCAGCGGGCGAGGCGTCGCCAATCCGGAACGCAGCAGCGAGGACACCGTCGAGAGAATGGCCGACGGCTCGTCTCCCCCTGCGGTCCAGTACTGCGGGGGTGCGACGGTGACGGTGCGCCCGGGCCGATCGGTGCCGACGAGAGCATGGAAGTTGATGGCACCGAGTGCGTCCTGCAGTCGCGCCGTGCGGGAGTCCGTGTCGAGGTCGTAGCGCTGCTCGGCGGGAGTGAGGGCGGGAGTGGACGGGGTAGCTCCCATGCCGGCCAGTGCCGCTGCGGTGGCCGCGTCGTAATGGGCAGCGGCCAGCGTCGAGGGCGGCTGCGATCCCGACGACGGGGTTTCCGACGGCTGGGTTCCGGTCGGAGGAACGTTCGTCGACAGCAGCTGGGCCATCGGTGCCGATGTCGGTGGACTGATGCTGTTGTCGGCCACCAACACGGTTCCAGTGCCCGCCGCGCGCAGAGCGTCGGCGGTGTCGGCGTCCACGCCTCCGGTGGGGCTCCAGGTGAAGCCCCGCGTCGAGGTGATGCCGAGGATGCCGTCGACGACATCTGCAGGCGTGGAGATCGCGCTCTGGATCAGCGAGGCGTCGCCGATGTCGGCCACCGCCCCCAGGTCTGTCTGCGCGAACGGCATCGCAGTCACACAGGTGCTCGACGCGATGGTTTCCAGGCGAGAGAGCCATTGGGTCGCAGCCGCGCTCCCGGTGCCGTCCCGAGCGGTGCTCGCGGGATCGGCCGGATCGTCGACGACGAGGTAGCCGCGGGTCATGTTCGAGACGGTGACCAGTAGGTCGGGATCGATGCCGATGCACAGGCTCGACGCGAGGTTGCCGCCGGGATCGAGGCCCGGTTGCGTCGCGAACTCCACGGCCTTGAGCAGGGTGTCGAGTCGTCCGCCCGAGGCGAGCTCGCCGGCCAGTTCGTCGTCGATCAGTCGCACACGCTCGTCGACCGAACCGGGTAGTCCGGCGGCAAGGCGCGGAATGTCGGCCAGTGGCCACAGCACGGTCATCGCGACGGGGTTGCGCGTGTTCGGAGGCAGCGGCAGCGCGTCGGGAGCAGCTGGGTCCATCTCGCCCGGGTTACGCGGCAGCCCGACGACAGGGAGCAAGAAGCGTGCGTCGTCGAGTCGTGCGGTTCCGCCGTACTCGGGCGTGCCGTTGACATTGAGCAGCAGCGGGTAGACGCCGGGCGCCTCGATCCCGAGCGAGGGCTCGGTAGTGCTGCGCAGTTGCATCGACAGGTCGAACTGGCGGCTCTCGTCCTTCTCCAACGACTCGGCCACCGTGACGAAATCGCCGACGCGGTCGAATCGTTCCTGGTCGAGGGTCAGCGAGGTGCGCAGACCTGCCGTGGTGTCGATGGCGGCCGAGGCCTGCATGCGGACACTGACGTCGTCGACGCGTCGGTCTCCGGTGTTGGTCACCGTGGCCCGGACGGTCACGAACGGGTCGCTGCTGGTGGTGACGGTCGACGGGGCGACGGTCTCGATGCTCAGCGTCAGAAAGGGGTTGCCGGCCTGCGTCATCGGGGTGTCCGGAACGGCGCTGGTGGACTCGACATCGCCGACGGACGCGTCGGGCTGAGCTGTGGCCATCGGAAGCTGCGTGGGGACGACCGCCGCCACCCCGACGGCCGGCGCCACCGCAAGGAGGAACGAGGTCAGTGCGGCGGCAGTGACCTTCCGAGCCCGCACGATCACTTCTCGCCGGGGGTCGGTGCGCTCGAGTTCCCGTTGTTCGTGCTGCTGTTCATGTCGTCGATGAGGCGGGTGGCGATCGCGGCGAGTTTGCGTTCGTCTGCGTAGGCGAGTCGCGACGGCAGTTCGCTCAGCGGTACCCAGGCGACCTCGGTGACTTCGAGGTCCTCGTCCGAGAGTTCGCCGCCGAGGAATCGGAGCAGGTAGTGGTGGACGGTCTTGTGGACGCGTCGGCCCTCGGTGACGAACCAGTAGTCGATGCTGCCCAGCGATGCCAGGACGGTCCCGCGGATGCCGGTTTCCTCGGCCACTTCGCGCATGGCTGTCTGTTCGGCGGTTTCGCCTTGCTCGATGTGACCCTTGGGCAGGGACCAGAGCAGACGTCCGCGACGGTCGGTACGTCCGATCAGGGCGGCGCAGCGGGTGGCGGGCGGACCGTCGAGGCCATCGACCACCAGGCCGCCTGCCGAGGTTTCGCGGACGGTCCGCAGCTTGGGTGCTTCGGTGTCGGCGCGTGCCTGACGCCGCCGCGGGTTGCGGCGACTCCTGTTCGATCGTTCGGCAGCAGACACCCGATCCATACTAGTTGCCCATGCGCACTCTTCTGCCGTGCCGCACCGCGGGGTAAAGGCCGGGACAATCGATCGCCTCGGCGCAAGTAGGCTCTTCCACCGTGGCCGATCAGTCCCTGTCTTCCGTTTCCGCCGAGCAGACCGATGCCCGCCGGGAGAGGTTGCTGGCCGGAGCAGCGGTGACGCTGCGCGAGCTCGCTCCGGTGCTGACTCCGCTCGGTGCTCTGTTCGCGGCCGCCGGGCACGAGCTGTATCTCGTCGGCGGGACGGTACGCGACGCGGTTCTCGGTCGACTCGGCACCGATCTGGATTTCACCACCGACGCCAGGCCCGAGGACGTGCAGGCGATCCTGTCGGGCTGGGCCGATCATCAGTGGGATACGGGCATCGCGTTCGGCACCATCAGTGCGGCCAAGGACGACCAGCAGATCGAGATCACCACCTACCGCACCGATTCCTACGATCAGGTCTCGCGTAATCCCGAAGTGCAGTACGGCAACAGCCTCGAAGAAGATCTCGTTCGACGCGATTTCACGGTCAACGCCATGGCCGTGCGTCTGGGAGCCGACGGCGCACAGGAGTTCGTCGATCCGCTCGGCGGGATGGATGCGCTGCTCGAGGGCGTACTCGACACGCCGTCGGCACCGGAGGTCTCCTTCGGCGACGATCCCCTCCGCATGCTGCGCGCCGCGAGGTTCGTCTCCCAGCTCGGATTTTCGCTGATGCCCCGGGTGCACCGGGCCATCGAGGACATGGCGGATCAGATCGACCGGATCACGGCCGAGCGCATCCAGGTGGAGTTGGACAAGCTGATGCTCGGCGCGCACCCGATCGACGGCATCGACGTGATGTGCGAGACGGGGTTGGCGCAGCGGATCATCCCCGAGGTTCCCAACATGAAGCTCGAGATCGACGAGCATCACCAACACAAGGACGTGTATTCGCACTCGCTGACGGTGCTGAAGCAGGCGATCGATTTGGAAGACGGCGATCCGGATCTCGTATTGCGTTGGGCTGCACTGCTTCACGACATCGGCAAGCCCGATACCAAGCGAAACGAGCCGGGCGGTGGAGTGAGTTTCCACCACCACGAGGTCGTCGGAGCCAAGTTGGTGCGAAAGCGTATGCGCGCCTTGAAGTATTCCAAGAAGATGATCGAGGAAGTCTCGCATCTGGTGTTCCTGCATCTGAGATTCCACGGCTACGGCAAGGGTCAGTGGACCGACTCCGCCGTCCGCCGCTACGCCACCGATGCCGGCGAGCTACTTTCGAAGTTGCACAAGCTCGTTCGAGCTGATTCGACCACCAGGAACAAACGCCGCGCGGCCGCGCTGCAGGCAACGTACGACGATCTCGAAGAGCGCATCGCCCGCATCGCCGAGCAGGAGGATCTGGCCCGGGTACGCCCCGATCTCGACGGCAACGCGATCATGGAGTTGCTCGGCATCCCGGCCGGTCCCGACGTGGGCAAAGCATGGAAGTTCCTCAAGGAACTCCGACTCGATCGCGGACCACTCTCCCGCGAGGACGCCGAAGCAGCGCTGCTCGAGTGGTGGCCCACGCACTAGGCGCGTCCCGCGCACGTGCGCGGAACCTCGTAGCCCACTACGAACTTCCATTCACGACGAGCGAAGCTCGGCCTTGACGAGGTAGACGTTGTAGCTGTCCCACTCCGACATGGTGAAGTACAGCTCGTTCGGCGTCGACCAGGGGTGGATGAAGCCGCCGTACGCCTTCGGGTACTCGGCAGTGTCGATCAACGTGCTGGGCGGGGTCCACTCCCCCTGCGGTGAATTCGCTTCTCGCAGGACGATATCGCCGCGAACGGGGTCGAGGTAGGTCATCTGCCAGAGACCGCGGGTGTCGTCGTGATGAACCGACAGTTCCCCGGCCATACCGTCGGCGATGGGGGTGGCCTCGTTCGAGTCGACCGGAGCCCAGGTGCCGTTCACCCAGTATTGGTATGCGGTCTTGTTCAGCACGTCCGCCTTCGGGACGCGAGCGAGACCGACCTGTCCGACGCGTCCGTTGACGGTACCGAACATGTAGACGTACTCCCCCGCCGGGACCATCGTCGACACCTGGAACTTGGAGAAGCCGAATACGTTGTCCCACTTGGCATGGTCGTCCTTGACCCAGGTGGAACCGTTGTCGTCGGAATAGGCGATGCCGCCGTAGTTGGTCCACCACAGTCCGGGAATCGCGCTCCAGCGCCTGATGGACATGTACGACATGTACTGCCGATCGTCGATGGCGAACCCGGAGGTGGGGATGACTGTGGTCTCCCAGTTCTTGATCTTGCGGGAGGGCAGCAATTCGGCTGCGTGACAACGGGAATCCTGCACCATCGAGTTCAGGGTCATACCGTCGGAGAGGTCGGCGTCGGTGCTGTGTCCCAGGACGTTCGACCGCCAGTCCTCTCCGCCGACGACGCCGAACTCCCACCCCTTGCCGAAGGAATCGCCGAATGCGACAGCGACCTCGCCGGGTCTGCTCTCCCACATGATGCCGAGGTCGGTGCCGTCGACCTGCCAGCGCTTGTCGGTGCGGTTCTCCGATCCCGGTCCGGTCAGCTGCGAGACCACATCGACGTTGCCGACGGCGGGTGCCGCCGGCGGTGGCGTACTCGGCCCTGGCTCTGCTGCGGTGACGGCCGGGGCAGGGGGCGGTGTTGCCGGGGCGCCACCGGGGCCGGGGATCGGAATGGGGATGGTTTCGGGCTGTGGGTCGATCTCGATTCGGGGGAAGGGCAGGCGGCCTGCAGACCCTGTCCCCGACGTGGGTGATTCGGCGGGGTCGGTCAGATCGGGGCACGGGTCCGCGCACGGGTCGCTGAGCGGATCGGCCTGGACGCGGGTGTTGTTCGGGGCCGGGTCGGGTACCGGAACCAGTTCGAGGGACGGGTACTGCACGGGTATCACCAGGCGGTCCGGTAGCGGGGGGAGCTGCGGCGGATTTCCCGGGCCGATGGGTTCGGGTGGATGGTCCTTGGGATCGAATCCTGTTTCGCCGCAAGAGTTCACCGGGGGTGGGGGCGCGGCGAAAGTCGGGGGCGCAGCAAGGACGGCTGTTCCCGCGGCAACCGCGAAGACACAGCCGAGCGATGTTGTGCGGCCGTACATGTGGTTCCCCATCTCCCCGACGAAACGTCCCGGCCCGATACGGAAAGGTACACCACGTCAGCGGCGTGCGCGCCTGCTGACGAGGGCCACTGCAACCAATCCGAGGGCATAGAGGCCCGCTCCGGCGAACACCAGGGCATGCGCAGTGGGATCCTGGTTCAGATCGGTGGTGGTGGGCCCGACGACGAATGCCGCCGCGGCCAGAGCGCCGACGAACGCGATGTTGAAGACCGTGTCCTGCAGAGCGAACACCCGCCCACGGTGGGCATCGTCGATCTCGATCTGCATGGCGGCGTCACCGCTGAGTTTGACGGTCTGCCCGGCGATCCCGAGAAAGAAGGCCCCGATCAGCAGGCTGTTCTGCGTCAGTCCGGAGACGGCTCCGAGCTGGGCCGCGATGGCAAGGACGAGGGCCGTGGCGATCGTGGGGGTCCGTCCGAACCGCGGAACGACGAACGGGGTGATGACGGCCGCGAGGAACATACCGACGGCTGTGGCACCGACGGCTATCCCGAAGCCCGCGAGCCCTCCCGGCAAAGTGCTCGCGGTGGCCTCGCGCAGAACCAACACCATGATCAACGTGTTGATGCCGAACACCACGCGGTGTGCGCCGATACCGATCATGGCTGCCGTCACTCCGGGCGCTCGCCAGACGGCGAGAGCACCCGACTTCAGTCCGGCAGCAACATCTTCCACGGGATTGTCGGTTCGGATCTCGGTGCCCGGTCCGAGTGACCGTGGTCGGAAGCGTGCCGCCGCGATCGCCCCGACGATCGACCCGGTGGCGGCGACACCCACAGCGACACCCGAGCCGAGGTCGCCTGCACCGACGAGGCTGATCACGGCGACGGCGAGCCCGGCACCGGCGGCAGCGAAACCGGACCCGACGGTGGCCAACACCGAGTTCATCGGGACCAACCAGGACTGCCGAACCACATGGGGCAGTGAGGCAGAGGCCCCGGCCAGGACGAACCGGCTCAGCCCGACGGTGGCCAGCGCCAACAGCAACAACGGCGTCGCGTCGACTCCGGCGCACAGCAGGATGGCAGTAGCGACGATCAGAACGATGCGAACGATGTTCGCCCACAACAGGACCGATCGCCGGTCCCAGCGATCCAGAAGGGCTCCGGCGAAAGGCCCGACCAACGAATACGGTACGAGCAGCACCGCAAATCCGGCCGCGATCTCCGCTGGATTGGTCGCGCGCTCGGGATTGAACAGGATTGCACCGCTCAGTGCCGCCTGAAACAATCCGTCGCCGAACTGACCGGCGAACCGAATGGTGGTGAGCTTGCCGACTCCCGGGGACCGACGTAGGCGGGTACGGAAGGAGGCGTCGTTCACCGAGGGGACTTTAGTTGCCGCTGGCCACCGCAGGAACCGCAGCCTTCCACCACGCCATCGTTGCGGCGGTGCCGTCGGCGAGCGAGGTGGGCTCGAGTCCCAGAATTCTCTCGCTGCGGCTCGAGTCGAGGACGTAGGGGTAGCGGAACTGGTACAGGGTGTCGCCGAGTTCCTTCATCGGTCCTGGCACGACGCTCAGTGCCCGCATCACCCAGGCCGGAATGGTGCCTGTCTTGGGAGTGGGCACGTGGGCCGCGGCCGAGAACATCTCGATCATCGACCGCTGCGATACCGCGGGAGCAGTAGGTGCGTGCAGGACGGTGTTCCAGGTCGTCGGTGACGCGGCGGCCGTGATCATCGACGCGGCGAGATCCGGCACGTAGGTGAACGAGTGGGGTAGGTCCGCGGAGGCGATGACGCGGATCGTCTTGCCGGCCAGGATGGGCGCGATCACCCTCTCGCCCATGTGGGACGTCATGACGCGAGGCCCGTAGAAGTCCGAGGCAGCGACGCTGACAGTGGGAGTCGAGTGCTTCTCGCGAGCCGCCAGGAGCTGCGTACGCACACCCAACTTGCGGTAGGTGGCGTTGCGGGGAGTGTTCTCGCGGATCGGACCGTCGACTCGGCCGTAGGCGTACAGACTTTCGGGGAACGCGACGATCGTGCCCGCGGCCGCGTCGAGCACTCGCTTTTCCATCGCTTCGAGCTTGTCCCGCCAGACCGTGTTCTCGTAGGCGGCGTGGGTGCAATGGTAGATGGCGGTGGCCCCGCTCAGATGGGGTCGAAGATCATCGGATTCGATGTCGACGGCGCGGCGCTCGATCATCGGATGATCTGGTCCGCTACCGGACCGGGTCAGAACCCGCACCGAATGGCCCTGTGCAGCAAGTTGTTCGGCAACGGTCCAGCCGACGGGCCCGGCTCCGGTGACGACGTGTAGTTCGGTCATGATGTGCTCCCTTTCCTGCAAACGAGAGCGGTGCTCTCTGTTGATACGAGTGTGCACCCTGGACGCACGAAAAGCAAGAGCAGTGCTCTCTCGCAAGAGCGGCAGTTACAGTGAGCCCATGGCGAGCACCCCCCGGACCCGAGCCCGCGCGCAGACCCTGGCCGACATCACCCGTATCGGGCGCGATCATCTGGCCGCCGGTGGCGCGGCCGCATTGTCGTTGCGGGCCGTCGCGAGGGATCTCGGAGTCGTGTCCTCCGCGGTGTACCGATACGTCTCGAGCCGGGACGAATTGCTGACCCTGCTCGTCGTCGACGCGTACACCGAGCTCGGGGACACCGTCGACGCAGCGGTGGACGCCGCCGAGGGACCGAGAGAGAAGTTCCTGGCCCTCGGCCGGACGGTGCGGCAGTGGGGATTGCGAGAGCCGGCACGGTATGCGTTGCTGTTCGGCAGCCCGGTACCCGGCTACCACGCTCCCGCGGAGCAGACCACCGGGCCGGGCACCCGCGTGATCACCGCGCTGGTCCAGGTCCTCGACTCCGCCTGGGCGGATGCCCGGCCCGCGGCCCCGACCGATGTGTCGGCACCGGCATCACTGCACGGCAGCTTCGAGGAGATCCGCCGGGAGATGGGAACAGACCTGCCCGACGAGCTGATGGCCCGGGGAGTGATGGTGTGGGCGTCGCTGTTCGGCGCGATCAGCTTCGATGTGTTCGATCAGTACGGTGCCACGACATTCGCCAGCAGGGACGACTTGTTCGAATATCAGTTGGGATTGTTGACGAAGATCGCGGGGCTCGAGTAGGACCGAAGACTGGCCGTCGTGCTTGTGCCACATCCGGCGGTGCGCGGTGCCACAATGGCTACGTGGCAACGCATGCGGAGGAACCCGAGGACCAGACGGCGTCGGCGTTGCGCGATGTCCAGCCCGGCAGTCTGTTGGTGTCGTCGATCGAGCTCGTCGAGCCCACGTTTCGACGCACTGTCATCTACATCATCGAACACAACGATGCCGGCAGCCTCGGTGTCGTCATCAATCGTCCCAGTGAGACGGCCGTGCAGAACGTGCTGCCCGACTGGTCCGAGTTGGCCGCCAAGCCGCAGGCGCTGTACGTCGGTGGTCCGGTCAAACGAGATTCGGCACTGTGCCTTGCGACGCTGCGGACCGGCGTCTCGATCGATGGCGTTCCCGGATTGCGCCGCGTCGACGGCCGAGTGGTGATGGTCGATCTCGACTCCGATCCCGCCGATATCGCGCCACTGATCGAGGGTGTGCGCGTATTCGCCGGCTACTCGGGCTGGACGTTCGGTCAACTCGAAGGCGAACTGGACCGCGAGGACTGGATGGTGTTGTCTGCCTTGCCATCCGATGTGATCGGCCCGCCGCGCATCGATCTGTGGGCACACGTGTTGCGTCGTCAGCCGATGCCGTTGGCTTTGCTCGCATCCCATCCGATCGACGTCGACCGGAACTGAGCGGCTGCGCCGCACGTGCGCGGCAGTGCCTTTGGGTCGTTCCGCAGGCTCCACTCCCGCCTCGTAGCAGGGGTCGACTTTCCGCTCACATGCGGCGGAGCCGCTCAATGAGCGAAGGCCTGCGCGCTCGAATGCCCGCCTGACTTCAGGCCATCGATCACCTCGTCGATGGCAATGCACAGCATGCGACCGAGATCCGCGCTGAAACCCTCTCGAACAACGACTCTGAGTACCGCGACGTCGGTGGCGTTGTCGGGCATCGTGTATGCCGGTACCTGCCAGCCGCGGGCGCGTAACTCGTGGGACACGTCGAACACGGTGAAGTCGCAGTGGTCCTTCAGCATGAAGGAGAGCACCGGAATGGCCGATCCGTCGGTGATCACCTCGATGTCCGGGTGCTTCTCGAGGTGTCGGCTGACGCGAACAGCGGTGTCGCGCAGTGCCTTCATGATGTCGGTGTAGCCGGAGCGGCCCAGACGCAGGAAGTTGTAGTACTGACCGATCACCTGGTTGCCCGGCCTGGAGAAGTTCAGTGTGAAGGTGGGCATGTCGCCGCCGAGGTAGTTCACGCGGAACACCAGGTCTTCGGGGAGGTCTTCCTTGGTTCGCCAGACGGCGAATCCTATTCCCGGGTAGGTCAATCCGTACTTGTGTCCGCTGGCATTGATCGACTTGACGCGGGGCAGTCGGAAGTCCCATTCGAGTTCCGGATACAGAAACGGAACGACGAAGCCGCCGCTGGCCGCGTCGACATGAACCGGTACGTCCGGCCCGCCGCCGTCGGCGATCTCGTCGAGTGCAGCGCAGATTTCCTGGACCGGTTCGAGTTCTCCGGTGAACGTGGTGCCGAGGATCGCGACGACGCCGATGGTGTTCTCGTCCACCGCGTCGCGAACCTGTTCCGGGGTGATGACGTAGCGACCGCGCTCGACCGGAAGGTACTTGGGCTCCACGTCGAAGTAGCGGCAGAATTTCTCCCACACCACCTGAACATTGCTGCCCAACAACAGGTTCGGAGTGCCGGTGCCGGCTCCCTTGGCTCGCCAGCGCCACTTGAGCGCCAAGCCGGCCAACATGACGGCCTCACTGGATCCGATCGTCGAGACCCCGGTGGCCGACGACGGGTCCTCGCGGTCGAGTCCGGGGGCATGGAACAGATCGGCGACGATGTTGACGCAGCGTTCCTCGATGGCTGCGGTGGACGGATATTCGTCCTTGTCGATCATGTTCTTGTCGAAGGTCTCCGCCATGAGCTTCTCGGCCTGAGGATCCATCCAGGTGGTGACGAACGTCGCCAGATTGAGGCGCGAGCTGCCGTCGAGCATCAGTTCGTCGTGGATGTAGCGGTAGGCCGCGTCGGGGTCGAGTTGTTCCTCGGGAAGGCGCAGTGCGGGAACAGGATTGGTGGCGAGCCGGCCGGTGTAGGCCGCCGAGACGACACCGTCGGTGTGAAGTTTCCTGGTCATCGTCTTCTCCCCATTGCCTCGAGTGACACCCAATCTAGTCCGCCGCGGAGGCCGCCGGGCTCGGTTCCGATTCCGGTCGCCGAGCGAATCGCTGAGCGATCACGGTGCACACCATCAGCTGGATCTGGTGGAAGAGCAACAACGGCAACACGATCAGTCCGACGGGTTGTCCGACGAACAGCACCGCGGCCATCGGCAGGCCGCTCGCCAGGCTCTTCTTGGACCCGCAGAACAGCAGCACCAGTCGATCCTCGAGGGGAAAGCCGAACCATGTGCCCGCGTACCAGGTGATCGTCAGCACGACGGCGAGCAGCACAGCGCACACCGCGACCACGACGGCGATGCGCCACACCGCCACCGAGGACCACACGTGCTGGTTCATCGACTCGCTGAATGCGGCGAAGACGACCAACAGGATGGAGCCCCGGTCGACGAGCTTCGTCGGCGCGCTGTGCCGCGTCAACCATCCCGTCACCCATGGCCGGATCAACTGACCGACGGCGAACGGCAGCAACAGCTGGAGCACGATGTCGAGGATCGAGCCCGGATCGATGCTCACCGATCCGGCGGTGGTCATCAATGCGATCACCAGTAGCGGGGTGACGAACACCCCGATGATGTTGGAGAACGACGCGCTCACCACGGCGCCGGCGACGTTGCCGCGGGCGATGGAGGTGAAGGCAATCGAGGACTGCACCGTCGAGGGAACGAGGCAGAGAAACAGCACACCCGTGTAGAGGTCGTCGCTGATCAATCCGGGTTCGAGTATTCGCAGAGCCAGGCCGAGCGCGGGGAACAGCAGATAGGTCGACGCCAGGATCACCGAGTGCAGCCGCCAGTGCTTGAGGCCGTCCCACGCGTCTCGAGGCGACAACCTCGCACCGTAGATGAGGAACAGCAGCGCAATGGCGATCCGGGTGACCCAGCCCAGCACGTCCTCGGCCGTGCCGGTCGCCGGGAAGAGACTCGCCAGTACCGCCACTGCGAAGATGCTCAGCAAGAAGGGATCCAGCACGGTATCCCGCAACAACTTCACTCGGCTAACTTAATTCACCGTTGCGGTTCGAGTGCGGGCGGTCAAGGTGTTCAGGGTGCCTGCGATCGTGTCGGCCTGGACGGAACCGATGGTGAGCCGGTCACCGTTGGCGAAGGTGACGAAGGCTGCGGGGCCGGCTTCGGTAGCGACGGCGTAGTTCCCGCGCCCCTTGGCTCGCAGACCCCAACCGCCGAAGTCCTTACCCGGATCGACGGTCCGCACCGAGGCACCGGTGATCTCGTCGATGTCGTAGTCGAATGCCGCCATGCCCAGGCTGGACACGTAGAGCCCGTCGCTGTCGATGTGCACGGTGAAGCGCAGCAGCGACAGAATCAGAATCGTCAGCGGGACGAAGAGAAAGATCGGCCACGGCGAGCTGGTCAGATAACACGTCAACGCGGCTCCGGCCAGAGAGATCACTACGACGGTGATCCCGGCGACGCGGCTGGCACCGACGCGGACCACCAGAGGTAGCTCGGGATTGCAGCGCGGGAGATCGGCATGCGGCGCAGAGGTGGCGACGACGCGTTCGCGGTGGTCACGCAGCCTGGACGCACCGAACAGCCCAGCGGCGAATCCGATGACGGTGCCCATCGCGATGGCCCAGCCCGGGATGGTGACGCTCTGGCCGGACGAGAGGTCCAACTCCCGCGTCAGGGTCGCAATCTGGAGAACACCGATCATGCCGACGACGGTGAGTCCGATGACGAGCATCGTTCGGCGCATGATCAGCAGCACCCGAGCCAGCGACGCGACGGCGCTGCACCCGCCCCCCACCAGCACGATCACGACGGCCAGCGTCCAGGCATTGGAGAGTGGATCGGCGAGGTCGTCCGGTTCGGTGCCGCTGAAGTGTGTGGCGACCTGGTCCGGTAGTCGGCCCTGCCACAGGTAGGCCAGGACGAGGACCAGGGCAGCGACGGCGAGTGGTCCGAGAACACCGAAGACCACTCCAGCGGGGTCGAACGTGCGCGCAGCTCCCGTTTTCATCTGCTCAGCTCGGCTGGCAGGCATCCTTGAGGCTGCACGAGATGCACGAGCTTCCGCATCCGTCCGCCTCGGCGGGTGGCGGGACGGCCGCTGCGGCGCGGGCCCCGATGGATCCGCCGGCCGCAGCGATGAACAGTGCGGCCACGAGGGCAACGACGACTGCGACGACGGCCGATACTCCGCTCAACGCAACCGCGGCCACTGCGCCCAGGGCCAGCACCAGAGCCGATGCCGCGGTGGTCGGCCCGGCGACGCGATTGGCGAGAACGAACGTCTCGTCGTCGCGCATGGCCTCGGTGGTGCGAACACCGGCGAAACGGTTACGCGGGAGCCGACCCAGCAACGACAGCGCAGCGACAGCGCCGACGACGAGGGCGAGCACGAACAACACAACCGAGACGATGACCACCTCGCCAGGATACGGCGCAGCGAGGTCCTGGTACCAGGCGGGCCGCGTCACACTTTAGGCTGGTCGACGTGACCGATTCCGTTGACGCATCCACCGAGTCCGTTCCCGAACACCGCTATACCGCGGAGCTCGCCGGGCAGATCGAGGAGCAGTGGCAGGACCTGTGGGAGACCCAGGGCACCTTCGACGCGCCCAACCCGGTCGGCACGCTCGCCGGAGACGTCCCGAAAGACAAGCTGTTCGTCCAGGACATGTTCCCGTATCCGTCGGGCAGCGGCCTGCACGTCGGCCATCCCCTCGGTTACATCGCCACCGACGTCTTCGCGCGCTACCACCGCATGCAGGGCCGCAACGTGCTGCACGCGCTGGGGTACGACGCGTTCGGTCTGCCCGCCGAGCAGTACGCCGTGCAGACCGGCACGCACCCGCGCAGCACCACCGAGGACAACATCGTCAACATGCGACGCCAGTTGCGACGTCTGGGCCTCGGGCACGATCGTCGACGGTCCCTGGCGACGACGGACGTCGACTTCTACCACTGGACGCAGTGGATCTTTCTGCAGATCTTCAACTCGTGGTTCGACACGGACCTCGGCAAAGCGCGGCCCATCGCGGAACTGGAGGCGGCCTTCGCCTCGGGTGAGCGGACTTTGGACGACGGCCGCTCCTGGGAGTCGCTGACCGTCGGCGAGCGCCGTGAGGTGATCGACGGCTTCCGTCTGGTGTACGAGTCCAACTCGATGGTCAATTGGTGCCCCGGCCTGGGTACGGTGCTGGCCAACGAAGAGGTCACCGCCGACGGCCGCAGCGATCGCGGTAACTTCCCGGTCTTCCGGAAGAACTTGCGGCAGTGGATGATGCGCATCACGGCATACTCCGACCGCCTGGTCGACGACCTCGAGTACCTGGATTGGCCCGAGAAGGTCAAGACGATGCAGCGCAACTGGATCGGACGCTCCCGCGGAGCGCAGGTCTCGTTCTCCGGCATCGAGGTGTTCACCACTCGCCCCGACACTCTGTTCGGCGCGAGCTACGTGGTGCTCGCGCCCGAGCACGATCTGGTCGACGGGCTGATCGCTCCCGAGTGGCCGGCGGACGTCTCCGACAAGTGGACCGGCGGTGCCGCGACTCCCGCGGAAGCCGTTGCGGCATACCGGGCGTCGATCGCCGCCAAGTCCGATCTGGAGCGGCAGGAGAACAAGGAGAAGACCGGCGTCTTCATCGGCGCCTACGCGACGAACCCGGTGAACGGTGAGCAGGTGCCGGTGTTCATCGCCGACTACGTGCTGACGGGCTACGGCACCGGTGCGATCATGGCCGTACCCGGCCACGACGCCCGTGACTGGGAATTTGCGACAACTTTCGGTCTGCCTGTGCGAGAGGTCATTTCGGGCGGCGACGTCACCGAGGCAGCGTACGTCGGCGACGGTGCGCTGGTGAACTCGGACTTCCTCGACGGCCTGCCGGTCGACGAGGCCAAGGCCGCCGTCATCGCACGCCTGGAAGCGGACGGCACCGGCCGCGGCACGATTCAGTACAAGCTGCGCGACTGGCTGTTCGCGCGCCAGCGGTACTGGGGTGAGCCCTTCCCGATCGTCTGGGACGCCGAGGGCAACCCGCACGGCTTGCCGGATTCCGCTCTGCCGGTGGAACTTCCGGAGATCGAGAACTACGCCCCGGTGTCGTTCGATCCGAACGACGCCAGCTCCGAGCCGTCCCCACCACTGGCCAAGGCCGACGGGTGGGTCAACGTCGAGCTCGATCTGGGCGACGGACTGCAGACCTACACCCGTGATACCAACGTCATGCCGCAGTGGGCCGGCAGCTCCTGGTACCAGCTGCGCTACGTCGACCCCACCAACTCCGAGGCCTTCGCGGACCCGGAGAACGAAAAGTACTGGGTCGGACCGCGTCCGGAGATCCACGGACCCAACGATCCGGGTGGGGTCGATCTCTACGTGGGTGGCGTCGAGCATGCGGTGTTGCACCTGCTGTACTCGCGCTTCTGGCACAAGGTGTTGTTCGATCTGGGTCACGTCAGCTCGAGCGAGCCGTACCGCCGGTTGTACAACCAGGGCTACATCCAGGCCTACGCCTACACCGACGCGCGTGGGGTCTACGTGCCCGCGGCCGAGGTGATCGAACGCGACGGCGGTTACTTCTACCAGGACCAGCCCGTCAACCGTGAGTACGGGAAAATGGGTAAGTCACTGAAGAACTCGGTCTCCCCCGACGAGATCTTCGCCGAGTACGGTGCCGACACCCTGCGGTTCTACGAGATGTCGATGGGCCCGCTGGACACCTCCCGGCCGTGGGCGACCAAGGACGTCGTCGGCGCGCAGCGGTTCTTGCAGCGCGTCTGGCGACTGGTGCTCGACGAGGTGACCGGCGAGGTCCGCGTCACCGATGCCAAGCCCACCGAGGACACGCTGCGAGTGCTCAACCGAGTGATCGACGGCGTGCACGCGGATTACGCTGCGCTGCGCGACAATACGGCCGGTGCCAAGTTGATCGAGCTGACCAACCACATCACCAAGGCCTACCCCGACGGTGCCCCGCGCGGGGTCGTCGAGCCGCTGATCCTGATGCTGGCTCCTTTGGCTCCGCACCTGTCGGAGGAGCTGTGGGGCAAGCTCGGTCACGAGAAGTCGTTGGCGCACGGGCCGTTCCCGCGCGTGGAGAAGAAGTGGCTCGTCGCCGATACCGTCGACTACCCCATCCAGGTCAACGGCAAGGTACGCAGCCGCATCACCGTCTCTGCCGATGCAACGAAGGACGACGTCGAGAAGACGGCTCTTGCGGACGAGAAAATCGCGGCCTTGCTCGACGGCAAGGCCCCGACCAAGATAATCGTGATCCCGGGTCGAATGGTCAACATCGTCCTGAAGTAGTGCGCCTCCGGCGCAGTGGTGCGGTTGAGTGCCCTCAGGGGCTCCTGTTCGCACTACTGCGTCGGAGCAGCACTGCCAGTGCAGCGGCTGCGGCCGCAGCGATGAGGCCGACCACCCAGGGAACGTAGTTCGTGTGATCTGGACTCTGTTCGGCTGCTACAACTTCCAGTGGCGGGGGCTCGATGATCGGGCGAGGTTGCCCGAACACCGACACCGCGGACTCCACCGAGACGCGATCGCTGGCGAGACTGGTGCCACCGCACGACGCCGCAGACCAGGTGGCCCCGTTCGTGTTTTGCGACGATGCGACGACGAGATACTCGGTTCCCACAGTGAACCCGGCACCGCACGCGGTCGTCTCGGTAGCGGTGGACACCGTGGTGATGGCCTGGACTTGCCCGTCGAGTACTCCGGCGACGTCGAAATCGACGATGTAGCCCTGGGCGTCACTGCCCGTGGTCTTGGAGGTCGGGGTTCCGAGGAACACGGCTCCTGAGCCCGCAACGCTTTCGAAGACGGCCGACGTCTTCTGCATGCTCATCGGCACGGCGCAGCCACAAGCGAATGCAGTTCCCGGTGTACCCAGCGCGAACACCGCGCTACCCGCGATAACCAACAGTGCTGTGATCAGTCGTCCGAACATGGGCACATCCTCCGCCGAGCTCGAAGTTATGGATGAAAATCGCTCAGTATTCGTCCATAACTTCGAGTTCGGCGTCGCGTCGGGTGCGTCACCGGGTACCTCTCCGCGTAGTTGCAGCGAGTCCGTACTTTCGCGAAATACCACGTGGTTCGTTATGGTTCATCGCAGGCAACCGGGGGGTGACTGCCCGGCCTCCACTACCCACGGAAGGACGGACTCATGCACGGTCCAGGCAACTACGGCTATCAGCCACCACCGGTTGCGTATCCGCCGCAGCCACCGCGTCCTCAGCCTCGGATGTCACCGCGGCCGAGCGTCGTGTCGATCGTGATACTCGTCGTGGGGTGCGTGATCGGTCTCGGTTTGCGACTCGCGATGGGGCCTCTCGGCAGCACGTCCCTCCACCTTCTCGCAGCGAATACGATTCCGTCTCTCGCGTTGGCCGTGTTCTGTGTGCTTCAGCCAGTTGCTCCGGTCCGACGCATCGTTGCCGTTGCTGCGTTGAGCATTTCGGTCTTGATTTCGGTGATTGCGGAGTTGGGGCCGGTCTACTTCGGCATCAGCGACTACGTGGTCTATGCGGCGTTTCTGTCCATCATCGTGATGGTGCCTGCCGTACTTGCGTGGGTTCTGGTCCGACGCCGCTCACTGGTGACCTTGGTGGTGGTCGCGATTTCCGCAGTGGTGGGGTCGGTATTTCAGCTTTTCGCCCACTGGTTGATGTTGGACGCATTCAATTCTCGAGCGACGCCCGCGGTTCTCGATGTTGTGCTGTTGGTGAGTATCGCGGTGCCGGCCTGGATTGCCGTCGGTATCGATGCGGTAATAGGTCCGAAGAGGAACAACCCCGTCGCGCCGACCTACAACAGTCCTCCTCCGGGATACGGACCGCCGTTCACACGGTGATCGACGCGGTCAGATGGCCCCGAGATCGGCCGACAGCCAATGCTCCGGTTGCAGGTAGAACACCACGTTTTCTTCGTGTTCGCTGTTCGCCATCTCGAGGTAGCCGTCGACCTTCTCCGGGGGTAGGTAGCGCGCTGCCATGGCGCGCAGAAGCTCCGGCGTGTTGGGCTCTTCGCGTACGACCGGCCCATCGACGGACACGTATTTGATCGTCGGATTCGACTGCTCGACCATGAGAGTGAATCGACCTGCAGCCCTGATCAATTGGGCCTTCTTCGACGTCCTGCCGGTGAGGACCCACGCGTCACCGCCCGGGGTGTAGTCGTACCAGATGGGGACGGTGAGCGGCCCCCGATCGGGACCCGCAGCGACGGACAAGGCGGCGATCCGAGACTCGGCCAGAAATTCTTCGCGTTCTGCCTTCGACAGTGCCATGTCTTCACGGTAGGACTTCCGGCGTCGAACATCCAGACTTCGAGCGGTGCCAGGTGACGGATCGGCGTCGAGCGTGGACAGTGGAGGGATGCCGATCGACGAGCGAGAGATCCCGGGTAGTCCCGTGGGTCGCCGAGTCGTGCTCGGCCTGTTGGCAGCCGGTGCCGCGGGCATCGTGGGCGGCGGGGCGATCCAGAAGGGGTTGGCGTCCGTTCTCGGCCCACTCGGCAATCACGATCCAACGGGATTGATCGGGCTGATTCCCGTCGGGAACAATTTCCGGTTCTACTCGGTGACGCAGGGCGCGCCGCGTAAGGACGAGAATTCCTACGCCCTGACGGTGGGCGGTTCCGTCGACGCACCGCGCACGTTCACTCTGCAGGACCTACGTTCGATGCCGCAGACGTCGTTGGTGCGTGACTTTCAATGCGTCACGGGATGGCGAGTACCCGAAGTTGCCTGGAGCGGAGTGCGATTGGCCGATATTCTCGATGCCGTCGGACCCACCGCGTCGGCGAACTCGCTTCGCTTCACCTCGTTCGACGGGACCTACACGGAGAGTCTGACGCTCGAGCAGGCACGTCGCGACGATGTCCTGATTGCGCTGACGATGTTGGACGCTCCGGTGACCCACGACCACGGCGGGCCTGTTCGGCTGTTCGTGGCCTCGATGTACGGCTACAAGAGCATCAAATGGCTCGGCGGCATCGAGCTCACCGACAACGTGGTGCCGGGCTACTGGGAGAATCGCGGATACGACATCGACGCATACGTCGGCGAATCGAACGGGCGTCGTGATGACCCCACGGGCTGAGCTCGCCAGATTCGGACGGGTCGAACGATACGTGCACTGGGCCGTCGGGATTCTGGTGATCGTCTGCATCGTCACCGCTGCGATCCTGTACATCGGGTCGCTCGCAGTGCTGGTGGGGCACCGCCCGATCGTGGAGTTCGTGCACGTGTGGTCGGGCTTCCTCCTTCCGGTTCCGTTGATCGCCGGTGCGATATCCAGTGGCTACCGACGGGACCTGGAGCGTCTCAACAGATTCGTCGACGACGACTGGAAGTGGTTGCGTTCCAAGGCTCGTCGCCTCGGCGCGGTGGGGGTCGGTAAGTTCAACGCCGGCCAGAAGCTGAACGGCGCGCTCAGCGGTGGGTCGATTCTCGTGCTGCTGCTGACCGGTGCGGTGATGTACTTCCAGAACTGGAGCCCGCTGAACTGGCGAATCGGCGCGACCTTCGTACACGATTGGTTCGCACTGGGATTCGGCCTGCTGGTGGTCGGGCACATCACGTACGCGTGGAAAGACACCGAGGCCATGCGCGGGATGACCGAGGGAGTCGTCACGCGAGAGTGGGCCCGGCGCGAGCATCCGGAATGGGTAGACGAGAACCGAGATGGCTGACGGTTGCTAGTCGATCGACTTCTGCTTTCCTCCGGTGACGAAGCCGGCGGAGCGGAACGGGCGCAGGCGTACGACGGGTTCTGCGTCGTGACCCTTCTGGTCGTGCACGATGCGGTATTCCGCGCTCAATTGCCGCAGGCTGGCGATGGACAGCTGCCGGAGTTGTTCGGCAGTATCGGGATCGGATTCCATTGTGGGCCGAAGCTCGGCGTCGAGCGTCAATGTCTGGCGCTGGTGGCTGTCGGTCTCGCAGCGAGCGATGAACCGTCCCGTCAATCGTGTTGCCAGAGAGATGTGTTCGACGGCCGGTCGGAAGTAGTCGGGATAGATGTTGACGGCACTGTAGATGGCGGCGACGTCGGTTCGGCCGAACACCAGCAGGTAGTGAGCATTCGGGTCGATGTCTTCAGCGAGAGCGGAATACCCGGCATCGGCGAGGCGGTCGCGGACTTCGTTACCGACGAGCGTGTGGCCCCTGTCGTTCACGCGGTAGCGAACCAGTGGCAGCACTCCACCCACGGTGAAGAGTAAGTACCCGTCGGGGTCGACTTCGATGTAGGTGAACTCGGGTCGATACTGCACGAATGCGGGTTGTTGCACGACATCTTCATCGGCGTACTCGGTGCCGAATATCGCGCCGTTCAAGGCCGAATCCTCTGCTGCCGCCGAACGTATGGCAGTCGTGGCTGCCGTTTCATAGCCGACGAATCCAACGTCGGTTGCCCCGTAGACCACACGTACGCGGTCTCCGTCGGGGTCGCCGAGCATGCCGTGGACGAGGGATCGCCACGCCTCGCTGACGGGTTCACCCCCGACGATGACCACCACGTCGTGCCGTCGAAGCAGCTCTCCATGGGTGTCGAGCAGGTCCCGGGCGATCGGGGGGTACGCGAAGATCACGATCTGCTGATATCCGTCTGCGGCCTCGGACACCACTTCGGCAATGACGTCGGGATCCATACCGGGGGTCGCTATCGAGAGCCGATGGCCTCGCTTTCGGAGTTCGAGCAACATGGCGTACATGAAGGCACCTCCGATGTACGGACCGAGTGGAAACGTCACGAGTGCGAGGGTCGTTCTGTGCTCGGTGTCGGCGCATTCCCGCAGCACGTGCCCGAACATCGCTGCTCCGTGATCGGTGCTCCGCTGTCCGCGTGACCAGAAGGTCGGGGTTCCCGACGACCCTGCGCTGCTCGCGATGGTCTCGACTTCTTCGGGTCCGCCGGCCTGCAGATCGGAGAGGATGTTGGTTCTTCGGTAGGTGTCCTTCGAGGTGGTCGGCAATCGAGCGAGGTCGGTCATCGTTGCGATCGCGTCGATCTCGATTCCGTGCTCGGCGAGCAGACGGCGATACGCGGGTACCGAGAGTGCGATGGACTGGACGAGCCGAAGAGCTGTGCGTGTCGGGTCGTGCCGATCTGCCTGGTTCATGGCCTGACCTTTCGATCATGTCCACCGCCGGCCGGGCGGTGGACGGGAATCACGTTGGGGAACGGGGTAATTCGATCGTGTGGCGTGCTTGTTCGACTTCTCGAGAAACTCGGAACTGGCGACGAACATCATCGACCTGCGGATCCGCCATGCCCGTCCCTGGCATGGCGGGCATCGTCCGCCGCCTGAGCCGCGGCCACATAGGCGTCGTGCAAACGTGTGAGGTCGAAGCGCTCACCGATGGTGTCCCCGTGGGCATCGATGTCGGCGCAGAGCTTTCTTCCGGGTGCACTCCAACTCGAACCGGCTTTCAGCCGATAGAACGCAGATCGGGAAATGCTGAACAAGATACGGCCGAGATGATCGTCGTCCTTGCTGCCGGCGGCGCGTCGAATCGCACGGTAGGCCTCGTCCGTCGCACGTTCGAGATCACGCCGCCGTGCCTCCACGCGGTGCAGAGCGCGAACGAGGCGCTCTTGGTACATGGTGAGTTCGTCAGGCTCCCGGGAATCCGACGGGTGAACCGAGCTGTCGTGAGGCGACAGTATTTCGTGAAAAGTACCTGTTCCTGTTCCCCTGGGAACGATGTCGAGCCGGTTGCCGAAATCTCGTGCACGCTCGGCGAATTGCCGTGAATCCAGCAAGGGCAGCGTCGTCAGGTATCGACGCAGCCGGTCATCGGCGACCGCAGCGAACATGTCGGTGGTGAGCTCGAGTATCGCAGGATGATGCGCCCACGCGGTCATGGCAATCGAGATGGGATACGGGAGCCCGGTGCGGATGAGGGTCTGACAGCTCGCGCGGACAGCGGGTCTGGCCAGTAGATCTGCTCCCAGGATGATCAAGGTTTGTTCCACCACGGCACCGACGAACAGATCGTCGGGCGTCTGTGCAACACGAGCGATCAATCGCGGCAGTTCATCCTCGGCCCCCCTGTTGGCAAGCCCCTTGGCGGCGGCGAACTCGAAGAACGTTTGATGGAGAAACCGGGCACGATTGTCGGTTGTGACCAGTACGCCGCGCCGGGTCAGTGCCCGTACGTGTCTGCGCAGGACCACGTCGTCGTATGTATGGTCCGCCGATGCCGCGACCTGCGCCGCGCGTCGAACGACGACGTCGACGGGTGGTTCGGGTGTTCCCAACGCGAGCATGGCAATCGCCAGAAACCCGGCACTGGCCGAAAGGTCATCAGTGTCCTCAGCCGGTACCTCCGGTCCGGAGCGGTGATCGCTGACGATGCGCCGAGACCAGAACAGGTTGTAGAGACCGGTGACGTCGAGTTCGAGCTGAGGAAAATGTGGTGCCGACAGTGAGAAGAGAAGTCTGAGCAGCAAGGGGCTGGTGCACACGTCGTCGACGAGAGCGCCGCGGGCCAGGGCGGACTGGATCGCCGTCACCGGATTCGGTGGCATCACCGAGTCGTCGGCGATGAACTCGACGGTCAATGCCTCGATTGCGGTCGGAAGTTCGGAGTTCGAGGAGAACGGCCCGAGGGTGATCTTGTGCCCCAGGTTCGTGGGAAGGCTTTGACCTTCGAGCGGCCTGGTCGTCAGAACTACGGGGACTGCCGTCCGAGCGAGCACAGTGACCAGGTCGATGATGTCGTGGCGAGCAGAGCGGCTGTGCAGCATCAGGTCCGCGGTGTCGAGCAGCAGTACTGCGCCCGGTCGACCGGTTACGGCGGCGATGATCTCGGCGGTCGAGGCTGTACGAATGCCGTCGTCGCCGGGATGGAGCCAGGTGGCAGAGACCAGTAACGGATGGAGCCCCTGCTCCTGTAGCGCTCGGTGGAGCGACCACAGCAGTGTCGATTTTCCGTGCCCGGCTCCACCGACAACTATCTGTGGCTCGGATCCTCGGACCGTGCGTCGAAGCAACGCGGCCTCGATATCGCGACTCACATACCAGGTGCCGTCGTCTCCGGATCCCACTTCGATGTCGTCGAGCAGGTGCTGCGACAGTCGTGCCAATCGATCCCAGTGCATGGGATCGATTTCGGTCACACTCACCTCGCCACGCCGCAAGCATGGGCGCGGTGGTGCGGCACCCTTATGGGGTCCTAGTTGCGATGCCGGGCATGAGCAGTCGGAGAACGCCGTCGACAACGTCGATCGCCGTTTCGGTCGGCCGCGTCAGGCATCGAAACAGGACGTTGTTGGTCAGCATGATTGCAGCCTCGATCGTCGGTGCATCATCGCTGAACACGCCCGCTTGGCGTCCCCGTTCGAGGATCGGTACCACGGCAGATGGAAGGTAGAGGTTTTCCAGAACTGTGGTCACGGTGTTGGGTTGCTGAAACTGCTCGAAGCTCAAGGCGAGCAGCATCCCGGAACTCATGGCACGGTTGTCGATCACGAATTCCCCAACTTCGATCAGAGTGCGGCGCAATGCGATTGCAGGGTCGATGCCGAGGCGCTCGTCGGCTCGACGCAGTCGCAGGACGCGATCGAATTTCGGTTTCAGCGCGGCGACGATGATGTCGACTTTGCTCGGGAACAGCCGTCGAAGGTCGTCGGCTCGGAGGCGTGCGGCCGCCGCGATATCGGCGAGGGTGACGAGAAAGTATCCGTTGTCGACGAACAGAGCTTCCGTTGCGGCGATCACGTCGGCCTCGAGGTCTGGCCGTAGCGCGTCGGAGTCGTCGAAAGGATATTCCGGTTCGGGGTCGGGTGTCTGTCGATCGGAATGCAGTGGATCGATCGCCCACCGCAGGATCGAGGTGGTCGCTGCAGCGATGTCGTCCCCGGAGAAGGACCCGGGAGTCAGCATCTCTCGGAGTGCGAGTCCGTCCAGCAGAGCTCCGAGGACGGTAGAGAGGGAGGTCAGTGACATAGGTTGGCGGACGGACCCGCCCTGAGCTTGAATCGCCTGACCCACCTTGGTGCGCAGGTCTGCATCCAGTCGCTCGAATTCTGGAGTGACGGCCTTGCGGGCCCCGTCGTGGTCCGCAGCCAGCAAGGTGGCGATCAGGCGCCGCCGCATCAGGCCGGAGGTCAGGTCCTCGAACAGGGCGGATACCGGTGCGGCCGCGTCTCGCAGCCCGGCAGGTGGATCGGTGGGTGCAGTGCCGCTGTAATTCACGGTGAGGTTGTCGAGCAGATCCGCCACAAACGCTTCTTTGCCGCCGGAACCTCCGCTACGAGAGTTGCCGGGGTAAGTGTTGTGGAATGTTTGATGCGACAGCCCAGCACCGTCGACTACCGCCGAGATGGACAGCGACCGGGCGAGATCGGTCATGTCCACTTCGCTCAGGAGCCGGTATCCGGCGTGGAGAAATTGCTCACGCGGGACAGGCCTAGGGTTCAACGTCAACCGCCTTCACTGGACTTCACAGCACCTGAATAGATCACGAACTATAGCAATTCAGTGGTCGAGCCCGCACGGTTTAGTTCAGACTACATCCCTGTGTAGACGACACACTCGAATCGACATTCTTCTCGAATTGGTTTGTGTTGCAGAGGGTTCAACGCCCGTGGTCCGATGTACATCGGCCTCAAGGCCGGTATCTCGAGGAGGATCAGATGGTGTTGATCGATCATCGACCCCAAGTGCAGACCCGAGTCGCAGTGCCCAGGACTGTGCGCAACCCCCTCGGCCCGAGGCCGCCCGTCACGCGCACTGCTCTTGCGCCGGGGCGCATCCATGGCCAACGACCAGCGCCGGTCTACGCGTCACCCGGGCTGACCGACCGCGAGGTCGTAGTCCTGAAGGTCTGGTTGGACTGCGACTCCAAAGTCGAAGTCGGTGCGCGCCTCCACATCGCGCTGGGAACCGTCAACACCCACCTGACACGAATTCGGGACAAATACTCCCGCGTCGGTCGGGCTGCACCGACGAAGGCGACACTCGTCGCCCGGGCTCTGCAAGACGGGATAGTGAAACTCGACGACCTCTGAGCGACGAAGGTGATCGGGCGGTCGTTCTGCAACGTCGACGCCGGTTCAGGGGCGGTCCAGTGCGCCTATGGCAGTGCATCTAGCCGGTCCCCGCGCACGTTCGTTTGACCAACTGACTGTCGGAACCACGCCAAACCCCTTGTCGTGAGCGGAAACTCGACCCCCGCTACGAAGTTTCGCTCACCTGGTGCGAAGCACCACTTCCGTCGGGTGTGCGTCGGCAGGAGTATCGATGGCATTGCGCACTGCGAGGGCAACGGTACTGGGCTGCAAGAACTTCGAGCCGTCGTACACCCCACCCTCGTGCGCGACGATCCCCTGTTGCATCTCGGTGTCGATGCGGCCGGGATGCACCGAGGTTACTCGCAACGACGGTTCCTCCAGGCGTAATGCATCACCGAAGGCGCGGAGTGCGAACTTGCTCGCCGCGTAGGCGCCCCAACCCGGGTTGGCGCGAATCCCGGCTCCCGAATTGATCAGGACCACATGGCCTTTGGCGGCGCGCAGTGCAGGAAGCAGCAATCGAGTGAGTTCGACGACGGCGATGACGTTCACCTCGTACTGGCGACGCCAATCCTCCGCCGTCGACTCCTCGACCGTCCCGAGTGCTGCCACTCCGGCGTTGTGCACCAACACGTCCAGAGAATCGATGCTCGACGCGGCCGCCGCTACCGCGTCGGGATCGGTCAACTCCACCGGCCATGGGGTGGACCCGGCCAATTCCGACGCGATGGGCTCCAGCGACTCGGCCGATCGTCCCCCCAACAACACGTGGTGATCCGGAGCGAGCAGTCGAGCGATATGGGCCCCTAGGCCACGGCTTGCTCCGGTCACCAGTGCAGTACGAGTCATGCAATCAGGTTAGCTAGAAGCTCATCCCCGCCTCGGAGGCCCAGGTCTGGGTGGTGTTCGCACCGTCGAGTTCCTCGCGAATGATGTCCGCGTGGCCGGCGTGCTGCGAGATTTCGCGCAGGATGTGCAGCACGGTGAATCGTGCAGTCTGCCAGATTCGTTCAGGTGCCCAAGGTGCTGTCGGGACCGGGACGGACAGGTTCAGATCCAACGTTGCGAGGGCATCGGTGGTGGACCGCGCCACCTCTTCCCATTCGGAGATCAGTCCTGCGACAGTCTCTTCGTCGCCCATCACGTACTCGCCGCCGGCGCTGGCCATGTCGAATTCGGCGGTCTCGTCCAGGTCTGCGATCACCTTCATCCAGTGCCGTTCGTTGCTGACAACGTGGTGCAGCAGCCCGCCCAGGGTGAGCTCGCTGGCGGTCGTTCGGGTGCGTGCCTGCTCGTCGGTGATTCCGCGGACGGTGATGAGAAAGTTGGCGCGCTGTTCGGCGAGCATTTTCACGATGTCGGTGCTTTCGGTGGTCATCTTTTCCTCCTGGTGGCTGGTGAAATTCACACTAGGCCCGATAGCGGTCAGGTTCGGTCCGCAATCCAAACGAGCGGAATTGCGCGTATGGACGCAAACTGTCTGCATGGGCGATCGAGGTTTCACTTCCACGCAGTTGGCGGCACGGGCGGCGTACCTGCTTCGAGGAAACGACCTGGGCACCATGACCAGCGCGGCCCCGAGGCTGTATCCGCACATGTGGAGCTGGGACGCGGCATTCGTCTCCGTCGGGCTGGCACCGCTGAGTGTCGAGCGTGCCGTGGTGGAAATGGACACGCTGCTCTCGGCGCAGTGGAAGAACGGGATGATCCCGCACATCGTCTTCGCCAACGGGGTCGACGGCTACTTTCCCGGTCCAGCGCGGTGGGCCACCGGTACCCTCGCCCCGCAGGCTCCGATGAACCCGCAGACCTCCGGCATCACCCAACCCCCGGTGCACGCGATTGCCGTGCAGCGCATCCTCGATCACTCCAAGCGCCACGGGCGGACCACGCGCGCCGTCGCCGAGGAGTTTCTCGATCGACGCTGGGGCGATCTGGTGCGGTGGCATCGTTGGCTCGCGCAGGCTCGCGACGTCGACGACAACGGACGCATCGCGTTGTTCCACGGCTGGGAGTCGGGTATGGACAACTCGCCGCGCTGGGATTCGGCCTACGCCAATGTTGTTCCCGGAGAGATGGATCCGTACTTCAGGGAGGACAAGGCGGTCATCACCGACGCCTCTCAGCGGCCCAGCAACCTCGAGTACGACCGTTACATCTGGTTGGTGGAGGAGATGAAGCAGGTCGGGTACGACGACGACGCGTTGAAGACCAAAATGAGCTTTGCTGTCGAGGACGTGTTCGTCAGTGCCATCTTCGCGGTGGCATGCGACGTGCTCGCCACCATCGGGGAGGACCATTCGCGTCCGCGCTCCGACGTTCGCGAGTTGCGCTCGTGGGCCGAGAAGTTCCGCAAGGGCGTCGTCGCGACGACGGATTCGCGCTCCGGTGGGGCTCGTGACTTCGATCTGCGCACCGGCCAGTGGATCGGTACCGAGACCATCGCGATGTTCGCGCCGTTGTTGTGCGGTGGTCTGCCCCGCGAGCAGGAGCGCAATCTGTTGCGAATCTTCGAGGGCACACGATTCTGCGGCCATCCGGATCTTCGGTACGCCGTCCCGCCCTCGACGTCGCCGGTGTCGAAGGACTTCCGCGCCCGCGAATATTGGCGCGGGCCGGTGTGGCCGGTGATGACGTGGTTGTTCTCGTGGGCGTTCGCGCGTCGCGGTTGGTCCGAGCGGTCACTGTCCCTGCGGGACGAGGGATTGCGTCAGGCCAGCGACGGTAGCTTCGCCGAATACTACGAGCCGTTCACCGGAAAGCCGCTCGGCAGCATGCAGCAATCCTGGACGGCCGCGGCGGTGCTGGACTGGCTGGGATAGGGCAAGAGATCAGCTGAGGTAGCTGTCCACCAACGGGCCGACGACGTCGAACGAGGTGGCGTCGGGCACGAGGTACTTGGCGACCGTGCCGCACACGAAGGGATGCCATGCGGAACCGGAGTCGGTTCCCACGGACGAGACGGCGAGGATGTCGCCGAAGTAGATGCCGGGCAGGTGCCGCTGCACGAGCTCGTCGTTGTGCGAGGCGACGGCCAGCAACTCCTCGACGTGACTGCGATCGATCTCGTCGCCCATGGACGCGAGGAGATCCGCTCCCTCGGCGCGGGCGCGGACCGGGTCGCTGTCGAGCAGCGTCAGCGCTCCCACGGTGACGCCGCGGCTCTGTAGTTCGACGGCGATGGCGTGGGCGAGAACTCCGCCGAACGACATCCCCAGGAGGTGGACTGCACCGGCGGGCTGGACACGAACGATGTCGTCGGCGTAGGAGGCGGCCAATGCCGCGAGGGACTCGGAGCGTTCACCGGACGCCGGTACCTGGACGCCGTAGATGGGCCGGGCGTCGTCGACGTGAGTGGCCAGACCTGCGTAGCAATCGACCAGACCTACCAGCGGGTGGACGCAGAACACGGGATCGAGATGGCCGGTGGTTCGGATCGGCGCAATGGTGGGTACCGCATAGTTCGACGGGTCGAGTTCCGTGAGGGCCAGATGGGGAAGATCGTTCACGACAGTCATGGGTGCGCCTCCGAGCCAAGAGATGTAGTTCGTGTTTCCATAGGGTTTGTTCGTGCCGACTCTGGGTATGTCGCCGTCGGCAGCGTGAGTGTTACCCACGTCTCATTACCGACGACTCAACCACGTCTGTGAACAGAGCGCATTAGTGACTGTTCACCATTGAGTGCCCAGGTCCGGGCCCCTAGCCTCAGCCCGGTGGTCTTCTCTCGCACAGTTCGTGCCCTCTTCGGAATCCTGTCGGTCGGCGTCATCACGTGTGCCGTGCCTGCGGTCGCCTCTGCCGTTCCGCAGGGACCGGACGTCTCGTCGTGGCAACACATCGACGGCACTGCCATCGATTGGCACACCGTCAAAGCCGCAGGCCACGGGTTCGCGATGGTCAAGGCGACCGAGGGTCTCGACTACGTCAACCCGTACTTCGTCGAGGACTCGATCGTCATGCGTACGGCCTCCGTGGCGCGCGGGGCGTACCACTACGCCGATGTGACTCTCTCCCCGGAACTGCAGGGCGCGTACTACTCCGCACTGGTGCTGGGCATCAACGGCCCGGGCGATCTGCCGCCGGTACTCGACCTCGAAGACGCCAAAGGCAAGTCTCCTGCCGAGCTGATCGACTGGACGCACCGCTACCTGAACACCGTTCAGACGCTGACCGGACGTCAGCCGTTCATCTACACGTATCCCAACTTCTGGCGGACGGCGATGGCCGACACCCACGAGTTCAACAACTACCCGCTGTGGATCGCCGACTACAACGACGAGCTGGGGCCCTTACCCGGCGGCTGGACCGAATGGCTGTTCTGGCAGTTCACCGACCGCGGCACGATCCCCGGAATCGACGGGCGCACCGACGTCAATCACTACGCCGGCACACCGGAATCGTTGAGGGCATTGGCTCGCTGGTAAGTCGCTCGACCTGCATGTCCCACAGCCACACCAGTAGGGCGAGGACGGCGAATCCGGCTCCGGCGACGCAGACGCCCGTCCACTCGAAGTGTTCCCAGGCCAGTGTGCCGACGGCAGAGCCGGCTGATGCGCCCACGAAGTACGTCGTCATGTATACGGAGTTGATGCGGGCGCGAGCGGCCGGATCGAGGGCGTAGACGACATTTTGATTGCTCACGTGCACGCCCTGCAACGCCAGGTCGACGAGCACGAACGAGATCACGAACACCACCCAGTACTGCCCGCCGAGGGCGAACAGTGGCCATACCGCGATCAGCAGGACGGCGCAGGTACCGCTGGCCCACTGGACCAGTCCGCGGTCTGCAAGTCTGCCTGCGACCGAGGCCATCAGAGCGCCTGCTACGCCGGTCAGTCCGATCAGACCGATCTGTGCGGCACTGAATCCGAACCGGTCACCGGAGAGCAACAGCGTCATGCTGGCGAACACGGTGCTCACCGACGCGAAGGCCAGGCCGCCGAGCAGAGCGCGCGTGCGCAGCCGCGCGTGGGTGCGCACCAGCCGACCCATGGAGAACAGCGCCGAGCCATAGGTGACGTCCGCCGTGGCGGTGCGACGCGGCAGTACCCGCCACAGTCCGGCAGCGGAGATGAGCATCAGCACCGCGGCGAGCCGGTAGACGCCCTGCCAGCCGGTGACCGAGGACAGCAGTCCCGAGATGCTGCGGGCCAGCAGGATTCCCGTCAGCAGTCCGCCCATCACGATGCCGACGATGCGTCCGGACTGTTCCGGGTGGGCCATCGATGCGGCGAACGGCACGATCACTTGCGCGGCGACCGAGAACAATCCGGCGATTGCGGTGCCGACCAGTAGCCACGACAGTCCCGGTGCGAAGCCGGTGACAGCCTGACCTGTTGCTGCGAGAACCATGAGGCCGACGCTGAGTTTCCGACGGTCCACCACATCGCCGAGAGGAACGAGCAGCAGCAGCCCCAGCGCGTACGAGATCTGTGCGACGGTCACCGAGACCGCGGCGGCCGATTCCGAGACACCGAACTCGGTGGCGATGAGATCGAGCAGTGGCTGGTTGAGGTAGTTACCGCCGGCGGAGAGTCCGGTGGCGACGGCCATCAGCGCAACGACGGGCGTGCTCACCCCGGTGCGCGAGGTAGTTGCTGTGTTCACACAACAAGAATTCACGCATCCGATCGTGCTGTCCAAACCCATCCCGGTCGGAACAGCGCTGAGTGAAGGAGGGCGACGTGCCACTCTTGACATGTCGAAATTGGAATCTAAGCTCCCGGTATGTCGCTCCCGCACGCACTGCTCGGCCTTCTCGCCATCGAGTCGCGTAGCGGATACGACCTCACCGAAGCCCTGAGCGCAGAAGGAATAGGCAAACATGCCTGGACAGCCGGGCACACCAGCATCTATCCGGAGCTGAACCGCCTCGACGCTGCCGGTCACATCGAGGTGATCGAACGTGGAGCGCGGGGCAGGCGGACGTACTCCATCACCGAGGCCGGACGAGACGAACTCAGGCGGTGGCTGGTCGAGACCCCGATTCGCCCGGCTGTTGTGCGGAACGAAAATATCCTTCGGCTGTTCCTGCTGTCGGCACTCGAGCCCGAGGATGCGATCGACGTGCTGACGCGGATTCTCGAGCATGCGGAGTCGGAGGCGGCCGAGCTCCGCCGTGTACGGGAACCGAACCGCGATCTCGTCCCCGAAGGGCCCTCGGCGTTCGGGCATATCGCCGCGGAGTACGGAATCCGCGCAGACGACGCTCTGGCCGACTGGGCCCGCTGGGCGATCGACCATTTCCAGCGCACCATCGACGGAGGTAAGTGAATGGAACCGCAGCCGTTCGTACTCACGACGCCCGACGCACTACGTCAATGCCACGATTCGTTCGACGTCTATCGGGCACCGAACAACGCACCCGGTGACGATGCACTTCGGCCCGCAGTCGTCTTCGTTCACGGCGGTCCGCGTCCGCCGGGCGTCGAATGGCGACCGCGAGATCAACCGGTCTTCGTCGGGTACGGATCCATCGCCGCAGCAGCAGGGGTCGTCGGTGTCGTACTCGAACATCACATGGCTTCGTTGGCCGAGTGTGCTGCAGCTGCCGATGAGATCGCCATCGGACTCGACGAGGTTCGACAACTCCCCGGAGTGGATCCGAATCGAGTT
Organism: Rhodococcoides fascians A25f; assembly: GCF_000760935.2. NCBI lineage: Bacteria > Bacillati > Actinomycetota > Actinomycetes > Mycobacteriales > Nocardiaceae > Rhodococcoides > Rhodococcoides fascians. Next base: position 103,232 of record NZ_CP049744.1, on the reverse strand, counting down.
GCGCTGTGGTTCTTTTCCGGGAGCGGGTTGCTCGCTGCCGACTGGCTGAGAGACTCTCCGGCGTGGCTGACCTGCCTCGCGTTGACATACCCGGTGCTACAAACGCTCCCTGAATGGGGCGTCGAGCCGCGATTCGATCCCACTCTTGCCGTATCGGATTCGGGCGAACTGCCGATTCTGCTCACGCGCGTGGGTCGCGATCGTCCTGAATTCGCCGCGGGGGTACACGCTTTTGTCGAGGCAGCCCACGGTGCGAACCTCGAGATCATCGACGTACCAGACGGACGACACGGATTCGACATGCTCGATCACACCGACGAAGCACGCAGTGCGGTCACTCGAGCAATGACCTGGGTTCTCGCTCACGTGCGGTGATCGCTAGCTCAGCGACCGCTCCAGTGTCGGCCACGATGCCCTCAGTGCGTCCTGCCAGTACTGCCACGAATGAGTCCCGGCCGCAGGGAAATTCGTGGTGACGGGGATGCCCAGTTCGCCGAGTCGGTTCACCAGATTGTGAGCACAGGCGTTGGCTCCGGCCTCGATGAGACCACCGAGCACCACCTGGTCGGCCAGCGGCGGCGAACCGGCCGGGCGGACGTTGCCGGGCACCTCGTAGGGCCCGGGCAGCCCGCTGGCATTGGAGACGAACAGATCGAGTCCGCGGAGTTTCTCGGCGTTGACGAGTGGGTCGTGTTCCACCCAACGCGGATCACCGTCGGGTCCCCACATGTTGTCGGTGTTGCCGCCACCGCGCAGCTGTACCAACGCACGAATGAAGCTGCGAGTCACCGGATCACTGGTCTGCGCGCATCCGCTGTACGACGCCACGCCTCGGTACAGTCCGGGAGCCTGGATCGCGAGATCGAGCACCGATCCCGCCGACATCGAGAGCCCACCGATGGAATTGACGCCGTTGGCCCCCAACGCCTCGTCGAGCACCGGCGGTAGCTCGTGGGTGAGAAACGTCTGCCACTTGTTGCGACCGAGCTTCGGGTCGTCGCGCTCCCAATCGGTGTAATAGCTCAGGTACCCACCGACGGGCATGGCGACGTTGACGTTCTTGTCCGCGAAGAAGTCCACGATGTCGGTCTTGGCCAACCAGTTGGCACCGTCGACACCTGCGCCGGCGCCGTTGAGCATGTACAGCGTCGGCCGCGGCACCGACGAGTCGGCGGGCCGGATCACCTGAATCTTGATGTCGGCGTTCATCGACGGCGAGTAGACGAGCACATCCCAACGGACGTCGTCGATCTTGTCGATTCCTCGGACGGTTCCCACCGGCCCTCGGTCCTGCTCGGCCGCAGGTGTCACCGGATCTGCCGTTGCTACCGCGGGCAGGCCGAACAGCAATCCGACTGCCAGTGTCATCACCGCGAGGCGGCGGACGGTGGCCGTCGGGAATGGAGCTTTCATCGATTCGTCATTTCTTTCTTCTCGGTGGAGCGAAGTTCGTGGGCGATCCGCGGACCGATGGCAGCGAGCGTGGCGGGTGCGCACATCTGCCAGTGCGTGGCCTGTGCGGAAACGACCGTGGTGGAGCCCGCGACATGCGGATACCACTGTCCGACGCCGTCACCGTCGTCCAGTCCGGCCGCGACGTACAGGACATCACCCGGATAGACGCTCGGTCGATGTCGTTGCAGCAGTGAGTGATTGTGCTTCGCTGCGCCGATGAGTCGCTCGATGTCGGCGCGGCCGAGGATGCCACCGGTGTCGACGGAGTCGAGCAGTTCGCCTGCAGTGTCGAGAGAGACGACCTGACCGTCGGGCACCGCGAGATCGAGCCCGAGCCCCGACATCAGGTCCGCCACCGGAATCGTCTCGGCCCACTCGCCCCGATCTCCGTGGTGGGCATCGAGCAGCGTCAGCGAGGCCACGGTTCGGCCGGACGCGGCGAGCTGCGCCGCCATCTCGTGCGCGATGACGCCGCCCAGCGACCACCCGAGTAGGTGCACCGGGCCATCGGGTGCAACGCGGATGACCTCGTCGAGGTAGCGAGAAGCCAACTGCGCCAGCGTGGTCGGTAGTTCCTTCGGTGTCGGAGTTTGCAGACCGTACAGCGGATTGTCGATGTAGCTTCCCAATCCGGCGTAGCACCAGGACAATCCGAGGATCGGATGGACACCGAACATCGGAGCACCCTCGCCGGACTCCCGAAGCGGTAGCAGTACGGCCAGCTCCTCGGCGTCGACCGAATCGGACGAGATCCGCTCGGCGACTGCCGTCACCGATGCATCCATCAATAGCGACTGCATGCCGATGTCGTAGGAGCGCGTTCGAAGCTCGCCGATGACGCGCATCGCGGACAGTGAGCTGCCCCCGAGGTCGAAGAAGTTGTCGTCCAGTCCTATTCGTCGTGTCTCCAACACGGACTCGAAGGCCTCGACCACCGCGATCTCGGCCGCCGTCCGGGCGGGCCGGTAGCCGGTGGTACCGAACACCGGTGCCGGGAGCGCGGCGACATCGAGCTTCCCGGTTCCGGTGCGAGGAATCTGGTCGATGACCGTCACGGCAGATGGCACCATGTGCGCGGGCAGCAGTCGTCGCGCATGCTCGCGCACGGCCTCGGGTGCCGCGGTGCCGGTGACGTACGAGACCAATGTCTGCTCCCCCGCGGGGCCCGGCACTGCGAGCGTCACCGCGACATCGACGTCGGTGTGCGTGGTCAGCGCCGCGTCGATCTCTCCCGGTTCGATGCGGAAGCCGCGAACCTTCACCTGCTGATCGGCGCGGCCGCTGTAGAGCAGTCGACCGTCGGCGGTGCGCCGCACCACGTCGCCGGTGCGGTACATCCGCGTTCCCGGGTCGAGTGGGTCGGCAACGAATCGTGTTGCGGTCAACCTGGATCGGCGATGGTAGCCGCGCGCCACAGCGGGCCCGGCGACGTACAGTTCTCCGCGCACTCCGGCCGGCACGGGACGCAAACGCGCGTCGAGCACCATCGCGCGTAGCCCGTGCAGCGGTCGGCCCAGCGTGATCGGCTCGCCGGGGCGAACCTCACCGAGCGTCGAGATGTCGGTGGCCTCGGTGGGCCCGTACCCGTTGAGCAGCAGCCGCCCTGGGCTCCACTTGGCCACCAGTTCGGCGCTGCACGCCTCACCACCGACGCACAGCACTTCGAGGCACCCGAGTCCCTCCGGATCGAGGGTCGACAGCGCCGAGGGCGTCATCAACGCATGGGTGATCTGCTCGTCGCGGATGAATGTGGCCAGCTCCGCGCCACCCAGAATTGCGGGCGGGGAGACGACGAGCGTCGCGGCGGCAGACAGTGCCGAGATCATCTCGCCGACGGCCATGTCGAAGCTCGGAGAAGTGTTGTGCAGGAACCGAGACGACGGTTCGATGCGATGCAGCTCCCTGCGGGACGCGGCCAGATTCGCCAGTCCCCGGTGGCTCACCACGACGCCCTTCGGTCGGCCGGTGGAGCCGGAGGTGTAGATGACGTACGCGGCGGTGGAGGCTGACACCGGGCCGAACAGTTCGGCTGCTCCGATGGCCGACGCGGGTGCCAGGTCGAGCTCGGCGATCGTCGCGGGATCGTCGAGTTCCACCCACGGCACCTCCGACGGCAGGCCGCGTCGGGCCGTCGACGACGTCAATCCGAGCACGGCGCCGGAATCGGCGACCATGTGCGCGATGCGCTCAGCAGGATAGGCGGGATCGACCGGTAGGTACGCCGCGCCGGTTCGCGTGACGGCCCAGGTGCACAGAACCGATTCCGCCGATCGCGGGAGGGCGACGGCCACCACGGTCTCGGGACCGACCCCGTACCCCAGCAGAACGCGAGCCAACCGATTCGCGTACGCGTCCGCCTCGCGGTATGTGTAGTCGATCCCGTTCCAGCGCAGGGCAACTGCATCGGGTCGAGCAGCCACGGCATCGTCGATCAGCTGACCGAGGGTGCGGGCCGGGACGTCGACCGGGCCGATGAGCACGGCGTCTTGGCACGGGGCGAGATCTCCGATCGGTGCCGACGGATCGGCCAGTGCCGCGTCGAGCAGAGCGGTGAACTCGTCCGCGAATCGCCCAACAGTGGCCTCGTCGAACAGATCGGTTGCGTAGCGCAGCGATCCGCCCAGCCGGTCGGAATCGGTGACGGTCAATGCCAGATCGAAGCGAGTGACCTCCGATTCGTACGGGAACGTCGTGATCTCGAGACCGGGCAGCTGCATGTCTTTCGGCCGCTCGGTCTCCAGAGCGATCAAGGCCTGGAACAGCGGGGAATGCGCGGTCGAGCGAGCCGGTGCCACCGCCTCGACCACTCGCTCGAACGGAACGTCGGAGTGTTCCATCGCGGCCAGATCGACGGTGCGGGTCTGCGCAACGAGTTCGGTGAACGATCGACTCGGGTCGACGTCGAGACGCAACACGAGGGTGTTGACGAACATGCCGACGACGTCGTCCAGTGCCCCCGATCCGCGGCCCGACACCGGGGTGCCGACGGGGATGTCGTTGCTTCCGGTCAGCCGGGCCAACAGCGCACCGTACGCCGCGTGCAGCACCATGAACACCGAGGATCCGGTGGACCTGGCGAGTGAGCGCACGCCCGCAGTGGTCTGCTCGGGGAACGAGAATCGCACGGCGCGTCCACGTTTGGATGCCACCGCCGGCCGGGGTCGGTCGGTCGGAAGTTCGAGCACGGCGGGCAGGTCGGCCAATGTCTGCGTCCAGTACCGAATCTGTTGTGCCAGCACCGAAGTAGGGTCCTCGGCGCTGCCCAATGCCTGTCGCTGCCACACCGCAAAGTCGGCATACTGCACCGGAAGCGGAGTCCACTGCGGTGGAGTGCCGTGGGACCGCGCCCCGTAGGCCAGTGCGACATCGCGTGCCAAGGGAGTCATCGACAGACCGTCGGCGCTGATGTGGTGCACGACGAGGACGAGTACGTGCGCGCTCGGTGCGGTCCGGAGCAACACACCGCGCAACGGCACACCGTCGGTGACGTCGAATCCGCGGCCGATCACCGCAGCCACTCGGGCCAGCATCTCGCTGTCGTCGACGTCCACCGGGCACAGGTCGAGTGCCACGTTCCGGGCGATCACCTGTGCGGGATCCCCGTCGACCACCGGGAAGTAGGTTCGCAACGACTCGTGTCGGGCCAGCACATCGTCGACGGCGAGTTGCAACGCCTCGTGGTCGACGGTGCCGTTCAACTGCACTGCAAAGGCGATGTTGTACGCCGCCGACGTCGGATCGAACCGATTGAGCAACCACATTCGCATCTGCGCGAACGACAGTGGGACGACCGACGGCCGCGGACCGGCGACCAGACGCGGCAACGCTGAGCGCTCGGCGGAGTCGACCGCCACGGCCAACGACCGCACCGTCGTCGACTCGAACAGCGCGCGGACCGGCAGCGCGGTTCCTGCGGCGTCGTTGATGTGCGCGATCACCCGGGTGGCCGAGAGCGACGTACCGCCGAGGGCGAAGAAGTCGTCCCCGGCACCGACGGATGGCCCATCGAGGACCACGGCGAAGGCGTCGGCGACGATGCGCTCGGTGGCAGTCGCGGGCTCGACGAACACCCGTGTCGAGACAGTCGGTGCCGGCAGTGCCGCCCGGTCGATCTTTCCCGGGCCGGTCCGCGGCAGAGCCTCCAGAATCATGATCACCTGCGGCACCATGTGAGTGGGCAGGAAGCGGCGCGAGTGTTGTCGAATCAGCTCGGGGTCCAGCACCCGACCGACCGCGGGGACGACGTATCCGACCACCTGCGAACCGATCACGGCACTCACCGATTGCGCGACGCCGTCGTAGGTGGCCAGTACCGCGTCTATCTCGCCGAGTTCGATCCGGAATCCGCGGACCTTCACCTGAGCGTCGCGCCGTCCGATGTACACGTAACGACCCTTGTCCTGCCGAATCAGGTCGCCGGTGCGATACAGCCTCCGGCCGCGGTGGTCGGCGACGAAACGTGTTGCTGTGAGCCCGAATCGGCGGTGGTAGCCGCGTGCCAGGCCGTCTCCGGCGAGGTAGAGCTCCCCGATGGTTCCGGTGGGCACCGGATGCATGCGGTCGTCGAGAATCACCGATTCGACGCCTCGAACCGTGCTCCCGATCGACACTGGAGCCCCTGGCTCGAGCGGTCCGTCGATCGTGGCGAAGATGGTGGTTTCGGTGGGTCCGTACCCGTTGAACATCCGCAGGCGTGCGGACCACGCGTCCGCGAGAGCTGGTGGGCAGGCCTCGCCGCCGACGACGATCGTGGTTGTCTCCGAAACATCGGAGGGGTCAACGGTGGCCAATGCAGCAGGGGTCACGAAGGCGTGAGTGACGCGTTGCAACGCTGCAGCGAGTTCGACCCCACCGAATACGTCGGCGTCGGCGATCACCATCGTCGATCCGGCACCGACGGCCAACAACAGTTCCAGCACCGAGGCATCGAAACTCGGTGATGCGAAATGCAGAGTGCGTGAGGAGTTGTCGAGTTCGAAGCGATCGACGAGGTCGGCCACCAGATTCACCAGTCCGCGGTGCGAGACGACGACCCCCTTCGGTTGCCCGGTGGTGCCCGAGGTGTAGATCATGTAGGCGGGATGATCCGATCGGAGCATCTCGGTTCGGTCCAGGTCGCCCACTGGCGTGCAGTCCGAGTCGACGTCGGCCACATCGTCGATGGACATCCAGGTGGGTCCGTTCGGCAGAGATCCGAGATGCCGATCGTCCGTGATCCCCAGTACCACAGCGGAATCTGCGAGCATGTACGCGAGGCGCTCCGCTGGATAGGTGGGGTCGATCGGAACGAACGCGGCGCCGGTCTTGGCCACGGCCCAGGTTGCGAGTATCGAGGACAGGCCGCGACGCAGTGCGACTGCCACGTACTGCTCCGGTCCGACGCCGCGTCGAATCAGCCTGCGCGACAGCACGGTCGCCGCGTCGTCGAGCTCGGAGTAGGTCCACCGGACTCCCCCGGCCTCGAGGGCGAGAGCGCTGCCGCCTGCACTCATGACGGCCCCCGCCAGCAGATCCGGCAGGGTGCGGTGAGCCAGCGCGGGTGCGCCCTGCAGCCGCGGTGGCTCGTCGGCGAAGAGAACCGGAATGTCTCCGACCGGGAGATCGGGATCCGCGAGCGCCGTCGTGAGGATCGTGCGATACCGCTCGGCTATCCTGGCCACGGTGTCGGCATCGAATACATCCGTGGCATAGACGAACTCGATCGATGCGGTCGCAGGTGACGACCAGGAGGCTGCGTCCGATGAAAACGAGACGGTGACGTGCAGGTCGAACTTGGCCGCCACGTACGCGGTATCGAGGGGGCGAACCGACAGGTTCGGCAGCTCCACCGCCGGTGGCGACGCATCCTCGATCGACAGCATCACCTGGAACAGCGGGTGATACGCCGTCGAACGTGGGGGTTGGAGGATCTCGACCAGTCGCTCGAAGGGGATGTCGGCGTTGGCGTAGGCGTCGAGATCACGCTCGCGCACCGCGCCCAGGACGTCGGTGAACGTGTCGGACGGCTCGATCTGCGAGCGCAACACCAGAGTTCCGACGAACATTCCGACGAGGTCGTCCAGTTCGCGTTGCCCGCGGCCGGCCACCGGATTGCCGATGGTGATATCGCGGGCACCCGAAATGCGGGAGAGTGCCACGGCGAGTGCCGCGTGCGCGATCATGAACCGTGTCGTTCCGGTGCGTTCGGCCATCGAGGTCATTGCTGCGACGGTGCCCGGTTCCAGATCGATCGACAGTCGGCCCCCGCGATGGGACGCCACCGGGGGGTGGGGCCGATCGGTCGGCAACGCGAGTCGCTCGGGCACACCCTCCAGTGCGGCAGTCCAGTATCGGATCTGTTGGGACGCAATCGAATCGGGATCGTCCTCGGCACCGAGACGGCCCAGGGTCCACAGCGCGTAATCGGCGTACTGCACCGGCAGCGGCGTCCATTGCGGGGCGTGGCCGGCGGCACGGGATCCGTAGGCGATCATGACATCGCGAGCCAGTGGGTTCATCGACCACCCGTCGGCGGCGATGTGGTGCGCTACCACCACGAGTACGTGGTCCGCGGGCGACACTTCGAGTACCGCCACACGCAGCGGCGGAGCAACGGTCACGTCGAATCCTTGCGCTGCAACTGCGTACAGGGCTCCGTCGAACAGCGGCTCGGTGGTCCGGGCGACGGTGACGTCCGGGTACTGCGAGGTGACGACCTGTTGGGGTCCGTCCGGGCCGTCGGGGTAGACGGTACGCAGAATTTCGTGATGTCCGACGACGTCGATCAGACCGGTGCGCAGTGCGTCGACGTCGAGGGCGCCGACGACGCGGAAGGCGGCCGCGATGTTGTACGCCCCGGACGACGGATCGAATCGGTTGAGTAGCCACATCCGGTGCTGGGCCGGCGACAACGGAATCCGGTCCGGTCGAGGTCCGACGACGATGCCGTGGCTGCCGACGCCACGGCCCAGACGGGTCGTAAGCAGACGGACGGTCGGGGCCTCGAACAGGTCTCGGACGCCGAGGTCGGAGTCGAGTTCCGCATTGATCCGCGCGATCACCTGGGTGGCGGTGAGCGAATCGCCACCGAGGGCGAACCACGACCGGGTGACACTCACGCGTTCGGTGTCGAGCACGTCGGAAAAGATCTGTGCCACTGCCTCTTCGGACACTCCCGACGGTGCCACGACACTCTCGGGCGAGACCAGTGGGTCCGGAAGTGCAGTGCGGTCGAGCTTTCCGGTGATACCGAGTGGCATTGCATCGAGCACAACGATGTTCGACGGCACCATGTAGTCGGGGAGGGTGCGCTCGGCGTGCGCCGCCACGGCGTCGGTGTCCGCGGTGCCCACGATGTAGGCGACGAGGCGGTCCGAGTGCACGACGGCAACGGCCGAGTGCACACCGTCGACCGCGAGCAGGGCCGATTCGACCTCGCCGAGCTCGAGACGCTGGCCACGGATCTTGACTTGGAAGTCGTTGCGGCCCAGATATTGCAGAGATCCGTCCTCGGACCACCGAACGAGGTCGCCGGTGCGGTACAGCCGGCGTCCCGAGTCTGCGGCGACGAAGCGGGCGGCCGTCAGGTCCGGCCGCGCGGCGTAACCGCGGGCCAGCTGTACTCCGCCCAGATAGAGCTCGCCGGTGACGCCCACAGGCACGGGTGTCAACAGTGAATTCAGAACGTGGACAGTGGTGTTCCAGACCGGTGCGCCGATCGGGACAGGGCCTCGTTCGCCGGCTCGGGTGCGATGGTAGGTGACATCGACGGCAGCCTCGGTCGGTCCGTAGAGATTGTGCAGCTCGGCGTCGATTGCCCCGTGGTATCGGTCGACGATGGCCCGGGGCAACGCCTCACCGCTGGCGAATACCTGCCGCAGGGAGGTGCACTGCTCGGGAGTGCCGTACGTGAGAAACAACTCCAGCATGGAGGGTACGAAATGTGTTGTTGTGACGCCGTGTTCGTGTATCAGACCCGACAGATACATCGGGTCGCGATGGCCGTCGGGTTCGGCGATGACCGTCGTGGCACCGACGAGAAGCGGCCAGAACAATTCCCATACCGAGACATCGAACGTGGCCGGAGTTTTGTGCAGCACTACGTCGTGGGACGTCAGCGGATACTCGTGCTGCATCCACAGCAGCCGGTTGACGATCGCGCGGTGGGAGACCGTGACGCCCTTGGGCTTTCCTGTCGAGCCGGAGGTGAACAGAACGTACGCTGCGTGGTCCGGCCGTAGCTGGGGCAGCGGATCGAGGGGCGCGGTGCTGAAGCCGCTCAGATCCAGTGACTCGAGGTCGACCACGTCGACCGGAACATCCACCAGCGCACCGAGAATCAGCGATGGTGACGCGGTGGTGATCAGGTGCTCGATGCGGGTGCGCGGCATCGACGGGTCGATGGGCAGGTAGGCACCGCCTGCGGCCACGACAGCGTGAACCGCGACGAGCTGATCGAGCGAGCGCGCCATCGCCACACCCACCACGTCGTCGGGTCCGATTCCGATACTGCGTAGGTAGCGAGCCAAGCACCGCACCCGGGCCCAGAAGTTCGCGTACGTCAGGCTCTTCCCCTCGAACACCGCTGCGGTCTCGGCAGCGTGTTCGTCCCCCGCGGCAGCGAGCAGGTCGACGAGGGTGAGCGCGGCCACCGGGTGCTCGGTGCGATTCCAGGCTGCTCGACGCGCATGCTCGTTCTCGGAGAGCAGGTCGAGTTGCGCTACCGGGCGCCGTGGATCGCCGGTGAGTCCGTTCAGGGCCCGGCGGAAGCGCTCGACGATCGACGCCGCTCGAGACGGATCGATGGTTCCGGCAGCATATTTCAGCGTCATGCGCACCGTCGGCTCGAGGACGGTGATCAGCGTCAGGGGATAGTGGGTGGCGTCGGTGACGTGCAGGTCACGCACCCGAAGCCCGGCGATGTCGGTGTTTCGATCGAGTGCCGAACGGTCCACTGGGTAGGACTCGAAGACCGTCAGCGTGTCGAATCCGGCGCCGGCACCCACTCGCGAGCGGACCTCGGGCAACCCCACGTGATGACTGTCCAGCAGGTCCACGCTCTGGGCCTGTACTCGGGTGAGCAGTGTTGCGACGGTGTCGTCTCGGTGCACACGAACCCGGACCGGGAGGGTGTTGATGAACAGCCCGAGCGTGTCCTCGACGCCGGTCAGATCGGCGGGCCTACCCGAGACGGTCGCACCGAACACTACGTCGTCGCGCCCGAGCTCGGCGGCGAGCACCAGAGCCCACGCTGCCTGCACGACGGTGTTGACGGTGACCGAGAGGTCCCGAGCGGCGGCTTCGAGGGCAATCACGGAGGCGTCGGCCAGGGGCACCGCCAGCTCGGCGGGTATCTCATGGTCCGCTTTGTGGCCGGGAGCGAGCAGTGACGGTTCTTCGACCCCCGCCAAGGCATCGGCCCACCTGTCCAGTGCACCGGTGTGATCGCGCTCGTCGAGCCATTTCACGTAGTCCCGGTACGTCCTGGCCGGAATCGGAATGGGACCGTCGGCGGCATAGAGCACCAGCAGTTCCTTGACGAAGATCGGCATCGACCAGCCGTCGAACAAGATGTGGTGGTTGGTGACCACGAGGGACGCGCCGTCCTCGGTGTTGACCAGTACGAACCGCAGCAACGGTGGTGCGTCCAGGTCGAATCGCGTGGTGCGTTCGGCATGGGCAATGGTGGGCACTTCGGTGGTCTCGGCATCGATTGTGCGCCAGGGTAGTTCGGGATCGGTGAGGACCAGCGCCGCCGCGGTTCCTCGGTTGTCACGAACGAAGGCCGTGCGCAGGCTGTCGTGGCGGGCGAGCAGTCTGCGTGCCGCGCGCTGCAGTCGTGCCCCGTCGATCTCGCCCGCGAGCTCGAACACCAGCTGGGCGGTGTAGACGTCGACGTGCCCGCGGGTGAGCTCGGAGTGGAACATCAGTCCGTGCTGAAGCGGGGCCAGTGGCCAGATGTCGTCGAGTGCGCCGTGAGCGCCCTCCCATCGATCTATCTGGTTCTGATCGACATTCACCAGCGACACATCGCTCGGCGTCAGTCCACCCGCATCCGGTGCGGATGCATGCTCGGCCAGGCGGGCAAGCGCTGCCGTCCATCGATCGGCCAGCCTGTCGACCTCCGCGCGGTCGAGCACCCCACGGGGGAACGCGAACGTGGCCTGCAACCGATCGTTGAGGACCACCGCATTGATGTCGAGTGCGACCGTGACCGGCAGCCGATCACCACTCCCCGACCCGATGTCCATCGACGCGTCCGGGATCCAGCCCCGCCCGCGCAAGGCGTCGGGAATGTCGGTGGCGATGCGTCCCAGATAGTTGAAACCGATCTGCGGAGAATGGCTTTCGGCGAGGACGGCGCTGGTGTCGTCGTTCAGGTGCCGCAGTAAGCCGAACCCCGAGCCCGCTCCCGGTATCGCGCGGATCTGCTCCTTGATGCGCTTGACGGAATCGGAGGCCGACACGTCACCGGCCAGGACACGCTCGGTATCGATACCGTCCAGGCACAGGCGTACCGGATGGGAGGAGGTGAACCAGCCGACCGTTCGAGACAGATCGGCACCGGGTACCAGATCCTCGTCGCGGCCGTGACTTTCGACCGACACCAGGAACGACGATGGACGTTCGGACCAGACGGCCAGCGCCAATGCGGTGAGAAGGACATCGTCGACGGTGCCGCGGTAGGCGCGCGTGAGCGGCCCGATCAGTGCCTCGGTGACCCCCGCGGTGAGCTCTACCGAGACCTGATCGCGGGTGGCACCGACGTCGATCGAAGGATCGAGTGGACGTCGACCGATGAGATCGTGCGGACCGTCGAGAAGCGCTGTCCAGCTAGCCAATTCCGACTGTACCTGCAAAGCGACGTCATTCAACCCATGGGCCCACCGGCGCATCGAGGTGGCCACCGGTTGCAGCTGCACCGCGGCCTTCGACTGCACCTGATGCCACGCTGCGGCCAGGTCGGGAACCAGAATGCGCCACGACACGCCATCGATCACGAGGTGATGCGCGATGACGATGATGCGACCGATGCCATGGGTGTCGATGATCTCGGGGTGGCCGGTGTCGGGTGCCACCCAGACCACCTGCAGCACGACGCCCGCACGCGGTCGAAGGCGCGCAGCGAACACCCGAGCGGATTCGACCAGCACAGAGGTGAACTCGCGACTACCCGGCCTGCTGGTGGTGGACACGCGGGTGACGACAGTATCGAGATCCACACTGCCGGTCGGCCGGATCGTCAGGCCGTCGTCGGTCAGTATCGAGCGCAGTGCGTCGTGATGGTCGAGTATCGCGGCGACGGTCCGGCGTAGACCGTCCAGTTCGAGATCTGCAGGCGCGGTGAGTACGACGGTCTGGTGGAACGCGTCCATGCCGTCGGGCCGGGTCAGCGACCGAACCGTCTGATTCATGATGGGGGTCAACGGCATATCGCCGACGCCTCCGCCCGGCAACTCGTCGAGTGTCACCTGATGCGCTACGTCCGAAGCGACCTCGGCCAACCCGGCGACGGTACGACGCTCGAAGACGTCACGAGCAGTGATCACCACTCCGAGCGACTTCACGCGAGCCACCAGCTGGATGGCGATGATGCTGTCTCCGCCGAGTGCGAAGAACGATTCGTCCACACCCACCGAGTCTCGCTGCAACACAACGGCCATGGCGTCGGCAAGAATTCTCTCGACCGGCGTCGACGGGGCGCGGTAGGCCGTGGCGTCGGAGTCGAAGGTGGGCTGTGGGAGTGCGGATCGGTCTACTTTGCCGGTCGGGGTCAGGGGTATGGCGTCGAGTTCGACGAACACCCCGGGCACCATGTGAGTGGGCAGGGATCGAGAAGCGAAGGCACGCAGCGCCGTGTGATCGAGAGCGTCTGCCGGTTTGACGTACGACACCAGGATCGATGCCTCGCCGCGACGGTGCACCACCGACACCGCGAAGTCGACGGCCTCGAACTGCGATAGGACTGCATCGATTTCGCCGAGTTCGACGCGTTGGCCGTGGATCTGAACCTGGAAGTCGCTGCGGCCGACGAACTCGAGCCCGGCGGAGTCCAGCGGACCGGTCCACCGCACGATGTCTCCGGTGCGGTAGAGACGCCGTCCGTGACCGAAGGGGTCGGCAACGAAGCGCGCGGCCGACAGCCCGGTTCTGTGGTGGTAGCCGCGGGCGATGCCGGGGCCGCCGAGGTAGAGCTCTCCCGCCGATCCCGGCGGCACGGGCTGCAGCCGGCGATCCAGCACGACTGCGTGTGAGCCCTGGACGGGACGGCCGATCGTGATGGCGCGGGGATCGGTCTGCGGCTGTGTCATCGTCACGACGATGGTGGTCTCGGTGGGTCCGTAGCTGTTGAACAGCAATGCTTTCGTGCCGAACCGATCGACCAGGTCCGGCGGCATCACGTCTCCGCCGACGACAACGGCGTCGAGGTCGTCGAGCTCGGTGGCGTCGACGGTGGTGAGCAGCGCTGGTGCGCAGATGATGTGGGTGACGCGATGGTCACGAAGGAAATGAGTCAGTTCCGCACCGCCGATCACGGTGGGCGGGGCGACGATCATCGTTGCTCCCGCACTGAATGCCTGGGTCATCTCGAACAGGGACGCGTCGAAACTGGACGACGAGAAGCGCAGTAGTCGTGACGAGGTATTCACGCGCAGTTCTGGCCTGGCGTCCGAGGCGAACGTCGCCAAGCCGGCATGGGTGACCAGAACACCTTTCGGAGTGCCGGTGGACCCGGAGGTGTAGATCATGTACGCGGCGTGGTCCTCGAGGAGGGTCGCGCGTCGATGCGCGTCGGTGATCGGCGCAGTCGATCTGCCCGCGCATTCCGCTCGAAAGTCTTCGTCCTCGAGGTCGAGCCAGCCCACTCGCTGCGGAAGCTGCTGCGAGAGCGCGTGTTCGCTGATCCCGATGGCTACCGCGGAGTCGACGAGCATGTGGGTGATGCGCTCGGGAGGGTAGCCGGGATCGATCGGAACGAACGTGGCACCGGACGCAGCGACGGCCCACAGCGCGACGATGGAGGCGATCCCGCGAGGTAGTGCGACGGCGACCCCGGTGCCCGGCCCGGCTCCGCGCGCGATCAGGGCACGTGCGATCGCGTTGGCGCGTTCGTCGAGTTCGCGGTAGGTCAGCTTTTCGGCACCGAACTCGACTGCGATGTTGCCGGCCGCAGCATCCACGCCCCGGCGCAGCAGGTCTGGAAAGAGTGCGGGCACAACTGCATCGGGCCCGACGAGCGGGACGAGGGTCGATCGCTCGGCGGCGTCGAGTACATCGAGTTCGAGAATCCGTGTGTCGGAGTCGGCCGTGAGGAAGCGCTCGAACAATGTCAGGAAGCGACGATGCAGGTCCGAGAACTGTTCGGCTCCGTAGATGTTGGGGTTGCCCTCGAACTCCAAACGGGAGCGTGTTCCGTCCGAGGCCGGGTAGATGTTGATCGAGAGATCCTCCACCGGTCCGGTGGAGAGCACGTTGAACTCGCCGGTGAGCGGGCCGAACGTCACCTCGGTCTCGTAAGCCATGATGTTGATCGCCGGGCCGAAGAATCCGCGAGTCTCACTGCCTGCGCCGGCATCGCGGCGGATGTCCTCGGCTCGATAGCGCTGGTGTCGCAGCGCACCGGTCAGTTCCAACTGCACGTCTTCGACCAACGCCGACAGCGTGCACTGCGGGCCGATGCGTACCCGGACGGGCAGCACGTTGGAGACCATGCCACCGGAACGTCGCAGCAGGGCCGTCGTGCGGCCGGCAACCGGCAGGCTCAGCACCACGTCGTCGGTGCCTGTCATGCGAGCCAGAAAGGTCGCCACGGCGGCGATGGCGAGCGGAGCGAAGGCGGAGTCGAGTCGGTTCGAGGCGTTGTCCAGTACCCGCTCGATCGTCTCCGGGAGGTACCCGCCGCGCACGTATGCCCTGGCCGCGGGCGGTGCGAGAGCGCCGGTGATGGACGGCGGCGGGGGCAGATCGGTCGTCTTGCTCTGCCAGTACCGACGATCCTTGGCGAAGCGGGGGGACTGCCGATACTGCGCCTCGGCGGCGTAGACCTCCCCGAGCGAGCCCGCCCGGGACGGTGCGGGATCGCGGCCCTCGCTGACGTCGGTGTAGATCGACGCGACGCGACGCATGAACTGAACTGCGCCGTAACCGTCGAGCACGATGTGATGGACGTGGGAGTACCAGAACGTGCGGTCGTCGGAGATGCGGAGCATCGCGCCCTTGATCAGGCGACCGTTCGTCAGATCGACAGCGGTGCCGTACGAGGTACGCATCCACTCGCGCGCCGCATTCTCCGGATCGGATTCTTGCCGAAAATCCACTGTCTCCGAATCGTCGCCTTGCTCGACGTCGATGTACTGGTGGGGTTCTCCGTCCTTCTCGAGCAAACGCAGAGATCCGACTCCGAACTCGCGCGCCGTGCGTCGGCAGGCATAACGCATCAGATCGAGATCGACGGCACCGCGAATATCGAGGTAATTGGCGATGGTGATCGGAACAGTACTCAACAAATGTTGAGCAAACCATAAACCGCGTTGGGCGGCGGTGAGAGGAAAAGGTCGGGTGTCTTCTGTGGACGTCCGATCCAGTTCTTCTTCCCGAATCGTCAGTGAATCAACGGATTCCAATGACTCGCCTCTTCGCGCAACATAAGGGAGCAGTTACCGGCACGCCGTCGTGCGATGAAAGGAAATCGACGTTGCCCCGAAACGTCCTCCATTGCGAGCACTGCCCGAATGGAGTTCCAGCTACCGGCCTATCGACGTAGGTTTACACATCCGTTACCAACGGGTCAACCATCTTTGGCGCATCGCCGTAGACCTTGTGAATTCACAGAATCCCCGTCGGGCATTCGATGACACCTAACAACACCGAAAGGCACTTACAGCCGACTTTTGCCGACTATAAGTGCCCCGGTTCAGGCGAAACAGGTACGGCTAAGCCGATTTCCAGACTGCGACGACGGACGGTCGCGGTTGGGTGTTGCCGCCGTCGGGCCAATGCGAAATCGGCGCGTCGGCGGTGGCGTCGTCGCTCTCGCCGGGGTGCTGCACACACACCATGACACGCTCGTCGGTGACGATCGGACCGCAGGTCTCGCCGCCGGCGGGAACCGTCAGGAACTGTCGGGTCTCGCCGCGACGTTCGCCGTCGAGCACGACGGCGAACAGGCCGTCGTTGGAGTCGAGGGCATTGCCGTCGGTGGAGACCCACAGGTTGCCCTTGGCGTCGAACGCGAGGTTGTCGGGGCACGAGATGGGGCTGACCTGGCTCTTGTCGAAGCCGCCGAAGTAGGTGTCGGCCTCGTTGGGGTCACCGCAGACCAACAGCAGATTCCAGGTGAAGGACGTGCCCGCGTGGTCGTCGTCGAGCTCGAGTACCTGACCGTTCTTGTTGGTGTTGCGGGGGTTGGCCTCGTCGGCCGCAGCCTTGCCTTCGGTGCCGCGGTTGGAGTTGTTCGTCAGCGCAACGTAGACCCGGCCCGTCACCGGGTTGGGCTCGAAGTCCTCGGGACGGTCCATCTTGGTTGCGCCCACCTTGTCGCCTGCCTGACGGGTGAACACCGCGACCTCCTCGGCCGACATACCGTCGACGAGGGATGTGCCGCGGCCGTCCTCGCCGGTTTCGAGCAGCGGGATCCACGTTCCGGTGCCACGGAATTCGCCGTTGGACGGCAGGGTGCCGGATCCGTCGATCTCGTCGGGAGTATCGCCGGTGAGGGTGGCGACGTACAGCGTGCCCGCGTCGAGAAGCGTCAGGTTGTTGCGCATCGCGGCCTGGCCGGTGCCGGGCATCATCTTTCGGCTGGAGACGAACTTGTACATGTAGTCGAAGCGCTCGTCGTCGCCGCTGTACGCCACCACGGTGCCGTCATCGGTGACGTGGATCGTCGCGGCCTCGTGCTTGAAGCGGCCGAGGGCGGTGTGCTTGATCGGAGTCGACTGCGGGTCCCACGGATTCACCTCGACGATGTACCCGAAGCGGTTCACCTCGTTCGGCTCCTGCGCCAGGTCGAAGCGCTTGTCGAAGCGCTCCCACTTGCGGTCGCTCGCGGCACCTTCGATTCCGTAGCGCGAGAGCCGTTCGGCCACAACGGGATCGGTGACCGACTCGGCATTGCCGAAGTACTGGTTGAAGTTCTCTTCGCCGGAGAGCACGGTTCCCCACGGTGTCAGGCCGCCCGAGCAGTTGTTGAACGTGCCGAACACCTTGGTGCCGGTGGGGTCGACGCTCGTTTTGAGGAAGTTGCTACCCGCGGCGGGGCCGGTGACGACGAATTCGGTGGTGCCGGTGATGCGGCGGTTGTATTGCCCCATGGCCGGGGTCAGCTTGCCGGTGCCCGACTCGCCCTGCACCTGTACCACCGAAAGTCCGTGTGCGGCAAGGGCGACGTCGAACTGCTCCCGGGTGGGGTTCTCCGCGTCGTAGCCCTTGAACATGGCCGGCTCGGTGCTGTACTCGTGGTTGACCACCAGCAGGTGCGCGTTCGGTGTGCCCTCGATCGGCAGAAGGCCGGCGAAGTCGTTGTTGAAGCCGAACTGCTTCTCCTGCGCGGCGGCCGTCTGGTTGTCGAAGTCGAACGCCGGTGCGCCTGCCACGACCGCGTCACCCCAGCGGATGACGACGCCTTGTTCGTAGCCCTCGGGTACCACTACCGCGTCCTCGGTGTTCGGTTCCACCGCAACGAAGTCCACGCCGTCGACCGGAGGGGTGTCGGTGCCCGAGGTGGTGGAGGTTCCGGTGGCCGCCGGCTCGTCGGTGGAGCACGCCGCCAGAGCACTGCCCGCGCCCACGGCGAGCACTGCCATCGCTCCACCCTTGATGACGCCACGCCGGGACATCGCGGTCTTGACGATGTCGCCGAAGTACTCGCCCTTCGACGTATTGGGAATCTCGTGGAAGCACGCATCACCGCACTTGTACTTGCACGTCAATGATGAGCGCTTGGAGCTTCCGTCGTGAACGGCGAACAAGGGTAGTGGCTTCATGTCACGGCACGCTGTCACCCAAAAGCGAAAGTAAAGGAACGTTCAGGTGAAGTTGGGGATAACGAGGCTGCCCTAACGTGCTACAGCACCTGCGACAGAAACGCTTTCAGTCGATCGGTATGAGGATCGTCGAACAACTGCTCCGGCGTTCCGGTTTCGACGGCGCTGCCGTGATCCATGAACAGCACTTTGTTCGAGACCGATCGCGCGAAGCCCATCTCGTGGGTCACCACCACCATGGTCATGCCGCCCTCGGCGAGGTCGGCCATCAATGCCAGCACTCCCTTGACCAACTCGGGATCGAGAGCGGAGGTGGCCTCGTCGAAGAACATCACCTCCGGCTTCATGGCCAGAGCGCGGGCAATGGCAACGCGCTGCTGTTGGCCGCCCGAGAGATTGCCCGGACGCGAGTCCGCCTTGTTGGTCAGTCCCACCAGTTCGAGTTGATCCATCGCCGCCGCGCGGGCAGCCTCCTTGGACAGGCCGAGCAACTTCTGTGGGCCGAGCGCAATGTTGTCGGCAACACTCTTGTGCGGGAACAGGTTGAACTGCTGGAACACCATGCCGATACGCTGGCGCAGCTTGTCCGGGTCGTCCTTCAGAACCGACTTGCCGTCGAGCAGAATGTCGCCCTGCTCCGGCTCGTGGAGTCGGTTGAGGGCACGCAGCAGCGTGGATTTGCCCGATCCGGACGGGCCGATGACCGTCGTGGTCGTGCCGGCCGGGACGTCGATGCTCACCCCGCGCAGCACCTTGTTGGTGCCGAACGACAGGTGAATGTCCTTGCCTTGCAGCGAAACAGAAGTCATGTCAGCCTCTTTCCACGACGACGGCCTGCTCCACCGGATCGAGCGTCTGCTCGGCCTTACCGGTGCGCAATCGCTTGTCGATGTAGTTCACGAGATGGGTGAGCGGCACGGTCAGCACCAGGTAAAACAATCCGGCGGCGACGAGCGGAGACAGGTTTCCGGTCTGCGCGTTGAGATCTCGACCGACGGCGAACAGCTCACGCTGGGTGGCGAGCAACCCGAGGAAGTAGATCAGCGACGAGTCCTTGATCAGCGAGATGAACTGATTCATCAGAGCCGGCAGGACGCGTCGGACACCCTGCGGGACGACGACGAGGTTCATCGAACGACGACGGCTGAACCCCAGTGCCCGTGCGGCTTCCATCTGGCCGGCCTCGACGCTCTGGATACCGGATCGGAAGATCTCCCCGATGTACGCCGCGGCGAGCAGCGAGAGTGCCGCTGCGCCGAGCCAATACGGATTTCCGCCCGTCAGACCCTGCACCACCGGTCCGATACCGAGTCCGATGATCAGAATGATGACCACCGCGGGCAGTCCGCGGAAGATGTCGGTGTAGACCCGTGCAGGCCACCGCAGCCAACGCGTGCGCGACAGGCCGGCCAGGGCCAGCAGCATGCCCAGGACCGTACCGATGATGCCCGACGCCAACGCCAGAATCAGCGTGTTCGGCAGACCGACCTTGAACAGGTCGGGGATGGCCGACTTGTACAGCGACCAATCGAAGAACGTATCCCCCAGCTGCGCCAGCGTGGATTTGGGTTGAACGGCAACGGCTTCGGGAGCGTTCGCATCGTTCTGAGCCGCGATGGCCGCGAAGTCGGGTAGCTCCGGCTGGGGGGCGGCCTTGCTGCCCGGCTTGAAGCCGTCGGGCAATTCGCGCGGGACCCAGTCGGAGTAGAGGGTGGCCCAGGTACCGTCGGCGATCACCGCGTCGAGGCCGGAGTTCAGCGCGTCGATCAACGGTTGATTGTCGCGGGCCACGGCCCAGCCGACGAAGTTGTTCAGCGAGAACGTGTTCTGTGTGATCGCGGTGCCGTCCTCGGGCTTGACCAAGCCCTCCGCCTGCTGTGACGGGGCGACCCATGCGTCGATCTGGCCGGTCTTGAGGTTCGCGTAGGCGGTGTTGTAGTCGGGGAACTTCACCGGATCGAGGCCGAGCGTGTTCACCACGTAGTCGTCCTGCACGGTGCCCTGCACCACGCCGATCCTGGTGCCCGGGTTGAGGTCCTCGAACTTGGTGATCGGACCGCCGGCCTTCGCAACGAGGGAGAAGTAGCCGAAGTCGTAGCCGTTGGTGAACCCGACGGTGTTCCGGCGTTCGTCCGTTGTCGTGATCGAGGACGAACCGACGTCGAAGCGGCGGCCGGCCACCTGCGCGAGCAGGCCCGAGAACTCGGTGCCCGAGAAGTTGATCTGCAGGCCGAGCTTCGCAGCGACGGCCTTCAGCAGTTCGTTGTCGTAGCCGGTGTACTCGCCGGCCGAGTCCAAGCAGATGCTGGGCGGGGCGTCGGACAACGTGCCGACGGTGAGGACGCCCGGCGTCGCCAATCCGAGGGATCCCGTGTCGATCCGGTCCAGCGGGGTGACGTTCGCTGTCGTGTACTTGTCCTCCGTCGCGGCAGCGGCCGCGGCATCGAAGTTCGTCGGCGTCGACGACGCACTGTCGACACCGGGAGGGGCACACAGGTCGGTGGGACCTGCGGCCGCCTGATCGTCGGAGGACGACGTGCCACACGCAGCGAGCGTGAGAGCCATCAACAGTCCGAGAACGAGAACCACGAGCGCGCGTGAAGCGCGTACGGCAACCATGGACAAAACCCTAAGCGGACCAGGGCCCACTCACCCAAACGCGCCACGCGCAAGGGTTTCGCTCAACGAACTGCAGTGGCGTGTACTACTGGTGCGAGTCCCGCCACGCGATTGCATCGCCGAGCTCCGTGAGGTCGTATTCGGGGCCTCCGGTACCCACGGTGAACAGGGTGGCTCCAGCGTCGACGAAGTCCTGAGCGGTGTCCGCGCCCGGCCACGAGACCGATCGAGTGATGCCCGAGACGTCCCGCCCGACGGTCGTGCCGTGCTCGGCGAGGATCTCCGACTTGCGCTTCAACGCCTCGAGGTCCGCGAAGCTGTGCCAGATGTGCGCGTACTCGGCCACCATCTTCAGCGTCTTCTTCTCACCGCCGCCGCCGATGAGGATCGGGATGTCGCGGGTGGGGGCCGGGTTTCCGACGTCCAGGCGGTGGCGGATTCTGGCCAGGCTCTCTTTCAGCAATGCCAGACGCGAACCCGCCGTGCCGAACTCGTAGCCGAAGTTGTCGTAGTCCTTCTCGTTCCAGCCGGCACCGATGCCGAGGATCAAGCGGCCGCCACTGATGTGGTCGACGGTGCGCGCCATGTCGGCCAGGAGGTCCGGGTTGCGGTAGCCACCGCCGGTGACGAGGGCGCCGATTTCGACGTTCGACGTCTGCTCGGCCCAGGCACCCAGCATCGTCCAGCACTCGAAATGAGCGCCGTCGAGATCGCCGTACAGCGGGTAGAAGTGATCCCAGTTGAAGACGATGTCGACGCCCGCATCCTCCGACCGCAACACCGCGTCGCGGATGAGTTGGTAATCGGGAGCGTGCTGGGGCTGAAGCTGAACACCGATCTTGACGGTCATGCGGGTCTCCTCGTCGTGTGGGCTGCGTCTCCCATGATGCACCCGAAAACGACTAGCCGATGCGGACGCCGCTCTCGGCCATCATCGCCCGCAGTACGAACCCGGCCTCGTAACCGACGATCTCGCTGACGAGGGTGATGTAGCGATCGACGAATGCGCCTCCGTGTTGCTGCTCGTCCTCGCCTGCGAAGTGGTGCGCAAGCTCGTGCAGAACCACCAGTTCCCGCAACGCCCACGCTCTGTTGCCGTGATGCAAGGGAACGGCGATGGTGGCCGTGTCCGGTTCGTAGTGCGCGGCACCCGAGCCCGAACGAGCTCGGACGGTGATCACACGACCGGCGTCGGGCCACGTGGCTGCGACCCAATCCAGTGCCAGGACCGCGTCGATGTAGGTCTGCACGGATTTCAGCGACGCGAACTTGCGCTCGATCGGCAGGGTGATCTGCGAGCCCATCACCTGCACTACACGAATGTCACGCTCCTCGGCGCGATCGAACATGGTGCGCACCAACTGTTCGGCGTCGTACACCGCGGACCGCTGCGTGTCCCTCCCCCTGCTCACCCGGTCAGCCTAATTTGTGTCGCTCGCTCCCCTCGCCTAGTGTCTTTATCGACAACGATTGTCGAAGTCGTTCCCAGTTCCAGTGTTCAGGAGATTCCGTGCTCGTCGTCGAAAACCTCTGCATCGACGCCGGACGCACCCGCATCGCCCGGCACGTGTCCTTCGAGATACCCGACGGTCGACGCCTGGGTTTGCTCGGCGCATCGGGATCGGGAAAGTCGCTGATCGCCTCGGCGTTGGTCGGAGCGCTTCCGCCGGGCATCACCTGCAGCGGCAGCATCGTCGTCGACGGCCACAACGTCACCGGGATTCCGACACCACGGCGGCCCCACGCCGCACGCCCGGCTATGGTCTTTCAGGATTCGGCCACCGCCCTCAATCCGATGGTCACCGTCGGCAAACAATTACGTACGTCCGACGCCGCCGAATTGCTCGGGCGGGTGGGTCTGTTCGATGCCGAGCGCATCCTGGCCGCGCACCCGCTCGAACTGTCCGGTGGCCAACGTCAACGCGTCTGTATCGCAGTCGCATTGGCGCGGGCGAGGTCACTGGTGATCGCCGATGAGCCTACGACGGCCCTCGATGTGGTCAGCCAGGCTCGGGTGCTGGATGCCCTCCGTGAGGTGCCGTCGCTGTTGATGATCACGCACGACATCGCCGTCGCCGCGCAGCTGTGCGACCATCTGATGGTTCTCGATTCAGGACACATCATCGAATCTGGTTCCACAGCAACAATTCTGGAACACCCTGCGACCGACATCGTTGGACGCATGGTCGATCACGCGCGTGCTGCCGATCCGTTTCGTCAGCTGGTCATGCCATGACCACGGGCTTGGTGGCCACGGATATCACGCGCACCTATGTTCGGCACGGCTCGTCTCGTACTGCGCTGGACGGCGTCTCGTTCACGCTGCCGCCGGCCGGTCGCACAGGAGTGGTCGGCGAATCCGGTTCGGGGAAGACCACGTTGTTGTGCATGCTGTTGGCGTTGGACACGCCCTCCGAAGGAACCATCGAATTGGACGGACGCACAGTGCGTTCCGGATCCTCGCGATCGCTGCGGTGGTTTCGCAGACTTGTGCAGTACGTACCGCAGGATCCCGCGACCAGTCTCGATCCGCGACGCAGCGTCCTCGATCTGGTCGCGACGCCGCTGCGACTACTCGGCGTCGACGGGGATCATCGAGCCAAGGCAGGTGCCGCACTCGCTGCCGTCGGGCTGGACGAGCGATACTTTCAGCGCCGACCGACGGAACTGTCCGGTGGTCAGAATCAACGCGTCGCCATCGCGCGTGCGGTGGCGTGCGAGCCGCAGTACCTGCTGGCGGACGAGCCGGTCAGCGGATTGGACCCCGATCTGCGTGAGCAGGTCCTCGCAGTCCTGGCCGGACTGCCGAGCGCAGTGCTGATCGTCAGCCACGATCTGTCGGCAGTCGCTCGGCTCTGCGGGGACGTAGCGGTGATGCACGACGGCCGGATCGTCGAAACCGGCAGCGTACGAGACATTCTCACCGCACCGCGGCACCCCTGTACCCGAGACCTGATCGACGCCGTACCCCGGCTTGCATGACCATCACAGGAGATTCCTTGATCACCACTCTGTTGTCTACCAGCGTGTTCCGTATCGGCGCCCTCGCGTGCGTGGGTGCACTCACGCTCACCGGCTGCTTCGCGTCCGGGCCCGCGTCCGGGGATGCAGAGAACCGCGCCCGTGTGGCGATGCTGCAGCCTCCGCGCTCGGCGCTCTCGCAGTTCAGCGACGACGCCTTCAAACTTTCACGCTGGTCGACAGCCGAAACCTTGATCTCCCTCGACGACCTGGGTGATGCTCAGCCCCTGTTGGCGACAGCCTGGAATCGTGTCGATGACCGCACCTGGAGCTTCGACCTCCGCCCCGACGTGACCTTCCACAACGGAGCGCCACTCGATGCCGCCGCCGTCGTCACCGCCCTGACCGCTGCCACCACGGCCGCGCCGAAGCCGCGCATCCTCGACGGCGTCGAGCTGACGGTGACTGCCACCGACGAAAACACCGTCGAGGTCACCACCGAGGACGTCGATCCGTTGGTGCCGCAGCGACTCTCGAGCCCGCAGCTGGCAATCCTAGCGCCCGAGGCCTACTCCGCAGAGGGTAGCGACCCCGTCGGCACCGGCACCGGACCGTTCGTGTTGACTGCCGTGGACGGTACGTCGAGTGCCACTCTCGATCGCAACGAGAACTACTGGGGTGAGACCGCGAAGCTCGCCGGCATCGACGTCGATTTTGTGCCCGACGGCACCGCCCGTGCCGCTGCGCTCCGCAACGGGACGGCCGATGTGGTGGAGGCGATTCCGGTGTCGCAGGCCGCCAACATCGACCGAGCGCTGGTGCACGAGGTCCCCATGCCGCGTACCAATACCCTCTACGTGAACACCGCGTCCGGGGTATTCGCAGATCCGACCATGCGTGCCGCCGCACGGGAATCGGTGGACAAGGATCGTCTGGTCGAGCAGGTCTACGAGGGTCGCGCCGACGCCGCGAACGGACTGCTCGGCCCCGCGCTCCCGTGGGCCGCGGACCGCCCCGCGCGCACCGAGACCCCAGCGGGCGACGCCACAGGTAAGACGATCACCCTCGCCACGTTCACAGACCGCGCCGAGCTCCCCGAGGTCGCGGTACTGCTGCAGCAGGAGCTCGAGGCGAAGGGCTTCGTCGTGAACCAGGTGGTGCGTGAATACCAGTTCATCGAAACCGATGCTCTCAGCGGGGCATTCGACGCGTTCATCCTCTCCCGTGCCACGGTGCTCGACTCCGGCGATCCGGTGGCATATCTCTACTCCGACTTCGCCTGTGACGGATCGTTCAACATCTCGCAGTTCTGCGACCCGCAGGTCGACGCCGCCCTGTCCGACGCATCGGCCACCGAGCCGGGTGACGAGCGACGCGCGGCGATCCTCGAAGCCGAGAAGCTGATCCTGGAGCAGGATGCGGCCGTGCCGATGCTGCACGAACGCGTGATCCAGGGTGAATCCGGGGCCATCACCGGCGTCGCCCGCGATCCTAGGGAACGCACGCTCATCACCAACCAGACCACATTCGAGTAACGGAGTGCGCACTACCGCCTCACGTCTGGTTGCCGTCGCCGGTGTCGTCCTTCTCGTCGGGATGCTGCCCTGGTTGTCGAATCGCGATCCGGCACTGAGCATTCTGCGGGCTCGGTCGGCCGAGCAGGAAGCAACACCTGAGGCCCTGGCCGCCATTCGCCGCGACCTCGGGCTCGATGCCGGGCCGCTGCGGTTGTTCTGGGACTGGATCACCGACATCGCGTCGGGCAATCCCGGAACGTCCTGGAACACAGGCCAACCGGTGCTGCCGGGTGCCCTCGATGCCTTGACGGTCTCGCTCACACTCATGGGATTCGCGATGGTGGGTGCAGTCGTCACGGCGGCGCTCGTCGTAGTACCCAGTGTGCGAACAGGTTTGCGCGGCTGCCCGAAACGAACCGGGGGTGGCGTCGCCGCAGCGTTGACATCGCTACCGGAGTTCCTGCTCGCGTCGGGGCTCGTCCTTCTCGGAGCCGTGTGGCTGTCCTTTCCGGCGTACGGCTGGAACGGCCCCGAGTACGCGGTGCTACCCGCACTCGCACTCGGGCTACCCGCGGGCGGACTCATCGGCCGACTGCTCGCCGACGCAATCGCCGTCACCTTCACCGAGGGATGGGTGACCACGTGGACGGTCGCAGGATTCTCCCGACCGGAGATCGCCTGCGCGGTACTGCGCCGTGCACTCCCGAGTATTGCGTCGCAGATCGGTCTGGTCATGGTCGCCATGACGGGCGGCGCGGTGGCCGTCGAAAAGGTGTTCGCCATACCGGGATTGGGTCGTGCCACCCTCGGTGATGCGCAGTCTCAGGACCTTCCTGCCCTGCAGATCGACATTCTGCTCCTGCTGGCTGTCAGCGCTGCCCTTGGTATCGCTGCAGAACTTGCCCGACGGTTGCTCCTCGGCAGCGCAGTGCACGAGAAGGCTATGCCCATCCCGTCCGGAGTTTTCCATCCGGCACCGCGACGGTGGTTGGTGCCGATCGCTGCCGCGTCGGTCCTGCTGGTCGTGGTGCTTGCCGGACTCCCACGCGACGGCCAGGCGACGACGAGGGAGAAGTTCGCGGCTCCATCCCTTGCCTACCCGTTCGGAACGGACGCATCAGGGCGAGATCTGTTGGCCCGGGTCGCCGACGGCGCACTGCGGTCGATTGGACTCTCGCTGGCGGTCACGCTCGCGGCGCTGGTGGTCGGTGTGTTGCTGGGTTTGGTTCCGCGCGCGTCGAGGGGCCTGGTCGAGGCGACCAACGCGGCACCGCCGGTGGTCACCGGAATTCTGATCGCGGCGATCTGGGGTCCGAGCGCAGGCGGCGCGGCCGTCGCGGTCCTGATCGTCACGTGGGCTCCGCTTGCGGCGCACACCGCCGCGCTCGTCGAGGAAACCCGCGCTCGGCCGTACATCTCCATCCTGCCCACGCTCGGGGCAGGCAACGCAAGAATCCTGTTCGGGTCCGTCGTCCCCACTGTGGTTCCGGTAGTGCTGCGGCACGCCATGATTCGTCTGCCCGGAGTCGCCCTGGCCCTGGCCGCACTCGGATTTCTCGGTCTGGGACCGCAACCGCCGACGGCGGACTGGGGGTTGATCCTGTCCGACGGAGTCGCAGCGGTCGAGCGAGCACCGTGGGTGGCGGCAGCTCCGCTGGCGTCGTTGATCACCCTCGCCGTTCTCGCTGTATCTCTCGCGGCGGCCACGTCGGGTCGAGTGAGGTCGACCGGTAGCGTCGTCGAGAAAGTCGATGCAGGAGGGCGCAATACATGAGCACGAGGACCGACAAGTCGCCGACGCGATGGCGGTGGTCGTTTCTCGTCGATCTGCGGCGGGCCACCCCCACCGTCCGACTTCTCGTACTCACCCAGATGACCTTCAACATCGGCTTTTTCATGGTGTTGCCGTATCTCTCGGTGCATCTGACTTCCGATCTGGGACTCGGGGCGGCGCTCGTCGGAGTTGTGCTCGGAATCAGAACCTTCTCGCAGCAAGGACTGTTCTTCGTCGGTGGCACCCTCGCCGATCGGTGGGGCATCAAGCCGGTCGTGCTCGTCGGCTGTGTGTTGCGGGTGGCGGGCTTCGTGGGCCTGGCGTTCGCCGATTCGCTGCCGGCGGTGCTGATCGCCACGGTATCGATCGGATTTGCTGCCGCACTGTTCTCTCCCGCAGTCGAATCCGCGGTCGCAATCGAGGCGGGCAAGAGTGAGCGCAGTGGCTCCGTTACTCGGGTGGAGACGTTCGCGCTCATGTCGGTGTGCAGCCAGATCGGCTCGTTCACCGGCCCGCTCGTCGGATCACTGTTGCTGTTGGTCGACTTTCGGGTCGCATGCCTCGTCGCCGCAGGCATTTTTGTCCTCGTCATTGCCGCACACATCAGATGGTTGCCGCGTGAGCCCGGCGAACACCGCGACGATCCGTGGCTCTCGGGATGGACCGATGTGGTGCGCAACAGAACTTTTGTGCTGTTCGCGGTGGCCATGAGTGCGCAACTGGTTGCCTACAACCAGCTGTATCTACTGCTGCCACTCGAGGTGGAGCGGGCGTGGGGATCGCAGACGGTACTGGGGTGGTTCTTCGCGATCTCGGCGGTACTCGTGGTGTCGGCGCAGATGCCGATCACCCGACGCGTCGCGGGTACGGCACCGCGTCTCACGCTGCCGATCGGATTCGCCGTCATGGCAGCGTCTTTCGTTCTCGTAGCTGTTGCCGCGCCGCTCGAACTGCACGGATGGGTCGGTCTGGTCCCGGCGGCACTGTTCGTGCTGCTTCTCGCTCTGGGCCAGATGATCGCCATGCCCCAGGCGCGGGACCTGGTGCCGCGCATGGCCGCCGAACGTCGACTGGGCTCGTACTACGGCTTCATGGCCTCACTCGGTGGCATCGGAGTACTGATCGGATCGATTGCCCTCGGCGCGGTGATCGACGCCTCCCCCGACACCGGTTGGGGTGCAGCCATCCCATGGTTGGTCGCGGCGCTGTTCCCCATCGCCAGCGTCGTCGGCCTTCGCGTGGTGCTGAAGCGTCTGGACTGACCCGCAGCCCCGATCGCCCGCTTCCCCATATCCGCAGCCCCGATCGCCCGCTTCCCCATTCCCGCAAACGCGCGCGCGTTGGTCATACGCGAGCGAGTTCGCTTCCGATTCGATGCGAATCTGCGCGCACCTGGCGAACGCGCGCGCGTTCGCCGAACGACCGGCCACACCCGAGTCCGTCGATGTCGCGAGCTCGAAGTAGCGGCCGATGATCTGTGATTCGGTCACGAACCCAGCACCACTCCCAGACAGGGAGAGTCCACTCTCCCCCACCGGGAGGGGTGAGAATGTCGGCATGAACGGATTGCTGACGATCGGCGAGTTCTCTCGGATCACGCACCTGTCGGTCAAGACGCTGCGGCGCTATCACGAGTCGGGTCTGCTCGAGCCTGCGACCGTCGACGACTATTCGGGCTACCGGTACTACGACACCGAACAGGTCGCAACGGCGCAGATCATCAGACGGTTCCGCAGCATGCAGATGCCGGAGAGGGAGGTGCGGGCGATCGTCACCACACCGGATCCCGACGCCCGGGCCCGGTTGATCACCGAGCACCTCACTCGGCTCGAGAGGCAGTTGGACGACACCCGATCAGCGGTGACGGCACTTCGCCGGTTATTGGATCCGACCCCGCCGACTATCGAGGTCCAGCGCATACTCACCGAACAGTGTTCGGTCGCAGCAGTTTCCGAGATGGTCGACGCGTCCGAGGCGCTGGTGTGGTACTCCGACGCGATGGCCGAGATCGACGCAGTCGTCTCCGACGTCACCGGACCACCGGGTGGGCTGTACGACAACGAGCTGTTCACCGAAGGTCGCGGGGTGATGACCGTGTACGTCCCCGCTTCGATGGCACCGTCCGTCGGCCGAATTCGTCCGATGACGTTGCAGCCCAATGAACTTGCCGTGACGGTCCACCACGGACCTCACGACGACATCGACGTCACGTACGGCGCGCTCGGGGTGTACGTCGAGACCAATGGCCTCGCCATCGCGGGACCGGTACGCGAGGTCTACGTCGTCGGTCCGCGTGATACCGGTAACTCGACGTTGTGGCGCACGAAAATCGGATGGCCGGTGTTCACGGCGACGTCGAACGCGCCTTGATCAGCGACCCAGCTGTCGGCTTGCGCCGTCGAGTTCGGCGTGCGCACCGATCTTCGCGTTTCGTCCCGCTCGATCTCCGGCCTTGCGGGCACCCTCGGAGTACCCGGCGTTCGCGCTCTGACCCCGCCAGTGTCCTCGCGCAGTCGACGTCTGCCGATAGTAGTCGCGTAGCTCGACCTCCTTGTTGCGCAACACCAATGCGGTACCGGCACCCTGCTGTTCCTGAGCGATCGCTTTTGCCTCGGTGTCTTTCTTCACTTCGCCCAGTCGATGACCGATGCGGGCTGCGAACGCGGTCTGAAAGTTCAGTCGTGCCGTCACGGCAGCGACGGGCACTTCCTCGCGACGGGTGTAGCGTCGGCGATTCTTGATCTCGGTGACGGTACGGATGGCCGTCTCGGATTTGTAGGCACCGGATTTGATGTACGCGTCCGACGCTCGGACCATCTGGATCAGCAGCGAGGAGTACAGGGCCTCGGTGGTCTCGATGTCGGAGTCGAAGCCGTAGGCGAACACCTGCGTCGACGATCGGGACACATCGCACTGGACGTCGTTGGCATGGGCGATGGCGACGAACAATTGAACGTAGGTCTTGAGCCCACGCTTGCCGGGTTCACCGATAGGGATGACCTTCTGCGTAGGCGTCGCCTGCCGTTCGCGCGATGCGCTGTGCGAACGCGCCACCGCGAGATCCACCGATGCCGACGTGGCCAAACGCTGAGCAGCCTCCATGAAGGCCTCGGCCTCGTGGGGGTTGTCGGTGGACTCCGCCTGGCGCAGCAATCCGCCGATTCGCGTCAGCATCTTGTCCGAACTCATGAGCGAAAGGGTACCGGGCAGCTCCGACACGTCCGGGTTGACCGATTCAGGAACGCGATAATGACCACCACGAGGTGAGTTGTGTGCCACAGTACCCATCGACATATGTGTCGGGGGAGCATCACTGCACGATTCTGCATGCCGATCTCCGGGCGCATACCACCGCGTAGAAGTAAGTGGAGAGAACACATGGCGTCTTTGATCACGAAGGTGGCGGTGGTTGCAACGGCAGCCACGCTGCTGACGCTCACCGGATGTTCGAGCGACAGCGGTTCGAGCGGCGATTCGGGTGCTGCATCCGAAAACGCCGACGGCCGTGGACCTATCACCTATGTAGAGGGCCAGGACACCACCGAGACCGGTGTCGTCCAGCAGATCGTCTCGGAGTGGAACTCCAGCCACCCCGAAGAGCAGGTCACCTTCAAGGAACAGTCCGCCGACGCCGACCAGGCTCACGACGACTTCGTTCAGCAGCTCCAGGCACAGCAGAGCGACTACGACGTCATGGCACTCGACGTCGTCTGGACCGCAGAGTTCGCGGCCAAGGGCTGGCTCGTGCCGCTCGAGGGCGAATTCGCACTCGACAACGCAGGCGTTCTGCCCGCGACCGTCGCGAGTGCCACCTACAACGGCAAGCAGTACGCCGCACCGAAGAACACCAACGGCGGACTGCTCTACTACCGCAGTGATCTGCTCCCCGAGGCACCCACCACCTGGGCCGAGCTCACCGAGGACTGCCAGGTCGCCCGCGACAACAACATCGATTGCTACGCCGGGCAATTCGCCCCCTACGAGGGTCTGACGGCCAATGCGTCGGAGATCATCAACGCGCACGGCGGATCGATCGTGGCCGAAGACGGCAAGACCCCCACCGTCAACAGCCCGGAAGCCAAGGCCGGACTGCAGACCCTGGTCACCGCGTTCGAGACCGGCGTCATCCCGGCCCAGGACACCACCTTCAAGGAGTCCGACAGCCAGCAGGCGTTCCAGGACGGAAAGACACTGTTCCTGCGCAACTGGCCGTACGTCTACGGCACCGCCGCAGAAGAAGGTTCGGCTGTGGTCGGCAAGTACGCGGTCGCACCGCTTCCCGGAGTCACCGGAGTGGGCACCTCGACGCTCGGCGGATACAACGCCGCGATCAGCGCGTACTCCGAGAACAAGGCCACTGCGGCCGACTTCCTGCGATTCATGCAGGGCGAGAAGGCGCAGCGCATCATCGCCGAGGGTGCTTTGCCGCCCGTGCTCTCGTCGCTGTACGACGATCCCGCGCTGATCGCCGCGATGCCGTACCTTCCCGCGTTGAAGGCCTCCATCGAGAACGCCGTTCCGCGTCCCGTCACCCCGTTCTACCCGGCCGTCTCGAAGGCCGTGCAGGACAACGTTTCTGCTGCCATCAAGGGTGAGAAGAGCGTGGACCAGGCGATCACGGACATGCAGGCCGGTATCGAAACCGCCGGCGCCAACTGATTTCGGGAGAACCAATGGCTGTACCTGCTGGTGTGACCAGTGGGGCCGCCGCAACCACCGCGGCCGGGGGCTCGTCCCCCGGCCGCGGTCGGCATGTGCGGTCCAAGAACAAGCGGTTCGGCCTGACGCAGGGTCGGGCTTGGCTGTTGATCGCACCGACGATGGTGATCCTCGCGATCGTCATCGTCTACCCGGTGATCCGAGCTCTGGTGATGTCCTTCTCCAAGGATCCCGGTCTCGATCCCGCCACCGGCATGTTCGTCACCGGTGGTTCTGCCGGCTTCGACAACTACACGCACTGGATTCTGCAGCAGTGCACCTCGGCGTCGGGCACGTTGGTGCCCTGCCCGCCGGGAACTCTCGGTTCTCAGTTCTGGGGTGCGGTCGGAAACACAGCGTTCTTCACGGTGGTGACCGTGTCCATCGAGGTGGTGATCGGCTTCGGGATGGCCGTCATCATGGGCAAGACCTTCGCCGGACGCGCTTTGCTGCGCGCGGCAATCCTGATCCCCTGGGCTATCCCGACGGCGGTCACGGCCAAGCTCTGGTACTTCATCTTCGCGTACGACGGCATCGCCAATCGCATTCTGGGAACGAACATTCTGTGGACCGGCGACGCATGGCCCGCTCGTTTTGCGGTCATCATCGCCGACGTGTGGAAGACGACACCGTTCATGGCGCTGCTGATTCTGGCCGGGTTGCAGATGATTCCCGCCGACGTCTACGAGGCTGCTCGCGTCGACGGGGCATCGGCGTGGCAGCGTTTCACCAAGATCACGCTGCCATTGGTCAAGCCCGCGTTGATGGTGGCAATTCTGTTCCGCACGATGGACGCACTGCGTATGTACGACTTGCCGGCCATCCTCACCGAGGGCAATCCCGCGACACGAACCATCTCGATTCTGGTGGTGGACCAGATTCGGCAGGGATTCAACAGCGCGGCGTCGTTGTCGACCATCTCGTTCATTTTCATATTCGTCGTGGCGTTCATCCTGGTGAAGTTCCTCGGTGCCAATGCCGTTGCCACTCAGGACAATCAGCGTAAGGGGCCCGGCCGATGAAGCAGGCTCGCATCTATCTCGGTGTCGTCGTCATTCTCGTCTGGGGACTGGCACCGTTCTATTGGATGGTCGTCACCGCATTCCGCGACCCGCGCTACACCTTCGACACGACGCCCTGGCCGACCCATGTCACGTGGGAAAATTTCGAGAACGCGTTGTCGACGGCGAACGGCAACAATTTCCTGCGTGCGGTGGGCAACAGTCTGATCGTGGGCGGCGCGACCACGCTGATCGCGTTGGTCATCGGCATCTTCACGGCATACGCGCTCTCCCGCATCGACTTTCGCTTCAAGTACGTGGTGACGGGCATCATCCTGGGGGCGTCGATGTTCCCCGTCGTCGCGTTGGTGACCCCGCTGTTCCAGTTCTTCACCAACATCGGGTGGATCGGCAGTTACCAGGCGATGGTGATCCCCAACATCTCGTTCGTCCTGCCGTTGACGATCTATACGCTGGCGGCGTTCTTCGCCGAATTGCCCTGGGAACTCGAAGAAGCCGCGCGGATCGACGGTGCCGGACGTTTCCAGGCATTCCGCCTGGTGATGCTCCCACTTGCCGCACCTGCCTTGTTCACCACCGCGATCCTCGCGTTCATCGCAGCAGTGAACGAGTACCTGCTGGCCAGTCAGCTCTCGAGTGACAAGACCGAACCGGTGACCGTGGCCATCGCGCGGTTCACCGGCAACGATCCGCTGGTGGTGCCGTACGCCGCGATCATGGCCGCGGGCACCATCGTTGCGATTCCATTGGTGATCATGGTGCTGCTGTTCCAGCGCCGCATCATCTCCGGACTGACGGCGGGCGGCGTCAAGTCGTGACGGCGCAGGACCACCTTCAGCTGCTCGCGGGGATCCTCGGGTTCTTCGCGCTGGTAGCTCTCGGTTTCGCCGTAGCCGGGATCATCGGAGGAAATCCCGGCGTACTACCGTCCGTGACGTTGCTCGGTCTGCTTGTTGCACTGTGGTTCGTCGTCAAGAGGATTCGCTGAAACTCGCCGTCGCCACGGACACCAGTTCGGTCAGTGCAGGACTCATCGCACTGCGCCACACCAGGGCCAACATGGCGGCGGTGTGTGAGTCGGTCAGCTCGACTGCGACGAGCTTGTCGCCGTAGAACTCCGCCATCGATCGGCTGAGGATCCCCACCCCCAGACCGCGGGCTGCGAGGTCGGCCACCGCGTCAGGTGCACTGGCCTGCAATGTGATCGACGGAGTCAGACCTACTCCATAGCAGTCCCTGTCGAACACCGCACGAATGCCGGTACCCGATGGTAAGGCGACGACCGGGTACTCGCACACCTCGGCGAGTGTCGCTTCCTGCTGCGCCGCCAGTGGATGCTCCGCCGGAACGGCTGCGACGATCCGCTCGTCGATCACGACCATCGATTCGAGCCCGTCGGGGCTGCGGGCGGCGACACCTACCAGCGCGAGATCAATATCTCCCGCGCGAACAGCGGCCACCAGGCGATCCGAATTGTCCTCGCGTAGTGCAAGTTCGACGCCGGGATGAGCCGCGTGGAAGCGCGCCAAGGCGTCGAACAGTTGTGGAACGGTGCAGGCGGTGACCATACCGATGCTCAGTGAGCCGCGCAGTAGCCCGGTCACGTCGTCGACGGACTGTTTGACGGATCCGGCTGCGGCCAATGTGGCGCGAGCCTGCGTCAATGCAGCCTTGCCGGCCGTCGTCAACGTGGCTGTGCCGCCGGATCTGTCGATCAACTCGGCGCCGAGTTCTCTTTCGAGCGAACGGATCTGAGCGCTGACCCCCGACTGACTGATATGCACGCGGGCCGCGGCTCGGGTGAAGTTCGCTTCCTCTGCGACGGCCACGAAGTATTCGAGTTGTCTCAGTTCCATTGCTGGACTCCAAGATTCGGACCCTCGCCGACGTCGAGCCTCGCCACAGTGCGCTTCGGTGCAGTGACGCGGTAGCTGCAGTCGATCAGTTCGGCGGCTTCGGCCCAGACGTCGTCGTCGGCATCGGACAGGTCGAAGCCCACCCATCGTGATGGACCGAGGTAGGCGGGATGGAAGTAGCGCGGTTCGAGCTCGCAGGCCCGCTGCTCCTCGGCGCTCTCGCATTTGACCAGAATCGACAGATCGAACTGGTCACCACCTTTGACGCCACCGCCGAAGTAGGCGAACACCGTGGATGTACGGAACGTCGGCCTGCCGTGGGAAATTTTCTCGGTCACGTCGGGGTAGGCGAACGCCAGTGTCCGGACGCGTTCGAGGACCGGATGTTGGGAGGTGGGATCGATGGCCACTCGAGAACGATAGCGCGTGTTGTCTAGCTGCGGCTATGAGTAGAACTTCTAGGCTTTATCGGAACCAACTGTTGGACTTCTGACTCTGCTCGTTCGAGACTCGAAGTCATGACACCGACACCCGAAGAAATTGCTGCGACCTACTTCGAGGCCTGGAAGGGCAAAGATTTCGACACCCTGGCGACGATCCTGCACGAGAACGCAACGTTTCGCGGGCCACTCGGCACAGCGGCCAGCGGTGCCGAATGTGTGGCCGGATTGAAGGGAATGTCGCAGATCGTGACCGATATCGATATCGCGCACGTCTTCGTGGATGGCCCGAACGTACTGACGTGGTTCGACCTGCACACGTCGATCGCACCGCCGGCCTCGACCGCGAATTGGCAGCGAATCGAGAACGGAAAAATCATGGAAATCAAGGTGACATTCGATCCGCGCGACATCATCGCCGCGGGATAAGCGAACGCCCGCCGGCACTCGATGTGACATTTGGTGGCCCTTTCGGGGGTCAATGTCACATCTGGTGGACCGGCGGGCGTTTTGCGTAGTGGTGCGGACGAGTGCCGCTGGGGGCACTCGGTCACACCACTGCCGCAGGCGCTTATGCGTCGATGATGAACGCTTCGAGCTGCTCGCGGGCGACGTCGTCGGCCAGCTGCTTCGGCGGGCTCTTCATCAGGTATGCGGAAGCCGGGATGACCGGTCCACCGATGCCGCGGTCCTTGGCGATCTTGGCGGCGCGGACAGCATCGATGATGACGCCGGCGGAGTTGGGCGAGTCCCAGACTTCGAGCTTGTACTCGAGGTTGAGGGGAACGTCACCGAAGGCGCGGCCTTCGAGGCGGACGTAGGCCCACTTGCGGTCGTCGAGCCAGCCGACGTGGTCCGACGGTCCGATGTGGACGTCCTTGGCGTTGAACTCCTTCTGGAGGTTCGACGTCACGGCCTGGGTCTTGGAGATCTTCTTCGACTCGAGGCGGGTGCGCTCGAGCATGTTGAGGAAGTCCATGTTGCCGCCGACGTTGAGCTGCATGGTGCGGTCGAGCTGCACGCCGCGGTCCTCGAACAGCTTCGCCATGACGCGGTGGGTGATGGTGGCACCGACCTGGCTCTTGATGTCGTCGCCGACGATGGGGACGCCTGCGTCCTCGAACTTCTTGGCCCAGACGGGATCGCTGGCGATGAAGACGGGCAGTGCGTTGACGAAGGCGACGCCTGCGTCGATGGATGCCTGTGCGTAGAACTTGTCGGCTTCTTCGGATCCGACGGGGAGGTAGGACACGAGCACGTCCACCTTGGCGTCACGAAGGGCCTGTGCAACGTCGACGGGCTCGGCGTCGGAGATCTCGATGGTCTCGGAGTAGTACTTGCCGATGCCGTCGAGGGTCGGTCCGCGCTGGACGCTGACGGTGCTCGGGGGCACGTCGGCGATCTTGATGGTGTTGTTCTCGCTGGCGAAGATGGCCTCGGAGAGGTCGAAGCCGACCTTCTTGGCGTCCACGTCGAACGCGGCGACGAACTCGACGTCGCGGACGTGGTACTTGCCGAACATCACGTGCATCAGGCCGGGAACGGTGGCGTTCTCGTCTGCGTCCTTGTAGTACTCGACACCCTGGACCAGGGATGAGGCGCAGTTGCCCACACCCACAATGGCCACGCGGATTGCGTTGTTGTTCTCACCCATGGTCGGGTTCTCCTTCTGTCTTGACTGTCCGGTTCGGTGCTGTGTGGGACGGTGCTGGGTTGGGGCCGGCCTGCTCGGCCGCGATGACTTCGTTGAGCCAGCGCACCTCGCGTTCGCTCGATTCGAGACCGAGCTGGTGTAGCTGCCGGGTGTAGCGGTCGAGAGTCCCGTTCGCCTTGGCCACTGCGTCGCGGAGGCCTTCTCGGCGCTCCTCGACCTGGCGACGTCTGCCTTCGAGAATGCGGACCCGAGCTTCAGCCGGGGTCCGGCTGAAGAAGGCCAGATGTACGCCGAATCCGTCGTCGGTGTAGTTCTGCGGTCCGGTGTCGGCCACCAGTTCGGCAAATCGTTCCCTGCCGAGTGGGGTGAGCACGTACACCCGTTTTGCTCGTCGTTTCACGAGCAATTCGGGACCGGCGTCCTCGGCGATGAGACCGTCGGTTTGAAGTCGACGGAGTGCCGGGTACAGCGATCCGTACGAAAATGCTCGAAAAGCTCCGAGTAGGCCAGTGAGCCGCTTGCGGAGCTCGTAGCCGTGCATGGGGGATTCGAGAAGCAAACCGAGGATTGCGAGCTCGAGCATGCAACTCCCCCTTCTCGACTCCGACGACACAACATGGCGATGCGATTGACTGCACTATCGAAGAATGTATCGCGCCGATACATTGAATGACAAGCCGGTGTCCGGTTTGTCGTGCCGAGACGCTGCCGTGAGCTCGAATCGAGCGATGGAGCGGTCAGGTCGGTTACCGATCTCCTCGATGCTGTGCCGCCATCTGTGTTCCGAGCGGCGTGAGCCGGTACAACACCGACCGGCCGTGTCGAGAGCCCTCGATCAGTCCGTTGTCGCGCAACACCCGAAGGTTCTGTGACACGGCGCTCGGCGTAACGGAGAACCGGTGCGCGAGCTGCGAGGTGGAAGCGGGCTCGGCGAGCGCGAGCAGCAGCTCGGCCTTCGCGCTTCCGACCAACGCCGCGAGTGCAGGACCTCGGTCGAGTGGGGTGTACTCCCCGATCATCGTTCCCTGTCCGCGCGCCGGATACGACAGCCACGAGTGGCCGGGTGACGCCTGGTTCCAGATTGCCGTCACGTTCTTGGTGAAAACGGACGGGGTGAGCACCAGTCCTCGGTCGTCAGGTGACCCGTCGCCGACGGACGACGTCGTCAAGTGCACTTCCAACAGTCCGTTGTCCAGCCACCGAATGGAGCTACCGAGCCCGTCGAACAGTCCCGTCGCACCTCGCTGTGCGAACTCTCTGCCGCGAAAGATGATGTCCGACTCCAGGACTCGGTTGATCGCCGACCAGTATGGAGCGATTACTGCGCGGTGGTAGTCGTAGAGGGCGTCGGCCACCACCTGCGCTGCGCCCTGCGGGTCATCGAAGACTCCGGCCAGCGCCGCCGGCGGCGGACGACCCTCGAACACAGTCATGAGGTCGTGTGCGACGACGGTCGGATCGGACGTCGCGATCAGCTCGCACTCCTCCTCTAGACCGAGTCGTTTGTCGGTGGGCAGCGGTGTGATGAAGTCGGGAATCCGTGCTCCGGAAGGGGATACGAGTGCGCGCACCAGCTCGGCGTCGTAGTGCGCTTCGGCATTCCGGGCTTGCTCATGCCACTGCGTCAGATGAAACCTGCCCTGCGGCCCCAGCACCAGGGCCCACAAACTCAATGCCGTTTCGGTCATCGCCGAGTACGCCAGCCGCACGCGAGCCAGATCGTCGACGCCGAGCCGATAGGTGATCATCGTGCTGCGACGCTAGACCGACGTCGCGCGATGCCGCAAGAGTGGGCGGTGGTCGGGCCTCGACCGAAGTACGGCGTCGACCAGGCGGGTCAGGAGCCGCGGACGACGCGCGATCGGGTCGATCTGCTGGGCCCGCGCCGCGTCGTGCAGGTCCGCGATCCGTGCGTAGACGAGCGCGGCGGGTGGGTCGGCGGTCAGGTGGTGGAACGTTCGGAACGTGTTCATGCCGTTCACTGAACGCCCAGGGGTGACGGGCAGGGAATCGATTTAGAGGGCACCTACATCGTCGGGAAGTCTCGGGCGGAAGCGACGGTGGTTTCCAGTCGAAGGCCAGGACCTGCGACGTCCTATCGGCTGACCGAGACGATGTTGCCCGCGAAGTCCGCCTCGACGCGTCCGCCTTGGGCGTCTTCGTTGCTGGTGCTGATCGAGATGCGTTGGTTGCCGCGGGTTTCGGTGATCATGATGTACTCGACGACGGAGTTCGGTATTCCCACGGCTTCGGGTGTTCCCGCAACGAGACCCGCCAGAATCGCAGAATCGATTGTGGCCCAATCGAAGGTCGCGTCGTCGGTATCGGGAGCCTCGGTATCGAGACCCACCTCGAAACCTCCGGCGACGAACACTCGCTCGCGCCGGCCCTCCGCCGTCGGGCGATAGACATCGGCACGGTTGTTGTTCAGCTGGATGAACACCTCGAGAACCTGTGAGCTACCGAAACGCTGTACGTATCGTTCTCTGAAATCGTCGAGTCCCGCCGTGGTGTCGAAGACGAAGGGACGGGCAACGATCGGCGTGACGTCCACCGGCAGGTCCATCGTCACGGTAGGGACGACTCTGCTCGTTGTCGTGGACGCGACGCCGGCCACAGCCGGTACCGGTTCTTCGCCGTTCCTGGTCGTCAGGAACACCACCAGTGCGACGGCGACGACGACGACCGAGCCGAGTGCCAGGAGTAGCCGGTTTTTCGGTTCGACGGTTCGCGGAGCCGGTTCGGGAAGGTCGATGTCGATTTGCAGGTCGGAGACCAGGCGTCGTAGGTCGCGCAGGGTGACGGCTACCCGCGCCCGTTCGCTGCGCAGGCGGTGCTCGTCGAACGTGAGTTGGCCGTCGGCGTAGGCGGTATCCAGCACGGTGACGGTCAGCGCGCGGTCTATTTCGCGAGCGCGAAAGTCGGGTCGTCGGTCCATGTTGCGGGCTTCCTTTCGGGAATGATCAGCCGAACGAAAACGGAGTTACACGCAGGAAGTTGCCCGCGGGATCGAATGCGAGGTTGCCGCTTTCCTGGTCGGTGTTCTCGGCCGAGACGTAGATCTCGGGCCCGTTGTCGCTGCCGTAGAAGCTCACGCTGTAGCTGTCGATGCGTGACATGTTCAGGCTCTCGGAGGCACCGGCGATGATCCCCGCGGTTGTGGTCAGATCGATCGTCGCCAGGTCGATCTGAGGTTCGTCGAAGTCGCGCGTGCTCGAGAAATTGTCGTCGTAGTCGTCGATGACGCCGTCGCGGTAGGTGTAACTGACTTGCTTCTGTGGCAGCCCGGGTGCGGGTGCCGAAATGACGGCGTACTTGTCGTACAAACCGAGCCGGTCGACAACAGACGTGCCGATCTTCTGTTGCAGGGCATCGACGATGGCTGCGACGACTGCAGGATTCTTGTACCCCGCCGTCCCGAGACTCGAGGCCGGGTCATCTGTGCTCGAGCAAGCGCGAATACCGAAGGTGAGCGCCACCATCGCTGCAACCACGGGCACCGCGACGGTCATGAAGCCCAGTCGGGAGCCCTTGGCCGTCGCGATCGGATGCCTGAGCTCGATGGGATCGGCCATCGGCTGCAGGTCGGTGTCGTTCTGCAGGTCCTCGATGAGGGTGTGCAGATCGGCGATGGTCGCGGCTTCTTTGGCCAAGTCGATTCTTGCCGCGTGCTCGAAATCGGACAGCTGGCCGTCGGCGAGCGCCTCGTCCAATGTGGCGCAGGTATTGGAGCGATCCACATCACGCGCCCTTGTGGTGGGCGGCAGTCGCGTCGGCACAGGTGGAGCATAGTTTCTCGGGCCCGAAAGGGGAGCCGCTCGTCGCCGAGGCGGGGGTTCGCAGGTCCCCATCGGAGGGGGCGCACGTACTCTGGTCCTCGTGCGACTTCAGCGACAGGTGGTGGACTACGCCCTTCAGCGTCGGTCGCTGCTGGCCGAGGTCTACTCCGGTAGGACGGGTGTCGCGGCGGTCTGCGACGCGGATCCGTACCTGCTCCGCGCTGCCAAGTTCCACGGACGCGGTAGTGATGTGGTGTGCCCCATCTGCCGCAAAGAGCAGCTCACCTTGGTGTCCTGGGTTTTCGGTGAGAAGCTCGGTGCGCTGTCCGGGTCGGCGAGAACGGCCGACGAACTCGTCCGGCTCGCTGCGACCCAGGAGGAATTCTCGGTCCACGTGGTCGAGGTGTGCCGCTCCTGCAGCTGGAACCACCTCGTCCAGTCCTATGTCCTCGGGGCCGTCCCCGCACCCAAGCAACCCCGTCGCCCGCGATCGGGTTCCCGCCAACCGAACCGTCGTACCGCGAGTGAGTGACACAATCGCTCGGCTGATGCCTTTTCGCGAGAAGTCGACGCGGCCGCCGAAATTACTGGAGATCTGTACGTGAGTTCCCCCTACGACAACAACCCCGGTAACAACGAACCTGGCCGCAGCGACTCCGGACGGCGTCCCGACGTGCCGGGACCCCCGCGCGGCAGCAGGCATTCCGATCCGCCCGGGCGTCGCCCAACACCGCCGCCCGGTCAGCGTCCGATGCCTGCGCCCGGCCAGCGTCCGATGCCGCCTCAGGGTCGGCCACCGATGCCTCCCCCCGGTCAGCGACCGGGACCTCCCCCGGGACAGCGTCCTGGACCTCCGCCCGGTCAGCGTCCGATGCCGCCTCAGGGCCGGCCACCCATGCCTCCGCCCGGGCAGCGTCCCGGTCCTCCGCCCGGTCAGCGTCCGATGCCGCCTCAGGGCCGGCCTCCGATGCCTCCGCCCGGTCAGCGTCCGGGACCAGCGTCCGGTCAGCGTCCTTTACCGCCTCAGGGTCGGCCCCCCGGTGAGCGCCGCTATGGGGAGCCGCCGGTCACGCCCGCTGCGCGCTCCGCAGTAGGGCCGGCAGCCGCTGCGGCCGGAGTGACCCGATCGGGATCCGTCCCGCCGCCACACGAACCGAACGATCCATCAGTCAGCTCCTCGGGCAGCGAACCGCCCGAGCCGCCCGAAAGAGGTCCCGCCGCGAAAACGAAGAAGAAGTCCAAGTGGCGGGTTGTTCGGCGCACGATGTACGCGTTGATCGCCTTGGGTCTGATCGTGCCGATTCTGGCGTTCATGGTGGCGTACACGCTGGTCGACGTCCCGCGTCCGGGTGACCTCAGAACCAACCAGGTCGCCACTGTCTTTGCGTCCGACGGCACGAGCGTGATCGGCAAGGTGGTGCCCCCCGAGGGCAACCGGACCGATGTGACGATCGACCAGATCCCGGAGCACGTACGCAATGCCGTGCTCTCGGCCGAGGACCGCGATTTCTACTCCAACCCCGGATTCTCGGTGACCGGATTCGGCCGAGCTCTGCGGGACAACGTGCTCGGACGCGACAGCGCAGGCGGCGGTTCCACGATCACCCAGCAGTACGTGAAGAACGCCTTGGTCGGTAACGATCGGACGCTGACGCGCAAGATGCGCGAGCTGGTCATCTCTTCCAAGATGGCGCGGCAGTGGTCCAAGGACGACATTCTCGCGGCCTATCTGAACACCATCTACTTCGGTCGTGGCGCGTACGGCATCGCAGCCGCGTCGACGGCGTATTTCGGTAAGTCCGTCGATCAGCTCTCGGTCGAAGAAGGTGCCGTGCTGGCGGCGACGATTCAGCAGCCCTCGGGTCTGGATCCCGAGTTCAACCCCACGGGTGCTCAGGCGCGTTGGAACTACGTGCTCGACGGCATGGTGTCGCAGGGCCAGCTCGACGCGACCCAGCGAGCCGCGATGCAGTATCCGCCGTGGATCCCCAGCTCCCAGGTGGACTCCGGCGATGCGGACGACGCGGGTCCCAACGGACTGATCAAGGCCCAGGTGCTGCGCGAGTTGTCCGCTGCCGGGGTCAGTGAGCAGGACCTCAACACCGAGGGTCTGCAGATCACCACGACGATCGATGCGAAGGCGCAGGCCGCTGCGGTCGAGGCCGTGGACAAGAACCTCGAAGGCGAACCGTCGGAACTGCGGACGGCGTCGGTGTCGATCGATCCACGCAGTGGCGCGGTCCGTTCGTACTACGGCGGCGCGGACGGGCGCGGATTCGACTTCGCGCAATCGGGCCTGCAGACCGGCTCCTCGTTCAAGGTGTTCGGCCTGGCCGCTGCCCTGGACCAGGGCATTCCGCTGTCGAAGATGTACGACAGCTCCTCGCTCGACGTCAACGGCATCCAGATCAGCAACGTCGAGGGCGAATCCTGCGGAACCTGCACCATCGCCGAGGCCCTCAAGCGGTCGCTCAACACGAGCTTCTACCGCATGATGCTGGGCATGGACAACGGCCCGCAGGCCATCGCGGACATGGCTCACAAGCTCGGTATCCCGCAGGAGATCGAGGGCGTCGGCCCCACGTTGACCGAGCCCGACAACGCGGGCCCGAACTACGGAATCGTGCTCGGTCAGTACCAATCTCGGGTCCTCGATATGGCCTCTGCCTATGCGACACTCGCGGCGTCCGGGGTGTACCACACCCCGCACTTCGTACAGAAGGTCGTCACGGCCGATGGCACGGTGTTGCTCGATCGTGCACCCGAGGCGGGCCAGCAGGTGGTCTCGGCGGCGGTCGCGGACAACGTGACCTCGGCGATGCGTCCGATCGCCGGATACTCCAACGGCCACAACCTCGCCGGCGGTCGTCAGTCGGCAGCCAAGACCGGTACCGCTCAGCTCGGCGACACCGGTCAGAACAAGGACGCGTGGATGGTCGGCTACACCCCGTCGCTGTCGACGGCGGTGTGGGTCGGTACCGAACAGGGTCTGCCGCTCGAGAACAGTTACGGCGGTCCGATCTACGGATCGGGCATACCGTCGGACATCTGGAAGGCGACGATGGACGGGACGCTGGAGGGCACCTCGAACGAGACGTTCCCGACGCCCGAGGCCATCGCCGGTCAGGCAGGCGTCCCGCAGTACTCGGCGCCCGCTCCGACTACCACGGCGGCACCGTCCGCTCCGCCGCAGGTGACATTGCCGATTCCTACGGAAATCTCCCCACCGGTCGTCATCACTCCACGGCAGGTCGAAATTCTGCCCGGCGTGACGATCCCGCTGCCCGGATTGGCACCGGCTGAGCCGGCACCAGCACCGGCAGCGCCCGAACCGGCTACACCCGGGCAGTAGCGACTTCACCGGTGACGACCGAACCCGACCGTAAGGGTCGACCATTGGCGAGCCCCGGTCGCCTCGACTCGGCGAGCGTAGCGGGCCGAGATCTGCCCAGTCGGACCGATCCGATGGCCGAGGAACTGTCCTCGGTCATCGGCGGTCCCGTCGGACGGCACGCGGTGATCGGACGGCAACGGTGGTTCACCGCATTGCGGGTGATCCTGCTGCTGGCGGTGATTTTTCTGTGCTTCGGTTGGTTCGCGAAAGCCGCGTGCATTCAGCAGGCTCCGGTGGGCCCGGGCGGTGAGCTCGGACTGGATTGGAGTGGCAGCCGGCAGTACGTGGCGATGTGCTACTCGGACACCGTTCCGCTCTACGGTGCCGAGCGACTCGACCAAGGTGCGTTCCCGTACAAGAAGTCCTGGGAAGAAACCAAGGCCGACGGCTCGACCCAGGTTCGGTACATGGAGTACCCGGTGCTTGCGGGGCTGTACCAGTACGGCTCGATGGTCGTCGGGAAGACGTGGAACTCGCTGAGTTTCCTTCCCCAGGCCCTGCCCGTCGTCGTGTATTTCAACGTGGTTGCCCTGGGGCTGGCCGTCGCCTGGCTGGTCACCGTATGGGCCACGGCAATAGCCGCCGGACGGCGAATCTGGGACGCGGCCCTGGTGGCTGCGTCGCCGCTGGTGATCGTGCACGGCTTCACCAATTTCGACGCTCTGGCAGCCGCTTTCGCGCTCACCGGTCTGTTGGCATGGGCCAAGAAGCGGCCGGTTCTCGCCGGTGTGCTGATCGGGTTCGGCGGTGCCACCAAGCTCTATCCCCTGTTGTTCCTCGGTCCGCTGTTGGTGCTGTGCTGGCGCACCGGACGGATGCGCG
This sequence comes from Rhodococcoides fascians A25f, assembly GCF_000760935.2. Classification (NCBI taxonomy): domain Bacteria; kingdom Bacillati; phylum Actinomycetota; class Actinomycetes; order Mycobacteriales; family Nocardiaceae; genus Rhodococcoides; species Rhodococcoides fascians. The sequence continues at coordinate 58,277 of NZ_CP049744.1, read as the reverse complement.
AGTGGGGCCTGACCGCCGGCGCCGCGATCGGAGCCTGGCTCGCCGTCAATCTTCCTCTCGCACTGCTGTATCCGTCGGGATGGTACGAGTTCTTCCGGCTCAACTCCGAGCGCGGGGCCGATCCGGATTCGCTGTACAACGTGGTCACCTCGTTCACCGGCTGGCCCGGTTTCGACGGTCCGCTGTACGCAGGTGCCAAGCCCTTGATCCTCAATGCCGTGACGCTGGTGTTGTTCGCCATCGTGTGTGCGGTGATCGCCTACATCGGCACTACGGCCCCGGTGCGGCCGCGGCTCGCGCAGTTGGTGTTCCTGGTGGTGGCCGGCTTCCTGCTCACCAACAAGGTGTGGAGCCCGCAGTATTCGCTGTGGCTGGTTCCACTGGCCGTACTGGCACTACCGCATCGCCGAATACTGTTGGCGTGGATGACAATCGACGCATTCGTCTGGTTTCCACGGATGTACTACTACCTGGGCGTGGAGAACAAGGGTGTGCCCGAACAGTGGTTCACCGCAGCTGTCGTGGTGCGCGATGTCGCCGTGATCGGGTTGTGCGCGTTGATCATTCGACAGATCTACCGGCCCTCCGAAGACCTCATTCGAAACGGCAGCGCCGTCGACCCGCTCGGTGGCGTTCTCGACGGCGCTGCAGATCGGACGACTACTGCCCGCACGGTCACATATAGCGGCCGAGCTGTTTGACGGCTTCACCGGCGTGCTTGGCCTGAATGCCGTCACCGATGGCCTGTAGTTTCCATTCACTGCCCTGGCGATACACCTTGGCCATCACCAAGCCGGTGAACGGCATGCCGCCCTGCAGGGTGAACCGCGCCAGCTCGGTGTTGGTCGTGTTGTCCACCAGGCGGCAGAATGCGTTGGCTACCTGCTCGAACGTCTGACCGCGGTACGACGTGACGGTGAAGACGATGCCGGTCACGTGCTTGGGTACCCGCGTCAGGTCGACCACGATCACCTCGTCGTCCCCCTCGCCCTCACCGGTGAGGTTGTCGCCCTGGTGCACGATCGAGCCGTCCTTGGCTTTGAGCTGACCGTAGTAGACGACATCGTTGACGTTGCGGTCCGCGAGCATGATCGCGGACGCGTCCAGGTCGATGTTCGCGGCGCTGCCGCCGCCGCCGAAGAGGCCGCCCTTCTTGGGAGTGGTCACCGGGTCCCAGCCCAAGCCCATGCGAATGACCGTCAGGGCCACGCCGCCGTCCTTGCGGAGAGTGACCTTCTGGCCCTTGGTGAGGCTGACGGGCTTGGCCTTGGTGAGGCTGACTTCCGGTGCCTCGGTGCGGACCGGTGCGGCGGGAGATGCCGGCGGGGCAGCGGGAGGCGGTGGAGTGGCGGGAGCGGGAGGAGGCGTCGGTGCCGGAGCAGGGGCGTCGTCGACGGACACACCGTGGTCGGTCACCAATGCGGCGAATCCGCCCGCGTAACCCTGCCCGACGGCTCGCACCTTCCAGCTGCCCTGGCGACGGTATATCTCGAGTGCGATCACGATCGATTCCGAGCTCAACCCGTCGATGGTGTACTCGTACAACACGTTTCCAGCCGTGTCGCTGACCCGCGCGACGGGAGCGGTGGATCGACCGAAGTTGCTCGACGCGTCGTCGAGGGTGATGACCGCGCGAATCTGTTCGATGTCTGTGGGAACGGCGGCGAGCGAGACTGCCAGCCGGGCCGGACCGCCCTGGCCGGGCTCGAGGCGTACGCCGGGGCCGGTGGGCTGGTTGAAGAACACGAAGTCTGCGTCCGTCCGAACCTTCCCGGCGTCGGTGACCAGTAGTGCAGACAGGTCCGCGGGCACGGCCAACGCGATGGAGACGACGACGTCACCGACGGTGAGGGGGCCGTTCTGACCCTTGGACAACGGTTGACCGGCCGGAGCAGACAATGTGATGGACTCTCTCTCGAAGTGCTGGTTACCGTCATCCAATGTACTTGTTCGATTTGTCCGACTGCTGTGGCCGAGCGGACGTCAGATCTGGCGCAGGGTGAACAGGTCGCCCGGTGTGCAGCCGAGCACTCGGCACACCGCGGTGAGGGTCGAGAATCGGATGGCCTTGGCCCGGTCGTTCTTGAGCACCGAGAGATTCACGACGCTGACTCCGGCGAGACGCGAGAGCTCGGCGAGCGTCATGCCGCGGGCGTCGAGGATCTCGCCCAAATGGCAGACGACCAGATGGTCGACGAACTCCTCCGCCATCAGACCAGGCCTTCGGCATCGCGAGCGAGCTTGGAGCCTTGTCGAAGGACTGCGTAGACGAATTGCAGGACAAGTGCCACGATCACGGCCAGCCAGAATGAGCCCAGGCTCCGTGCAGTATCGGTGACCTCGGTCGTCTCGAGTGCGGCCTGAATTGCGTTGGTACTCATCACTCGGAGGCCTCCGGTGATGACCGGGTACAGAACCAGGCAGACGGCAACCACGACGAGATCGATGCTGGCACCGACGCTGAACGGGGTTTCTTTGATGACATTGTCGAAGAATCGGTACGCGAAGAAGATTCCCACCAAGATCACGATTCCGCCGGCTACGATCTCGCCGTACCTCATGAAGTCGATCATCCCGATGAGTCGCTGGACGTCGCTTTTGGCGACACTGAGCTCGATGACGTTCCCTGATTGCAACTGTCCGCCGAACAGGTCGAGAGTCGGCACGCCTTCCCGTGGCGTGACGGTGGCGCTGACGTAGTCCGACGAGTGGTACTGCCACAGCCTCCATCCGGACCACACCACCGCGATTCCCGCGTAGAAGACCATCGTCCATTTGTTGGCCCGTGCCGAGCCGAGTCCGTATGCCATCTCGCCGCCTCCATATCGATAGTCGATAACAACGAATATCGATAACCTATCGCTTATCGATAGGGTGTCAAGGGGTGGCCGGCATTACCGTCGCAGCGCGACCGCCATGTGGTGACCGATCTCCGACGCCAAGCCGGCGGTATCGGCCGGCAGGATGTCGATGGTGTCCTCGGAGTAGACGATGTATCGGCCGTCCCGCTCGAAGTCCATCCAGAAGAACGCGACTGCGTCGGTGTCGCGTCGGTTGTCGTACGTCCTACCGCGCGCGACGATGACTTCACCGGCCGCGGATCGTGGGCGGTGGAAGAAGGTCCGGAACTGCTCGTCCGCGGTGGCCCCTCGGGTCGCGGTGGACAGATGCCTCCCAGCCGTTGTTGCTGTGGCAGTGGATCGTTCGAGTCGCATGGTCGGTCGTCGGCCTGCCGCATTGGCTGGAAGGGACGCGAGAACACGGTCAGGTGCCTGGGCAGGGCTGGTCAACGAGATCGTGACGGCGCCGCCCGAAGTGGCGTCGGGTCCCGGCTGTTGGGTGAGCACCGCGGCAACATCGTGGCGCACCGCCGCGTGGGCACGGATGGTTCCGTTGCGGGGATCGCGTGTGTCGCCGCGACATTCGATGCGAACAACCGGATCGACGAGGGTGCGAAGAGCCGCCCCGAGGTTGTCGTCCAGTACGGCATCGATTCTCGCCGAGGCCTCCCGCCGCAGAAGTTGGTACCGGTCCTCGGTGTCGACGTCGACGGTGACAGCCAGGGGGTACGGCAGTCGGTCTCGTCCGAATCGACTGCAGAGCATCATGAAATCGATGCCGTTCATGGTCCAGCTCGTCATGCTCAGCCGCCGAGTACCGGAGGTGCGACCAGAGGCAGCTCACCGATCAGTTCACTACCGTTGCCGACGTCGACCAGGTAACCGGGAGTCGCATGATCGGAGTCGTTGTCGCCGGCTCCCCTCGCGCCTCCTGCCCCCATGCCGCCCATTCCCGGTGTGCCGTGCGCCCCTGCACGTCCGGCCGCTGCTGCGCTGCCCGATCCGCTACCGCCCGGTCCGCCGCCGGTGGCCCCGGTGCCGCCGAGCGGCGAGCCCAGAACGGAGCCACCATAACCGGAGCCGCCGTATCCCGAACCGGAACCGCCACCCGATCCACCGGCATAACCCGAGCCGCCGCTGTAACCAGAGCCGCTGTAACCCGAGCCGCCGTAGCCGCTGCCGGAACCGGCGCCGGCCCCCGAACCAGCGCTACCCCCAGAGCCAGCGCCACCCCCAGAGCCAGCGCCACCCCCAGAACCTGCGCCGCCGGCAGATCCGGGTCCGGAAGCAGATGCGGCACGCGTCTCTCCGGCACTGTCGGCCGGCGGCAGCGATCCCGCTTGCCCGGATCCGGGCTGGCCCGATCCCATCCCTGGTTGCCCGGCATCGGCAGGGTCCGCACCACCGGGTTGTGTCCGAGCTGCAGCCGGGTCGGCTGCACCCGCGGACCCCGCACCGACACCCGAGGTGGATCCGCCGCCGCTCCCTCCGAGCCCCCAGCCTGCGGTCGAACCGCCACCGCCACCGCCACCGTCGGCGACGGGGTTGTGTGCCGCAGGTAGCACCGGAACCTGGGCGTCGGATTGCAGGACCCCCGGCACGTAGACCGAACGCATGACCTGGCGTGCCTGCTCTTCTTGCTCGTCGTGCAGGCGCGCTATTTCCTTGATGGAATCGGCGAACGGCAGTCCGCTCGGAAACGACGACTCGAGCATGCTCGCGCCGACGCCGATGTCGACGATCGGAGGTACGGCAGCCCTGGTCTGGGTGAATCCTGCGTGCGCCTCCAGCAGTTTGTTGCTGATCATCGTCATGGCAGTGGACAGCGCCGTGGCCGAGGACGTGTAGTCGCCGATCCCACCCCGCACGGCCGCCGAGGTGGGACCCGACCAGCCGGAACTCATCGCGCCTTCGATCCCGTTCCGGAAACTGTCGGATCCTTCGGTGGCTGCGGCGGCCAGGTCGTTCCAGTTCTGCGACGACGTCGATATCGACTCCGCGGCGAGCGTGTTGACCTTCTGCACGATCTCCGCGTGCTTCATCACGTCGAACGACTCGGTGACCACGACCTCGTTCGGCTCGTACTCGCCCTCGTATCCGTACGAACCGTTCTTCTTCGAGAACGTGTTCTCGATGAGCGAATTGACGGCCTCAGGCCCGAAGCCGGCTGCAGGCCCGTGATCGATGATGGCCTGCACCTGCTGTTGGAGTTCTGCATACGGATCCGCCATACCCACCCCTTGCCCTACGTCTGTCCCCCCGACGACCAGTTAGACGCGGCGCACGGCAGTTCGGTTCCGTAGCCACTCGAGAATCTCCTCGCTGGCCCGGACGCCGGAAGAATCGGTGACCGTCAGCCCGGGGCGGGTGAAACCGAGCAGCTCCAGTTCGCCGTGCCGCGGACGGATCGCGGCGTCGGCGGCGATGAGCATCTCCGCGTCGAGTGCGCCGTCACCGGCGGCGAAGACCCGGGCATCGGCGTCGAGGGTGCCGTCCTGAATCAGCCTGGAACGAACCTCGGCCACCGCGGAGCTCTTGCACACCGCGTTGGGCATCGTGTAGATCTTGCGCCCCTGCTGCGAGACGTTCCAGTCCCGCGCGGCGCACCACTGCGACCACTCTGCGACGAAGTCCTCCGGTACAGCCTTCGTGTCTACGACGAGATAGCAGAACAGCCCGTCGGCCTCGCGGTACTTCAGTACCCAATCATCGGACACCCGCGATCTCAACTCGGCTCCGATTCCGGCCAGATCCAACTCGAATCCGTTGCGCCAGTGCATGTCCGGCTCGCCGCCGACGAGAATGTTGCCGCCGTTGCTGGTGATGGCGTACCTCCACGGGGCTCCCGGGAGTGCGATCCGGTGGAACTGCTCGATGGTGCGAGTCGTGGTCGGCACGACCACAACACTCTCGCTCAACTCGCGCAGCAGCGAGATGGACCGAGCGCTCATGTACGACAACGGTTTTCCCTCGTACACCTCCACGCATTGGAAAGCGTCGTCCAGTGGAACCCCGAGTGCCCCCTCGGAGAAGATCATCGTGCGGTCGAGGTCCACGGCAACCAGAGCGCTCACGACGCGTCCTCGGTGGAGACGTTCTTGATCAGTCCCATGCACGAATAGGCGAGGTCGGGGACGACGTCCACCGGGACTCCCCTGGCCGCAGCGAGCATCCGGATGTGTTCGTGCTCAGGCGCATCGGCGTCGCGCACCAGTATCCGCCACGGGACACGACGTAACAGCACCCGAGTGGTTTCGCCGACGCCGGGTTTGACGAAATTGACGTGCGAGATCCCGTACTCCGCACGTACCTTCTCCACCGATGCCCAGCCGGACCAGTTGGGTGTTCGGTCGGAGCCGAGCACTGTTGCCACCGAGGCATCGACCTCGTCCCGGACGTCGTCGAAACGCGCAGCGACGGTGTCGAGCAGGTGGCGTGAGACGTCGTCGGGCGCTAGATCGGCGTAGTACTTCGCCCCGTGGAAGTCACCGGGCCGAATCAGTTCGTCGTTGAGCACGGTCCGTGAAACCAGCCCCGAGACAGTCGAGTTCAAGCAGGCCGAGGCGATGAGGAAGTCGTCGCGGGTGCCGTAGGTGCGTGCACAGTTGCCCGGATCGGCGAGCACGGCGAGGTCGTCGTCGAACTCGGCTCCGGGAAAGTCGCGGAGTGCGGCGGTGAGTTCGCGGGCGATCGCACCCTTGCCCGTCCAGCCGTCGACGAACACCACCAAGCGCGGGTCGTGGTGGTCGGCGAGGTAGCGCAGCGCCACGGCGTCGATGCCTCGATCGCGCACGATCGAGACGGCGTAGTGCGGAATCTCGATGCCGTGAGCAGCGAATGCCCAGCGACGCATCAGGATTCCGACGGGTGTCCCCGCGCGAGCGAGTGATGCGAGGGCGATGTCGTGACCGCGCTCGGCCAGGACGACCTCGGTGACGGTACCGACGGCGACGGCCAGGCGTGATGCGCTCTCCTGCAACACCTTCTCGAACAGTTCACGGTAGGCGAGATCCGGCTGGTATTCGACCGGAAGCGACTCGGCGTAATGTGCCGTGCCGGCCTGAATCGCCTTCTCGCGCTCGTTGACTTCGGCTTCCAACGAGACCGACGAGAGGTCCTTGAGCAGCCAGGTGACTTCTTCTGGTGCGTACGAACCGAATTCGGGTCCTCGAAGCGGTCGCGCCCGCCGAGCGATCTCGAGCGCTACCGGGTCCGCACCCGTGAGGACGACGAATACGACATCGGCGCCCGACGCGGCGAGAGTCTCGGCCGCGGCCGTCAGGGCGTCCGTGTCTGCGGGGGCGTCGGCAACCAGTATCAACGTCGCGTCGTCCGGTGCCGATGCGTTGTAGAGGTAGCGGAGTCCCGATTCGTCCTCGGGAGCAGCGAATTCGAAGCCGCGGCGCAGCGGATACCCGGGCAGGTCGAGAACGTATGCCGGCGACCGGGTGGTGGTCTGGAACAGCGCTGCGTGTCCCCGCTTCTGTAGCGCGGCCGCCAGCCGGAGAGGCAGGTACATCAGCTCCTCGTGGCCGATCACCACCACCGCTGTCGATTCGATCAGCGCAGCATCGACGGTGGCCGCAAGTGCGTCGATCGCGATGTCGAAACCAGCCGCGTCGGATCGCAGAAACCCGTGCCGCCCGCCTTCGGGAAGTGTCGCCGGCCACTGCGCGTCGACCCGGTGCACCGAACCAGGCTGTGCAGCAACGGGATTGAATACTGGATCGGGGAGGGCAAGCACCGTCTCCACCAATCCAGGGGCGAGCTCCACCGATCCCTGAGCGAGGCTCACGTTGTCGATCCGGATGCCGAGCACGGTAGCCACCGCCGAGGCTGCAGCGAGATGTTCGGCGGTACGCATGTCGACCAGGGATGCGATGACGTAGTGCCTGCGTCCGGCCGAGGAATGAATCTGTCGCAACGCATCCAGCGCCGTCGCTCCGGTCGAGATCTCGTCGTCCACCAGAATCAACGGCAGCTCGCCGTCGAGAAGATCGGGCGATGTCGGCATCAGCAGGTGGTCGGTGGCGTGCGAATGCCCCTCCTCGAACTCACCGTGCACGGTCATCCCGGGAACGGTGCGCCGAGTCGAATGCAGGTAGCAGTGTGCGCCCAGGGCAGCCGCGACGGTGTGCCCCAATCCCGTTGCAGTCTCGGCGAATCCGAGCACATCGACATCGGACCCGTCCACTGCAGCGGCGACGAGAGCTGCCAGTTCCTCGCCGGCCGAGACGACGACGTCGGGATCGACGGGGATGTGCTTGCCGAGCACGGTCGAGACCAGCAAGTGGGCACGTCGTGGGTTGCGCCGTAGACCGGGTCGAACCAACTGTGTGGCAGCCCAGGACGACGACGAGCCGGTATCGGTCAGGGCGATGCCATCGGCCGGATTCTGGTTCATCGTTGTGCCAGCGCGGTCAGTAGGTCCACGAACGTGATTCCTTCGTTGGTGACACCGAACGCCTTGGCGCGCAGTACGGTTTGCTTCGCCCAATTGCGGTGTGGGCCCAGTTCGTTCATCTTGTTCCGGTAGCCGGACGCCTGCACGCCACCCTGGTCGGACGAGAGGATGTCGAGTGCATCGTGATATTCCTCGTGCGTCACCGCGGACAAGGCGTGAACGGCGGGGACGTGCGACGGATGAATGACGGTCTTGCCCTGGATTCCGTTGGCCCGGTCGAGAGCAACCTCGCGCAGGAGCGCGTCGAGGTCGCTGCTGACCAGTTGCTGGCGGAAGCGGACGGCGTCCTGGTCGACGAAGGGTGTCTGACGCAGCAACGGACGGAACATGCGTTCGTGGTCTGCGAAGTACTCCCATACCGGGCCGGTGATGACGTAGCCGGACCCGTCGTAGCGGCCCAGGTGGTTGACGATCGCGCTGATGACGTCGGCGACGACGCGGACGTCGTAGATCGTCAGGTCGCGGTCGCGTCGGATGCCGAAGGTGCCGCACATGTCGGTGGCTCCGATGCGCACGGCCAGCACCGTGTCGCGGTAGGTCCCGAGTAGCTCACGGATGGCAACGAGTTCTGCGTCTCGAGTCTCGCGGTGTACCACCTCCGGCGATTCGAGGACGGGCATCGCGAACAGGCGGGTGCCGTGCAACCGCGACGCCGCGACGATCTCGTCGAGGAACTCGGCTCCGCGTGCCGCAGTGAACTTCGGCACGACGAATCCGGCGAGCCCGCCCGCGCCCTGGGTGAGGCCGGCGCAGATGGTCCGGATGTGCTCGGGGGTGCGCGCCCGGACGAACACGAGCGAACTCGACCCCGAGAGTTCGTTCAGAGTTCGGATGGCGTTGGCCAAAGCCTCTTCCAGATCATGATCTGCGACAGCGTCTTCGAGATCGATGACGATGGACCGCACGCCCTCGTCGGTGCGTTTGTTCACCGTCGCGGTCAGGTCGGGGCGTGTCGCCGGGATGTACAGCGTGGCTCCGAGAGCTGTTGCCACGACGTCGTTTCCGTCGCTCGTCTCGATGTCTTCCGGCTGCCGGAAGAACACTCGTGCACGGGTGTCTGCGTCGAGATGGCGAAAGTGTTGCACCACTGTCCTTCGTGTGAATGTGATCAGTGCGAGCTGCGCATGCGTTCGATCACGCCTGCGATGAAGTCCGAAATGGTATCCAGATCCTGCAGATATGACCAGTAGTCGGGATGGGTACCCGTCAGCGCTGTGCTCGCCCTGTCGATCCGGGCGAGCTGAGCATCCAACACCGAGCCCCATTCGGCAACCAGGCCACGATTGATCGCGAGTTGTTGAGCGTCACGAAGTTTGAACCGCACTTTGTTCTCGGTCTCTTTCGGGTCGGCCTTCACCGCGCGCAGCAGACGAACTCGGTCGGTCACCGCGTCGACCAGATGTTCGGCATCGCTCAGGTGTTGGCGCGCCTGGGTCACCAGATCCAGCGACTGCTCGGGATTGCCTGCGTCGAGCGCCGAACGCGCCGCGCGCAGATCCTCGTCCGCCTGCTCGATGTGTCGCGCACTCGACCGTTCGTTGCGCGAAAGATCAGCCGAGCTCTTGGCATTGAACTCGCGAAGCAGGCTGGAGAAGGCGGGGGCGATGCCCTCCGATCGCGTTCGGACGGCTTCGATTCGAGTGCGTACCGAGGACAGTGCGGTCCTGGCCTCCTGAAGTCGTCCTGGGGCCGACTCCACTGCCGCGCGTAGAGCTGCGGCTCGTTCGCGCATCTGTGCGGCGCTCTCGCGTGCGCGCAGCGGATCGTGCTGATTGCTCTGCAATTGCGTTGTTGCCGAATCGAGTTCGCGCCAAGCCAGACGCAGCGACGGGTACCCGGCGTACTGCTCGTCGACGGTGGCTCGGGCGGCATCGGCCTCGGTCAGTGCGTCGTGCACCAGGCGCGGTGTGGCCGCGAATTGGGCGGAGGCCTGCTCGAGGGTGCCGCGATGGGCGTCGTAGAACCGGTCGACTGCCGCGCTGGCATCGTGCAGTAGTCGGGTCGCGTTGTCGAAGGCCGATCTGGCGGCAGCAGTGGTGATTCCGTCGAATTGATCGGTTGCGGTGAGGTAGGCGGCCCCGGCGTCGAAGCACTGCTTCTCGGTGTCGGCCCATCGGGCTGCGAGTCTGTCCTCGGGGCGCAAGGCGGTGGAGGCCTCGACGCCTGCCGACGCGATGGACTGACGCTTGTCCATATCGAGGAAGGCGGCGACGGCGTTGTCCTGGGATCGGCGCGCGGAGGCGTCGGATTCGGCTCCTCTACGGAACACCCCAGGCCAGCGACTTGTCACCTGCTCGATAGTACTGACGGGAACCCTGGCGATGTCGCAGTCGTTGGCGGAGTACGTCCAAGAACCGGACATTCCCACTACGGTTGTACCCGTAACGGGAAACCATTTGCGAAAGGACCTCTCCATGGGCGTCAGCCTCAGCAAGGGTGGCAATGTCTCGCTCACCAAAGCAGCTCCGAACCTCACGGCAGTCGTGGTCGGACTCGGGTGGGACATCCGCACGACGACCGGTACCGACTTCGATCTCGATGCCAGCGCCATCGCGCTGAACTCGACGAAGAAGGCCCTCAGCGACGGACACTTCGTGTTCTTCAACAACTTGAAGTCTCCCGACGGCTCCATCGAACACACCGGCGACAACACCACGGGTGAGGGCGACGGAGACGACGAGCAGATCAAGGTCGATCTCGCCGCTGTGCCGCCGGAGATCGAGACCATCACCTTTCCCGTCTCGATCTACGATGCGGACGCACGCTCGCAGTCGTTCGGTCAGGTGCGCAACGCGTTCATCCGCGTCATCAACCAGGCCGACAACTCCGAGCTCGCTCGCTACGACCTCAGCGAGGATGCCTCCACCGAGACCGCCATGGTCTTCGGTGAGCTGTACCGCAACGGCGCGGAGTGGAAGTTCCGCGCAGTCGGTCAGGGCTACGCATCCGGCCTCGCAGGCATCGCCCGTGACTTCGGAGTAAACGTCTAGTCAAGACTCTCCCAAGATTGGGGATACCCCCGCTTCATCGTTCATGATGGGCGGGGGTTTTTCCGTATTCGTCTGCCCCGACCGGTCGCTCCTGCCGGCTCCGCTCCTGAGCTGGCGGGTCACTCCGCCGGCTCCGCTCCTAGCCAGAAGGGCCACACCTGTGGTTGTGAAGATCTTCGGATGGTCGATCGCGGTCACCATCGTCTCCGTCATCGTGGCCTTCCTCTACGGCGGGATCGAGGCGATGATCCTCGTCCTCATCCTCGGCGTGCTCGAGGTGTCCCTGTCCTTCGACAACGCCGTCATCAACGCCACCGTGCTGCGACGGATGAGTGAGTTCTGGCAGAAGATCTTCCTCACCATCGGCATCGTCATTGCCGTGTTCGGTATGCGGCTGCTCTTCCCGTTGGTCATCGTCTGGGCTGCCTCCGGTCTCGGTCCGGTGGCCGCGATCGACCTCGCGCTGAACCCGCCGCCGAACGACGCGGCGTACTTCGACGACGGCCGACCCAGCTACGAAACGTTGCTCACCGACGCGCACCCGCAGATCGCAGCGTTCGGCGGGATGTTCCTGCTGATGCTCTTCCTCGGCTTCATTTTCGAGGATCGCGAGATCACCTGGCTGAGCTGGTTGGAGAAGCCGCTCGCCCGAATCGGTCGCCTCGATCAGCTCTCCGTTGTCGTCGCGGGCCTGCTGTTGGTCCTGAGCGCTGAATTCCTCGCCGACGACGACAAGATCTCCACGGTCATGGTCTCCGGCGTGCTCGGCATGATCACGTACATCGCGGTGAACGGTCTCGGCGAGCTGTTCCACGTCGAAGAAGAGGGCGAAGAGTCGTCGGGTGGACCCAGCGAACTGGCAAAGGCGACGGGTAAGGCCGGCTTCTTCCTGTTCCTCTACCTCGAAGTGCTCGACGCCTCGTTCTCGTTCGACGGCGTCATCGGTGCCTTCGCTATCACTGCGGACCCGATCATCATTGCGCTCGGCCTCGGCTTCATCGGCGCGATGTTCGTCCGCTCGATCACGGTGTTCCTGGTGCGCAAGGGCACGTTGTCCGACTACGTGTACCTGGAGCACGGCGCACACTGGGCGATCGGCGCGTTGTCGGTCATTCTGCTGGTGTCCATCGGCATACACATCAACGAGCTGATCACCGGCTTCGTGGGCATCCTGTTCATCGGAGCTGCTCTGCTGAGCAGTATCCGACGCAACAAGCGCCTCGAGAAGGAAGGCGTGGAGACCTCGGTCAGCGTCTGATCTGCGGGTCCGCTGTGGTCTGGATACGCCGGGTCACAGCTCCGAGATATCCACCAGTCCGTCCTGGAGGGCCCGTGCCACCAGGCCTGCCTTGGTCGGGGCCGGTCGTCCGACCGAGGTGTACTTGGCCCGGATGCGGGTGAGGTGGGTGTTGACGGTGCCGAGTGAGAGAAACAGAGCTTTCGCAACCTCGGTCTTCGAGTCGTGTCGAATCCAGCAGAGAAGCACCTCGATCTCACGGCCGGTGAGGTCGGGCCGCGGCGGGAACGGGCTCGCAGGCACCGGGACGGGGTGTATCTGCATCGCCGGTGGAACCAGGCTGATGGGACCCCGTGCACCTCGCGTCGTCGGGATTGCCGAGTCGTTCGCGGAGGGCAAGGGTTCGAGCAGTGCAGACATCAAAATCTCCCGGACGCCGAAGTGGTTGAGACCGACTAAACCAATGTGGACGATTCTCACAGGTAATGCTCAGGTTTTCTGCCCTGATTTTCAGGGGCATTGAAACGTCAACCGTCGCGGCAGCGTCTCACGGCAGTACGACAGACTCGCGTCCAGCGGCGTCGAGCTCGATTCGCAGATCCTCTCGCGAGTCGCTGACCAGTATGGACGCGATCTTCCCGCGCCCGGGAGGCAGGATTCGAGCGGTCACCACTCCTCCCTCCGCACCCCGAAGGGCAGTGGAAACGGCGACGCTCACCCGCTCCGAAATTGTGGGATGAAGCACAGCCGGCATCAATCCCGTAGTGGTAATTCGGGCATCGGCAACCAACCGTCTTCGACCGCTCGCTTGTACAGGTCGGTTTTTGTCGGTGCCGGACGCCCGGCCTCGGCGTACTTGTTCCGGATGCGGACGAGGTAGTCGTTGACGGTCTGCTCGGACAGTCCGGCGAGACTGGCTACTCGGGCCGCCTTCTCCCCCGACGCATACAGCGCGAGTACCTCGCGCTGGCGGGGACTGAGACCGACATCGGGTAGCTGCGGATCACCGTCGATTGCGGCGGCCCAATCCGTCGTGACCACTTGACCGCCGCTCGCGGCGCGCCTGATCGCCGAGACGATCGCAGCCGCGGGTGCCGACTTGCGCACCACACCCAGTACGCCGGCGCGGGCAGCCGAGCGCACCAGAAATGCGTTCTCGGCCCCGGTGTAGACCAGTACGCGGGCACCGGCGGCGTGCAGTTGCTCCACGTTCGAGCGAGGGGACGAACCGTCACCCAGCCGAAGGTCGAGAACCACCAGATCGAGTGTCTGCCGCTGTTCGAGCAGTTCGCCCACGGTGGCGGCGATGGACACCAATTCGAGGTCGGGTTCGTCCGCAAGCATCGCCTGAAGGCCGAGAGCCACCGATTCGTGGTCCTCGACCAGACCGACGCGTCGTACGTCGGACCCCTGCTCGCTCGCGTCCCCCTGAGAATTCGACACCTGTGTCATGTCCCCGCCCCGCCCTAGGTACTACTGCCCCGGTGATGTCGTCAGCGATATCGTTGCTGGTCGGGGGGATATTACAGACGACTGGTCGGTTTCGCCCGGGAAAGGTACGCGCATCCGAGCCCGGATGAACAGCACGAAGAACACCAGTAACAACAGTGCTCGGCCCCACACCCCGACGAGGACGAAGAACTCCTCGTTCTCGGCGTCGGCACCCGAGGCGAGCGCAGCGAAATACTTGAAGACGCCGATTCCCATCGACAGATCGACGAGCAGATATGCGCCGACGAGTCCCCACGGAACCCGAAGCAGAACCAGGAACGGCAGCAGCCACAGCGTGTACTGCGGCGAGTGCACCTTGTGCAGCAGCATGAATCCGCACAGCATCGATCCACTGACTGCGACCCACGGATAGGTACCGTCCACCTTTGCGCGACGCCAGCCCAGCCAGAGTGCGAGAGCGAAGGCGACGAACACCAGTAGCGGCGACGCGACGTCCACCACGTCCTGGAAAGTCGCCTCGGCCTCGGCGTAGGCATCGGGAGTCATCTGGTCGCTGATGTAGAAGTGGCGCAATCCCCAGTACCAGATGGAGTTGGTCGTCAGGTCCGCCTGCCGCAGCGACTGGAACGTGAACGACGCGCGCCACCCCTCGTAGCCCAACACTGCGAACGGCAGATTCACTGCGATCACGGTGCCGATCGCGGCACCGGCGACCATCAGACCGCCGCGGATGTCCCAGCGGCCTTCGACTGTGTCGGCGGACTCGCGCCCATGAATTCCGCCGGTGACCACGTACGCGATCAGGGGCAGCACGAATGCACCGGGATAGAGCTTGAGGCAGAAGCCGATCGCCAACAGCACCGACGCGAGAACTGCTCGCCGTCGCAGTGGCATCGGCAACGTCATGACGAAAATTGCGCCGACGGCGGCGGCGACGACGGGCAGTTCCCAGTTGTGGAAGGCGTACATCACCAGCGGCGGGCCGATCGACCACAGCAGTGCCGACCAGCCGGCCATCCTGCCGAGCATCCACGCGGTGACCAGACCGAAGGGCGCCAGAATCAAGGCCGACGTCAGCAGAAACTGCGCGTCGGTATGCGCGGGAATGGCACCCAGCCACATCAGCAGGCCGCTGAGAACGGGGTACTCCACCGTTCCCCCGGTGAGGATTCCGTCGCTGGTGATGGCCCCGTGGATGTACGGGAAGATGTGATTGTCGATATCGCGACCGAGCCAGAGAAACTGAATGTCGGAGTAGCAGACCGAGGAATCCTTGATCGCGTCGAACATCGTGCTGCGACCCGACGTGTCGAACGGCGCGACCGCGCAGCGGGCCTTGTTGAGATATCCGAGAATCAGTCCGAGTGCAGCCATCGTGACGACCACGACGACCGTCATCGGATTGGCGCGGACCCCGGATCGCATGACGCAAGACTATGACGCGCGAACGTCGGCCCGTACGCCCCGCAGGAATTAGCAGGTCAGCGCCCTGTCGTGTATCTTCGAGGGGTTGCTGACGCAACGACCCTCCTGCCACGGATAGTCCGTGGCCGTTTTCACTAGTCCACAGGAGGTGATGAGGTCTTATGCGTCATTACGAATTGATGGTCATTCTCGACCCCAATCTGGACGAGCGCACTGTCGCTCCGTCGCTCGATACGTTCCTCAACGTCGTTCGCAAGGATGGCGGCACCGTCGACAAGGTCGATGTGTGGGGCAAGCGTCGTCTGGCCTACGAAATCCTCAAGCACGCCGAGGGCATCTACGCCGTTGTGAACCTCAACGCCGAGCCTGCCACCGTCAGCGAGCTGGATCGTCAGCTCGGACTCAACGAGTCCGTGTTGCGTACGAAGGTCCTGCGACAGGGCAAGTAATTGTCGTTGCCCGCCTCTAGGCTGGCATCTACAACGCTTACTACTGAAAGAGGAACCATGGCAGGCGAGACCGTCATCACCGTCATCGGAAACTTGACGGCTGATCCAGAACTTCGATTCACCCCCGCCGGTGCGGCGGTTGCCAACTTCACGGTTGCATCCACGCCGCGCACATTCGATCGTCAGACGAACGAGTGGAAAGACGGCGACGCGCTCTTCATGCGCTGCAACATCTGGCGCGAGGCAGCGGAGAACGTTGCCGAGAGCTTGACCCGAGGCTCGCGAGTGATCGTGAGCGGACGGTTGCGGCAGCGTTCGTACGAAACGCGTGAGGGTGAGAAGCGGACAGTCGTCGAGCTCGAAGTCGACGAGATCGGACCTTCACTCCGCTACGCCACCGCAAAGGTCAACAAGGCCAACCGCGGTGGAGGTGGCGGCGGAGGCGGCTTCAACTCCGGCTCCGGCTCCGGTTCCTCCGGCGGATCGAGCGGCGGCCGCTCGAACTCCTCGTCCAATTCCGGTTCCGGCGGAGACGATCCCTGGGGCAGTGCTCCAGCGGCATCGGGCTCCTTCGGCGGACGTGGCGGAGACGAAGAGCCACCGTTCTAGATCCTTCGATCGAGAACAACCAGATGTAACGGAGAAAGACCCATGCCCAAACCGCCATTGCGCGACAAGGTGCTCAAGAAGAAAGCGTGTTCCTTCTGCAAGGAGAAGAACGCGTCGATCGATTACAAGGACACGACGTTGCTGCGTAAGTACGTCAGCGATCGCGGAAAGATCCGTGCTCGCCGTGTCACCGGCAACTGCGTCCAGCATCAGCGTGACGTGGCCGTTGCCGTGAAGAATTCGCGTGAGGTAGCACTGCTGCCTTACGCCGCGACGGCTCGATAGAAAGGGGCGATTGGTATGAAACTGATCCTCACCGCTGATGTGGACAACCTCGGTGCGCCTGGCGACACCGTAGAGGTCAAGGACGGCTACGGCCGTAACTTCCTGCTGCCCCGCGGACTGGCCATTCAGGCCACCCGTGGAGCTCAGAAGCAGGTCGACGGCATCCGCCGCGCTCAGGAAGCTCGTGCCGTCCGCGGACTCGAGCATGCCAACGAGCTCAAGCAGGCCATCGAAGGCCTCGAGGCCGTCACGCTGTCCGTCAAGACCGCGGGCGACTCGGGCAAGCTGTTCGGCTCGGTCACCGCGTCGGACGTCGCTTCCGCGCTCAAGGCTGCCGGTGGCCCGGTTGTCGACAAGCGCAGCATCGATCTGCCGAAGGCACACGTCAAGAGCACGGGCAAGCACGACATCGTCGTGAACCTGCACCCCGACGTGACCGCCAAGTTCAAGCTGGAGGTCGTGGGAAGCTGATTTCGGCTTTCGGCCCAGTACGGCTTCAGAAAAGCCCCGCGAACCACGGTTCGTGGGGCTTTTTCGTGTCTTCTCACAAAGATCAACTGTCGCAATGGGTTCCAATTTGTGAAGCATCTCTCTCGATGACATCTTTAGCCAAGGTTTGCGTAGCCTTTACGTGGGGGCGACATTCGACGCCGGAACACGATCGACCGACCTGACGCCTAGACGCCCGGAGGACCTGCCGTGACAACGACAGCAGAGCACGACTCAGAACCCAGCCCGAAGACCCGATCCGAGCCACCGTCTCGGATCGGGTCGATAACGAAGTACGACCTCCCGGCCTCCCTGGTCGTTTTCCTTGTGGCAGTGCCACTTTCGATCGGCATCGCCGTCGCATCCGGCGCCCCGATCATGGCCGGCCTCATCGCCGCAGTGGTCGGCGGCATTCTCGCGGGCATCCTCGGTGGATCACCGTTGCAGGTCAGCGGTCCCGCCGCGGGTCTGACGGTGGTGGTTGCCGAGTTGGTCAACCAATTCGGCTGGGGCATAACGTGCGCTATCACGGTTCTTGCCGGTGCTGTGCAGATCCTGTTGGGAATGAGCCGAATTGCGCGTAGCGCTCTGGCGATCTCGCCGGTGGTGGTACATGCCATGCTCGCCGGAATCGGCATAACCATTGCGCTGCAGCAGATTCACGTCCTCCTCGGCGGTGAGTCCGAGAGCTCGGCCGTGCAGAATATCCTCGCGATTCCCACGTCCGTCGCGAACGGTCAATGGCCGTCGATCATCGTCGGTGGAATCGTTGTCGTGCTCATGTTCGCCTGGCCGCGCTTGGCGAGTGTGTCGGGTGTGATGGCCAAGTTGACGAAGGTGCCGGCCGCACTGGTCGCAGTGGTCACTGCTACTGCGGTCTCGATCTTCTTCTCCCTGGACGTCGAGCGAATCGAATTGCCGGGCAACCTGATCGAATCGCTGAGCTTCCCGATCATGCCCGACGGGCAGTGGAGCGCGTTTGTCACCGGCGTGATCACCATTGCGCTGATCGCCAGCGTCGAGAGCCTGCTCTCCGCGGTTGCCGTCGACAAGATGCACAGTGGTGAGCGCACCAACTTCGACCGAGAATTGATGGCACAGGGTGCGGGCAACATGGCCTCGGGTGCCATCGGCGGTCTGCCGATCACCGGCGTCATCGTGCGCAGTGCCACGAACGTCAAGGTCGGTGCCAAGTCTCGTGCGTCGGCGATTCTGCACGGCGTATGGATCTTGATCTTCTCGGTACTGTTCATTTCGATCGTCGAACTGGTTCCCTTCGCTGCCCTTGCCGGATTGCTGGTGATGATCGGCGTGCAGCTGATCAAGTTGGCAGACATCAAGATTGCGAACAAGACCGGCGACATCGCGGTCTACGCGGTCACCGTCGTCGGCGTGGTGGCACTCAACCTGCTCGAGGGCGTCCTCATCGGGTTGGCACTGTCGATCATTCTCGTGCTGCGCCGTGTGGTGTGGGCAAACGTCCGCGCGGAGGAGACGGTCGACGGTACCTGGCGCGTCACCATCGAGGGTTCGTTGAGCTTTCTTGCGCTCCCGAGACTGACGCACGTGCTGTCCACCGTCCCTGCGGGAACAGACGTCACCGTGCGCTTGGGGGTCGACTTCCTGGACCACGCCGTCCACGACGCGTTGAACGAGTGGGTGCGTCAGCACGAACTCGGCGGTGGCACAGCGAAAGTCGAGGAAGTGGGCACGGCGTCGATGGCTGCCGCCGCCCAGGGTCCACCCAAGCGTGGGTCTGCGACGGTACGCAGTTCGTTGGCTCCGTGGCGCGCCTGGCAGCTCAAGAGCGATGATGCGCAGGAGGATTCGCCTGTGGCGCTCCGGGCTGTGATGAGCGGAGTGGCCGAATACCACCGCACCCATGCACCCAACATCCGTCCCCACCTCGAGGGGTTGACCGACAGCCAGGATCCGGACACGCTCTTTCTCTGCTGTGTGGATTCGCGTGTCATGCCGAACACGATCACCAGTAGCGGGTCGGGTGATCTGTTCACGGTCCGGAACATGGGCAACCTCGTTCCCGCGAAGGGTCAGGATTGCTCGGTGGAGGCCGCGCTGGCGTTCGGTGTGGATCAGCTGGGTACTTCGTCGGTGGTGGTGTGCGGACACTCGGGCTGCGGTGCCATGAAGGCGGTGCTGAGTGGGCCGGAGAATGCCGCCGACGAGTCCGTGGCGGAATGGCTGGGTCACGCGGTGGCGAGCTTGGACGCGTACCGCAGCGGGCACGTGGTGGGTCGTCAGGCCGCAGAGCTCGGTTTCGGCGAAGCGGATCAACTCGCCATGGTGAACGTGGCCGTGCAGTTGCAGACGCTCACTCGTCACCGAGTGGTCGGCCGCGCCAACGCCGAGGGACGCCTGCACATCACCGGGCTGTTCTTCGACATTCCGACGGCCCGGGTGCTCCAGATCGGTACCAAGGAGGTCACGGTGCTGGATCCGGCCGACTGCCCACAGAAGAGCCATGTCTGACATCTGATCAGCGGCGAAGAGGGGCCCGATTCCAAGCCTGGAATCGGGCCTCTTCTGCTGAAACGGGCTGATGGTTTGTTTCTGTGATCATTCCCAGCCCGTGTGACTTAGTTCACCCTGGGGTTCACCTGGCATTTACTCAACACGCCCGAGCTGTCAATTCGGACGACACGCCGATCCAGAATCAATGCACAGGAAGAAAACTTTATGTACACCCTTCGACCAGGCTGAACCGTCGAAACTGTGAAAGTTATACCCAGGTTATCCCCAGGTGGTCAACACTGTTGTTCAAGCTCATCCACATTTCGTCCACAGCTTCATGCACAGGCTGTGTTGTGACTACTGCCGATAGCGCTTAACGTCCGTGCAGCGTCTCTCTCGATGCCGCGCAAAGGCGACGAGACGGCGTGAATCCGGTGTCGATCAGTACCTGTCGGTGCCCGGGGGTAGAACTTGCTGGAGCGCACGGCCGGGTGGTATTCGGCGGTGTTGACGACTATTGGGGAGAGGACGGCCGGTTCGCGTGGCAGTTGTGGACGATCGAGGACAGTCCGACTACTCCGGCTCCTCCTCCAGCGAGGGCCCCGGTGAGGATTTCGGTCGCCAACCCCCGCAGGACATGGCCGCAGAGCAGTCCGTCCTGGGCGGGATGTTGCTGAGCAAGGACGCCATTGCCGACGTGCTCGAGGTGCTTCGGCCGGGTGATTTCTATCGGCCGGCTCACCAGAACGTCTACGACGCGATTCTCGATCTCTACAGCCGCGGCGAGCCCGCCGACCCGGTGACCGTCTCGGCCGAGCTGGATCGACGCGGGGAGCTCAAGCGCATCGGCGGTCCGCCGTACCTGATCACGCTGACCCAGACGACGCCCACGGCGGCCAACGCCGGGTACTACGCCGAGATCGTCGCCGAGAAGTCGATTCTGCGCCGCCTCGTACAGGCCGGCACCCGCATCGTGCAGTTCGGCTACGCCGGAGCCGATGGCCAGGACGTGGCCGAGGTCGTCGACCGCGCGCAGGCCGAGGTGTACGAGGTCACCGAACGCCGCACCTCCGAGGACTTCCTACCCCTCGAAGAGCTGCTGCAGCCCACGATGGACGAAATCGACTCCATCGCCAGCCGTGGCGGTATATCCCTCGGTGTACCAACAGGATTCGCCGAACTCGACGAAATCACCAACGGCCTTCACCCGGGTCAGATGATCATCGTGGCGGCGAGGCCTGGTGTGGGTAAGGCGCTTGCTCTCGACACGCCACTTCCCACGCCCGACGGCTGGACCACGATGGGCGAAGTGGCTGTGGGTGACCACCTCATCGATGCCCATGGAATGCCGACCAGGGTTGTGGCCGCCACGGACGTCATGCTCGATCGGCCGTGCTACGAAGTCGAATTCTCCGACGGCACAGTCATCGTGGCGGATGCAGAGCATCAGTGGTTGACGGAGACCAGGGCGTCACGTAAGTCGGCGCAGGCTGCGGCGGTCAACTACAACCGGACTCGAAATCAGAAGACGTTCGCTGCCGTGCGCACCACCGAGGAAATCGCGAACACCGTCCGTTGTGCGACGAAGGATGCACGCATCAATCACTCGGTCACCAACACCGAGGCCGTTCAGCTGCCGGAGCGTGAGCTTCTGGTGCCGCCGTACACCATGGGCGCGTGGCTGGGAGATGGAACGTCGGCCTGCGCGCAGATCACCAGCGCCGACCCCGAGATCATTGCCCGGATAGAGGGCGAAGGCCTGCACGTGGTGGCGTCGGAGAAAGCCGAACTCCGATACTCGATCAAGCTTCCCGCCGAGGTCGTAGAGGCGAAGGACTGTGTCGTCTGCGGCAAGCAGTTCGTTCCGTTTCCACTCAATGTCCGAACCTGCGGCCAATCGTGCGGCGGTAAAGCGCGTTTCATGTCCGCTCCGGTCGCGGCACCGACCTGCATCGACTGCGGCAAGGTGACGACAGGTCTGCACCGCTGCCAGGCATGCCGCAACTCGATCGGAACCGTGCAGGCGCGTCTACGGACGATCGGCGTACTGGGTGACAAGCACGTACCCGCCGACTACCTCCGCGGTTCCGAGGCCCAACGACGTGCGTTGTTGGCGGGTCTGCTCGACACAGACGGCACGGTCACCGGGGGCGGCTCGGTTCAATTCGCGGTCACCAGTGAGCGGCTCGTTCTCGGGGTGCGCGAGCTGATCGTCAGTTTGGGCTACCGCGTGCAGATGACGACCAAGAGTGTCCACGGGCGGAGCGAGGCATCGTCCACGGCATTCACTCTGACGTTTGCGACAGACGATGTCGTGTTCGGTCTGCACCGGAAACAGATTCTGCACAAAGAGCGTCGCGCTGCCGGATCCACTGTGCGGTCGGGTTCGCGGTTCATCGTCGACGTTCGCCGAGTCGATTCCGTTCCGGTTCGCTGTGTGGAGGTCGACAACGCGGAGCATCTGTATCTCGCCAGCGAGTCGATGATCCCGACCCATAACTCTACGCTCTCAATGGATTTCATGCGTTCGTGCTCCATCAAGCACGGCATGCCCAGTGTCATTTTCTCCCTGGAAATGAGCCGCACCGAGATCGTCATGCGACTGTTGTCCGCCGAGGCGAAGATCAAGCTCGGTGACATGCGCTCCGGAAAGATGACCGACGACGACTGGACCAAGCTGGCCCGGCGAATGAGCGAGATCAGCGAAGCGCCACTGTTCGTCGACGATTCTCCGAACCTGACGATGATGGAGATCCGCGCGAAGGCGCGTCGCCTCAAGCAGCGCAACGGCCTGAAACTCATTGTGGTGGACTACCTTCAGCTGATGTCGTCCGGCAAGAAGGTCGAATCCCGTCAGCAGGAGGTCTCGGACTTCTCCCGTCAGCTCAAGCTTCTCGCCAAGGAACTCGAATGCCCGGTGGTCGCGGTCTGCCAACTCAACCGTGGTCCCGAGCAGCGAACCGACAAGAAGCCGATGGTCTCCGACCTCCGTGAGTCCGGCTCACTGGAGCAGGACGCCGACATGGTGATTCTGCTACACCGCCCCGATGCGATCGAGCGCGACGACCCCCGTGGCGGTGAGGCCGACTTGATCCTCGGCAAGCACCGTAACGGCCCGACCGCGACAATCACTGTGGCGCACCAGCTTCACCTGTCGAGATTCGTGGACATGGCGCGGGGCTAGTCGGATCGGCCGGTCGGCCACAGATCTTTGGTCAGTGCGGTCCACACATCGATCGGGCCGGGGTGCGGACGGCGCAGCCAAGCGGCGGCCGCGTCGTCGATGTAGAGGAAGAAGAGTGTGAACGTGTCCGACCCGTCAGGATTCCTTGTCCCGCCGCTACCGGCCAACAGTTCGTTTCCTGCCGGCATGTCATGTTCGACTGTGTCGAGCACGTCTGCGCGAGTCCAGTTCGTGCGTAGTGGTCCAGGAATTCTCAGTGTGGGCGCGCCGGGAAACGGAGTCGCCTCGACGATCCTTATGTCGCGCAGATGAATTCCGTCCGCCCGCAAGGTTCCGCGAATGGCTACCAGGTTGCCGGCCGAGGAGGTATCGAGATCGGAGCCGATCAACGGCAGCCGCGCCACACTGGAGGATTCCGGCGCCCGACCGGGAGTATCGGGTTCGATGAACAGCGAACAATCGGGGTCCGCCACCAGTGTGCCTCGTCCGACAACGAGGTCGCCGACGGCGACGACGAGGTGCTCGAGATCCATGAACCCGAGTCTCGCTCGACCGGCGTCGGCCGTCAACGGTCTTCATCCCCACCGTCCGGTGAAACACCGGCAGCGATCAGCCTTCGCTTGCGTGCGAACAGGGGTTGAACAAACCTATCGTTCGGTTTATGGTGACGTCACCGATCCGACGAGAGGCCGAACATGAAATCGAACCGCGTGCGCACCCTGGTCGTATCCAGCTTCGTCGCTTTGGCGATGCTGAGCGCAGCCCCCTCCGCATCGGCTGCTCCCAGCGACCCGACGCCACCGACGTTCGGATCGTCGGGTATCCCCATCGAGCAGGTCGACGACATCATTCGAATCTTCCTGCCGGGCCACTGCACGGTCATGGGAAGTGTCGGTTGCAGCACCCCCGCCGCACTTTTCGGCTGACCTGAGCTTGCACTGTCCGAGAACCACTCTCGCTCTGTGCGCCTGCGCGGACAGCATCTCTGAGGTCGAGAACCAACACCAACGGCGCTGGTCCAACTCTGGGTCGCGTATTCTCGCTGAGAATCGAACCGAGCACCCAACGCAGCAATCGACGAAAGTAATCATGTCCGAGGACCAGAACACAGACGTTCCGCCGAACCATCTCTCCATCGATCCGCGCAGCACCTTCTACAACGAAGAGGTCCTTCGCCGTGACGTGGGTATTCGCTTCAACGGCGTCGAGAAGACGAGTATTCGCGAATACAACGTGACCGAGGGATGGGTGCGCGTCGAAGTCCCGACCGCGAAGGATCGCTACGGAAATCCCATGCTCGTCAAGCTCAAGGGCACGGTCGAACCGTACTTCCGCGACGCGAAATAACGGGCTTCGCCCGGGATCTACTCGACAGTCGTACCGGCTGCCGCCATGGCTTGAAGCGCACGCCGATGCTCGTCCTCGGTCGACCCCGCGCACGCACCCGAAAGCACCGTCACGCGATAGCCCAGTGAGCATGCACGTTCCGCGGCAATCCGGACCCCGAAATCCGTGAGGTACCCGGTGATCACCACGTGCTCCACCCCGACGAGTCTCAGCTGGGCATTCAGATCGGGGTTGGACCAGATGTCGCGGTCGAACTTCGTTGCGATGAGGTCTCCTGGCCGAGGCGTCATCGACGGGTGGAAGCGGGCACCGTCACCGTCCGCGTCGGAGCGCATCGGATCGGCTGCATCCCGGCTCAGATAGCGAGTGCACACCACCAGTGCACCCGTAGCGCGCTGGGCCGTACGGACCGATTCGGCGCGAGCCACTGCGTCAGGATCGTGTCCGAGCTCGATGATCCAGGGCTGAAAGTCGATCTCCAACAATGCCGTTCGTGGCACGTCAGTATCGAGTTCCGACCGCAGCGGGTGCATCGTCGAGCGCGGTGAGATCCTCGGCGGTTAGCTGAAGCTCCAGTGCCGCGAGGTCGGCGTCGAAATGCTCGATGTTCGTGGTGCCGGGAATGGGAATCACATGGGAGCCCTGGGCAAGTACCCACGCCAATGCCACAGCGGCAGGAGTGGACTCGTGCCTCGATGCAACTGCGGACACCACCTCGACGATCGATCGGTTCTGTTCGGCCGCAGCTCCGGAGAATCGGGGAAGTGCCAACCGCATGTCCGTCGAGGGAAGTGTGGAGGTGTCGAGCGAACCGGTGAGGAATCCTCGACCCAGAGGTGAGAACGGCACAAACACCGCGTCGTTCTCACCCGTCCACTCCACCATGTTTCCCACAGGTTCACCGTCGTGTGTAGTGCCCTGCCCCAATGCGTTTCGAGTCCACAGGGATAGTTCGGACTGCACTGCAGCGACCGGATGAATGCTGTGGGCCACCTGTGCCTGCTCTACGGTGACCTCGCTGAGCCCCAGGGCGCGCACCTTTCCCGTCGCCACCAATTGGGACAGGGCTCCCCAGGAGTCTTCGATCGGCACCTGGTCGTCGACGCGGTGGAGGTAGTACAGATCGATGGTGTCCACACCGAGGTTCCGCAGGCTCGAGTCGCAGGCCTGCGCGAGGTGCTTCGGCGTACCGTTCCGGGTCAGAACAGGCGCTCCGCCGTCGACGTTGCCGACCAACCCGGCTTTCGTGGCGATGACGGCATCCGTCCCGGCCAGAGCGCGGCCGACTACCCTCTCGTTGTGTCCGGCAGCGTAGGCGTCGCTGGTGTCGAAGAAGTCGATCCCCGATGCCAGTGCGTGCGCCAGGATCGGTGCACCGGCAGTGTCCGAGGAGGTATCCGCACCGGTGTAGGCCCAGCTGATACCCATGCAGCCGAGGCCGATGGCACCGACATTGCGTCCGAGTGCCGGGACGTTACGAGTGGAAATCGACATGAATGCTCCTGTGCTCGTTGGATGATGGGTGGACGACCGCGAGACCATCGCAGTCGAGACCCTGTGCGATCAGGTCCTCGTAGTGCGAGATTTTCGTTTCCAGCGCAGACCGTGCTTCGGCGAGACGACGTTGCTTCTCGTCGACGCGTAGCCGGTGCGCGCTCAGAATGTCGATCCGTTCCTGATGTGTGGACGCACCCAGATTCACCAGAATCACGAATCGACGCATATCGGCCGTGGGCATCCCGGTCGATCGAAGACGAACCAGAAGTTGCACGAGTGCGACCAGTCGCGGACTGAACGCGCGCCTACCCATCGGCGTGCGTGGGATCTCGGGTATCAGGCCCTCCCGCTCGTACCAACGCAACGTGTCCTGCGTCAGCCCCGAGGACTCGGCCATCTCGGCAATCCCGATACTCACGGGCTCGGTGTCTGTGGTGGCCGGTGAATGCGGTGCTGCGGTCATGGGCCAGACGCTACGTCTTCGAGTGCACTCCAACGCAAGCCGAAATCGGCCACGGGCTCACACCAGTCTGGCGTGCCCGCGAAAGAGCATGGCGGCGGCCGCATCGGTGCGTTCGGAATCCCCCGTGGTGAAGCGATCGAGAAGTAGCCCTCGGAATCCCGCACCGACGGTTGTTGCCTGGATGATCGCCGTTGTGGAGTCCATCCCACAACGGGCCATCGCGGCAGCCAAGGCGTCCGTGAGTGCACGCACGCTGGCACGTGCGAAGTCCGCGAGAACACCGGATTTGATGGACGCAATTCCGATGACCTGCATCAGGATTCGCGAGCTGACCGCATCGGTACCGTCGGTCATCGACGTCCACAGTTGGTGCAATCGTTGCTCGAGCTGCATCGAATCGCGGACGTCGCCGAACATCTCATCGAATGCCGGCCGTTGACTTGTCAGCGCCTGCACGATCAAGTTCTCACGAGAATCGAAGTAGTAGATGAGCATTCGGGAACTGGTACCGAGTTCGGCTGCGAGCGGGCGAAGCGTCAAGTCGTCGAGTCCATGGGTGCCGATGTACTCGACCACACGGCCGAGCAGTTCGACTCGCTTGTCGTGATCGAGAGGGCGGGCCATCACTTGACTGTACCGGTCGCTACATGTACTCATGAACGCTATGAGTGAACCGATCGCTACACAAACTTCCCGCAGCGCCGTCGTCACCGGGTACGTTGCAACGACGGCACTGGCGGACGACGCCGACACCACCTGGGAGCGACTGCTCGACGGCCGCAGCGGGATCGGACCCCTCGAGAGTGCGTTCGTGTCGGAATACAACCTTCCGGTTCGCATCGGCGGGGTGTTGCAGATGGCACTGGCCGATCATCTGACCCGTGTGGAGCAGCGCAGACTGTCTTTCGTCGAACAGCTGGCGGTTGTGCTCGGGCGCCGTCTGTGGGGTTTGTCCGGTCTGCACGGCATGGACTCGGATCGACTCGCAGTGGCAGTGGGCACCGGGTTGGGCGGCGGTGACGCGTTGATCGGGGCCGTTGATGCGATGCGAGCAGGTGGATATCGAAAGGTGTCGCCGATGTCGGTGCCGATGGTGATGCCGAATGGGCCCGCAGCTCACATCGGACTCGAGGTCGGAGCCCGTGCGGGGGTGTTCACACCGGTATCGGCGTGCTCTTCGGGTTCGGAAGCCCTGGCTCATGCGTGGCGGTTGATTGCAACCGGCGAAGCAGATGTCGTCGTCGCGGGCGGCGTCGAGGGGCATATCGATGCCGTACCGATAGCGAGCTTTTCGATGATGCGTGCCATGAGCACGCGCAACGACGAACCGACTCGCGCGTCGAGGCCGTTCGATCGTGATCGCGACGGATTCGTGTTCGGGGAGGCCGGAGCGCTGTTGATCGTCGAGTCGGAGCAGCATGCACTAGCTCGCGGCGCGCGTGTTCACGGCCGCCTCCTCGGTGCCGGAACTACCTCGGACGGGTTCCATATCGTGGCACCGGATCCGGAGGGTCGGGGAATTCGCAAGGCAATGGAAAAGGCCATCGACGCAGCGGGTTTGAGCACGCAGGATGTCGACCACGTCAACGCGCATGCGACGGCGACTCCGATAGGCGATCTGTCAGAGGCCAAGGCTATCGCCGCTGTCGTGGGCCATGCCTCCGTATACGCGCCCAAGTCCGCGCTCGGTCATTCCATCGGTGCGGTCGGCGCACTGGAGGCAATTCTCACGATGCTGTCGATCCGTGATTCGGTGGTGCCGCCTACGCTGAACCTCGACAATCAGGACCCTGCAATCGATCTCGATGTCGTTCGTTCGAGGCGCCGCCAGAAGATCGACTACGCGCTCAGCACGTCGATCGGATTCGGCGGGCACAACGTTGCCCTGGCGTTCGGGCGTTACTGATCAGAGTCGATACCGGATCAATCGCGAACTGTTGCCCACCACCGCGACCGAGGATGCGTTGTGCAAGATCGCGGCGAGCACCGGAGACAGTGCACCGCCGGCGCTGACCACGAGGCCCAGTGCATTCACTGCGATCGACATTCCGTAGTTCTGCCGAATGACGGACACCGAGTGTCGGCCGAGGTCGCGAACGTCGAGCAACCGTGTGAGGTCGTCGCTGGCCAAGGCCACATCGGCTGTTTCGACGGCAACATCGGTGCCGGCCAACCCCATTGCGATCCCGATGTCGGCCACTGCGAGGGCGGGAGCGTCGTTTGTGCCGTCACCGACCATGGCGACGACGTATCCCTGTTCTTGCAGTGCGCGGACCGCTTCGAGCTTGTCGTCCGGCATCACCTCGGCGCGCCACTCGGCGATACCGAGTTCTGCAGCGACTGCCGCTGCGGTCTCGGGGTGGTCGCCGGTGAGCATGACGATCCGTTCGACTCCGTCGGCGCGGAGCGCATCCAGTACCTCCAGTGCATTCGACCGAACCTCGTCGCGCAGGCTGATCAACCCCACCAGTACGCCGTCCACTGCCAGCAGTAGCGGAGTCTCGGCCTCACGCTGCAAGCGCGAAACCCAGTCGGCCGCATGCTCGGAGACTGCGACATTCTCCCCACGCAGTAGTGAGGGACTACCCAGCAGCAAGGTCCGCCCGTCTGCGACGGTGCGCATGCCGAGCCCGACGAGCACCTCGCATTCCTCGTGCGGAGGAATGACGATATGGCGTTCTTCGGTACTACGAATGACGGCCTCGGCCAGTGGATGCCGCGAGTGGATCTCGGAACTGGCCGCGTACGCGAGTACCTGCTCCGGCTCCCAGTCGTCCTGGAAAGAAACCACATTGGTGACGACGGGGCGGCCCACGGTGAGGGTGCCCGTCTTGTCGAACACGAAGGCGTCGACCCTGCCGGCCTGTTCGAGGTGCGATCCACCCTTGATGAGAATCCCTCGGCGAGCACCGTTTCCGATGGCGGCACTGATGGCCGTTGGAGTGGACAGGCCCACCGCGCACGGGCATGCGACGAGCAGCATCGTCATCGCCCGTCGAACATCTCGGGTGACCACGAGGGTGAGGGCCGACAGGATGAACGATGCTGGCACGAAGCGCCGCGAGAAGTTCTCTCCCACAGTCTGAATCGGGGCGCGGTCTTCCTGTGCCTCCTCGACGCGGGAAATGATTCGTCCGATCGTGGTGTCACGGCCCACTGCGGACGCACGGATGACGATGCGGCCCCTGACAACAACGGATCCAGCATGGATGCGGTCACCGGCGACGATCGATACCGGCAAGGTCTCGCCGGTGATTGCGGACTGATCCACCACCGCGTCTCCGTCGACCACGGTGCCGTCGACGGGAACGCCCACGTGATCGTGCACGACGACCTCGTCGCCGATTTCGAGTCGATCGACGTCGACGGAGATCTCGGAGCCGTCGGGCAGTCTGATCCAGGCCGTGTCCTGTGTGCCGGTCAACAGATCGGAGATCGCGCGTCGAGTTCGCTTGAGGGTCAATTCCTGCAGGTACTCGCCGATGTTCAGGAGCCACAGCACCGTGAGAGCGACGACGTTCTCGCGCAGCACGAGGCTGGCCACGGTTGCGGCGCTGACGAGAGCGTCGGTTCCTGCCGTCCTGTTGCCCGCCAGGGAACGCACCGCTCCTTTGAGAAACGGGTAGCCGGTGAAGATCGTTGCGCCGGTGGCAACGAGACGACTGGTGGGACCGAGGATGGGCGGCCGACGGAACGCGTAGCGGCGAAAGCCGAGAAGAACCAGTGCCGCGCCGCCGATGGTCATCCGCAGCACGTCGCCGCTGGTGACGTCAGCCGAGCGCGGACTACGGACCGGTACCAGGGCCCAATTCGTCGAGCGCCCCGCATTCACCGCGTCGAAGAGTTCGGCCCTGTCGGTTCGTGTGCGGGAGTACCAGACGACAACCGATGCCGTTCGCGGGTACACGTGGACGGCCCGCACCCCGCGAATTTTGTCCACGTGGTCCTCGACCGCAACGGCACGGCCCGGGCTCGAGCGGAGCCAGTCGACGCGAAGCCGCATACGGCCGGCGGCATCGGAGAGGATCTCGATGCCATCCGCGCGGTCGGGAGCCGCATCGAGTGCGGGTTCGACGAGCATCGTCATAGTCGACCGACTGCCGTGATCAGTGCGAGTGGCCGTGGCCGACTTCGCTGGCCGAGGGTGGTGGCACCTCTTCACCGAGTCGGTCGCGCGCCTCCGCAACGACGTCCGACACTGCCAACCGTGCGGATTCGGCGTGGATTTCGGCTTTGCGGGCAGCGCGGAGACCGAGTTCGGTTGCCGATACCGCCGCCTTGCGAACGGGAGCCTTCTCGTACAGCTTCTTGGCACCGTTGTAGGCGGCGACGCCGACTGCGCCTGTCACGACCGTCGATACTGCCTTCGCGACGATGATCGGAAACGCCATGTTGTAGCTCCTCGAACTCGAACCGATACCCACTTATTGGGAATCATATTCGTTTTGCTCGGCAGTGGCGACTCGCGGGGTTGCGGTAGGAGTCACCCGATCGGGCGCATGGCGCGAAACGCCCTCGTCACGTAGGGCAACTCGATCGTTGTAGACCCATGCAGCCCCAGCTCGTCGAACAGGGCGGCGAGATTTTGATCTATGCTGCTTCGCTCGTCGGCCGTCGCGGTGATGTAGAAACTGCGTGATCGAACCAGGTCGGTCAACAGCGATCGGTTCACCGTGCGAGACCACGCCCATCGGCGCTCTTCGAGATCATCGAAGGGCTCCGCTATCGGCGGCGGACCGTCGTCGAACATTGCCATCGCTCCGCCGCGCGAGACCACCGAGTTGAGGCGTCGAACCCAGGCCTGTGACTCGTCGCGAATGTTCCAGATCAGACCCAGCACACCGCCAGGACAGAGGACCCGTCCGATCTCGCGTGACGCTGCCACCGGATCGACCCAGTGCCAGGCCTGTCCGAGCAGCACTCCATCGAGACTCTCGTCGTCTATTGGGAGGGACTCGGCAGTACCGACCAGGGTCGGGACACGCGGTACTGCGATGCGCAGGGCATCGAGCATGGCGGGATCAGGGTCGACGGCAATTGCGTCGCAACCAGCGGCAACGATGCTGCGCGTGAGCTTGCCCGTGCCGGCACCGACGTCGGCGACCAGTGGCGTTCGACCCGACGCGAATGCAGGCTCCAGCAGCCACGCAACCGCGTCCGACGGGTACTCGGGGCGAGCCGATTCGTACACGTCGGCAACGGCCCCGAATGACGTCGAGCTGTTATCTCGGCTAACCATGCGGTCAGGCTACCTCGCCCGGTTCGAGCTCGAGTTCGTAATAGAGAGCCTTCGGTCCCTCGCCGTGTCCTTCGTGGCAGTCGAAGCCGCGCTTCTCGTAGACATGGCGCGCTGCCTCGTCGTCTTCCGAGGTGTTGAGGTCCATGTAGGTGGCGCCCCTGCCGCGTGCGTGCTCGATGACGTCGTCGAGAAAGGTTGTGCCGTAGCCCTTCCCGCGCAGAGCAGGCTGGATGTAGAACTCGGCGAGGTAGGCCTCCGGGTCTGCGCTCATCGTACCGATCCGAAATCGTAGAACGGCAACGCCGATGGCGGGGGTCCCGAAGGTCAGCACGCTGGTGTCACCGGATGTGACCAGTCTGTTCAAATGGGCTGCAAGCCATTGGGGCTCGGGTGCCGGGTCGTCGTACTCGCGATTGAAATCGACCAACAGGTTCGCGGCCTCGAAGAGCCCGTCGGAATCTCTGACGTCACGTGTGCCGGACATATCGACTCCTCGAGGTGTCAATTTTCTGGTTGAACAAGCCTTTTGGCATCGAGCAAACCGAGACCGGGATGCATTTCACGCAGCGAACGAATGGCTTCGACGGTTCTGCCGGATTCTGCGACCACCGCGTCGACATCCTCGGCTGGGACGGCCTCGGAAGCAATCTTGTTGGGCGCGAGCCAGGACCGTCCGTGCCGGTACCAGAGCCACGGGGCGGCTACCGCCAGCACTACCAGCTTCGACCAGTTCCACATCGACGGTTCGGACACGATATCGGCGATCGCTGAAAATACGAGCAAGGCCAGCCAGATGCCGAGCAGGTACCGGGTCCAACGACGTTGACGATCGTTCATGCCTACATGCTGTCACTGCCGTTCGATCCCGACAACGCGTCAGCGTCGCAATTCGGCATCGAGTTGAGTGAGAAGTGTGCCGAAACTCGTGCGCCCGGTGGCCGGTGTTGGAAAGCGGCGCAAGACCGAACGCACGGTCGCGTCGGCGCGTTCATGGATCCATTCGATCTGTTCTGCAACAGCATTGGAGTCCGTCAGTATCAGATGCACGGCAGAACCGAGAATGTGCTTGACCTGATGGGGGCTGTACAACGGATGGAGAAATGCGGCACCGGCGGCGTGCATTGCGGACAGTGCGGCGTCCGTGGCCGCAGATGCCGGCACCTCGCGTGCGGCCTTGTGCGCGTCCCAGGCGAGCTTGCGTAGCGCTCCAGTTCGCTCGCCGGACTCGAAAAACGCCTCAGCACCGTCGATTGCCAAGCCTGGACGCGAATCGTTGGGGCGGGCCAGCTCGTAGATCGGCAATGCGCGTCGGGCACAGGCCGCTGCGAAGGCCGTCACGCGTCGAATGTCGTCGAGACTCAGCTCCACTTCAGCGGGTTCGCCCACCTCAGGACCCGCGGGTCCGGTTGCGGTTCAACATGAATCCGAATCGTCCGAGGACCACCCCGGTCAGCGCGCCGAGTGTCGCGCTGGCAATAGGGACCAGGTACAGCCACAGCGTCGATAGGCCTTGGGTTCGTCGGTCGAACGAGTCGTTCATCGCGTTCACGAATTCGTCGCTCATCGTGGCTCCGTACAGCGGCTCGTAGCCACCCGAATACACGACGCCACTCGTGTTTGTGGTCATTTCACCTATCGAGTACCAGGCAAGTGGAACCAATCCGATGACGAATCCGAACAGGAGCAGGAGGACGACGAGATTGCGCACCGTCTCAGGCTATTGCCCTCGTCAACCGTCGTACACCTCCGTGGTGATGCAGAAGGGATGCCCGGCGGGGTCGAGGAGAACTCGCCATCGCGGGTCGGGTTGCTGCGCTGCTTCTGTTGCCCCACATTCGACTGCATAAGCGACGGATTCGCCTAGGCTCACTCCCGCCGCGAGATCGAAGTGCACGATGGACGCCGACGGCCACGTGGGCGGGATGTAGTTCGCCACTTTCTGCGCAACTATGTTGAGGCCCGACTGCGTGCGAATCCCCGAGCTCGACGTGTTCTCCCACAACGACGTTCCGCCCAGAAGCGCGAGGTAGAAGCGAGCGAGCTCCCCCGGCTCGGGGCAGTCGATGGATATCCCTGCTACGTCGAGGTGTGGGCGCGACATGTCACGAGAATACGGTGGCTCCCAGCGTGACGACGACGATCACGAAGATGGCCAGGAGTAGCCAGCCCTCCCACGTGTGCGGGCTGATTCCCCAGCCGTACCGTTTCGGGCCGAACCACGTTCGGGGTGGATTGAAAGCCATAGCGCCGTCCTGAATGTTCGGAGTCGCGTTCACCCTACGAAACCACCAGACTATTCGCAATGGTAATGACTTGGTCATGCACTCTCGTCTCCGAAATTTCAGCGATACAACTGCGCTGTTGCCGTCGCGCGTTGAGCCAGTTCGTCTCGAATTGTGCTCGGCTGCAGCACTGCTACGGCAGGCGCGCACTGCCACAGGGCGCCCACAGCGTGATTGTGCCCGGAGAACTCGATGACTGCGAGGCGTCGTCCGTCGTCCTGCACTTGATCGCTGATCACTCGAACGACGTTCTTGGTCAACGAGATCCATACCGAGTCCTCTACGAGGCAGGTGACTTCGAGGTGAGCCAAACTTGCGCGAAAGGATGTCCGATGCGCCGTGAATGCCGCCTCCAGATCCACGGCGGCGCTGCGATGGGCAGGCTCGTCGAGGACGGTCAGGGTATCGATGCGGGACACTCGATAGACACGTTCGTTTCCCTCTCGGGCGGCGAGCAGGTACCAATGCTCGCCGGCATAGACGAGCCCTACTGGGTCCAGGGTTCGGTCGGACAACTCGCCGCCGCGGTTGCGGTACGACATCCGTATCCGCACACCGTCGATGACGGCTCGCTGCAATTCCGGTAGATGGACCTCGGATTCGTGGGGAAACGCGAAACCGTCCGGCCGTACCAGGATTCGTTGTGACGCAGTGCTTGCCGCCGCTCGGTGGGCGTCGGGTATCGCGGCGACAACCTTGCGCATCGCGCTCGCGAACGCCGGGGTGGCGACGCGTCCCGCGCCGGAAGCGAGCAATGCCGTCGCCTCGGCGGCCGTCAGACCGGTCAGCTCGGTCCGATAGCCAGGCAGCAGACTGATGCCACCACCGCGACCGCGATCGGTGTAGACCGGTATGCCCGCCGACGACAACGCTTCGATGTCGCGCAATACGGTGCGCGTGGACACTTCGAGCTGGGCGGCGATGTCGGCAGCATTCAGCCTGCCCCGATGTTGGAGCAGCATGACGATGGACAACAGCCGGTCAGCGCGCACCCGAAAAGTCTCTCACCGAAACATGACAGAAGATGTCATGTTCAGCCGATTTACTTCTACTCAGCAGGCCACACCAGGCGGCCGCGGAACGGAAGGCTCAACAATGGACACCATCGAGACCACACAGCAGACAGACCCGCGCGAGGTGTACTTCACCTCCGCTGCCTGGGTGAGCGGACTGCTCGCAGGGGTGCGCGCCGACCAACTGGACCTTCCCACCCCATGCGACGAGTTCGATGTTCGGACGCTGGCCGGTCACCTCGTCGCTACGGTGGCCAGGCTGATCGCGATCGCCGAACTGGGTCGCCCGGACTCGGTCTCGCCGTTCTCTCCTGATCACGACGCCGCATCGTTCGACACTCTGGTGGAGCAGGCACGCGCGGCCTGGGCCGACGACGCGGCACTCGACGCCCCTGTCGTCGTTCCGTGGGGTGAAGTCCCAGGGCGATCGGCTGTCTGGGGCTATGCGCGGGAGTTACTGGTGCACGGATGGGATCTTGCTGTTGCGACGGGGCAACCGGCCCATGCCGACCCCGCGCTCGTCGATCCGGTAGCCGTGGAACTTCGAGCACTGCTGCCGGCGGAGAGTCGGGTTCCGGGAGTCCCCTTCGGGCCCATCGTGGAACCCCGTTCCGAGGCAGGGCCGTTGGAACGCCTGGCGAACTTCGCGGGCCGGTCGTCGGACGGTTGGGTGTAGCACGACGCCCTTGACCTCGAGTGCACTCGAGGTTGCAGGGTGGGTCTCATGCAGATGACCTTCGACGAGTTGCCCAAACTCATGACCCTGATGACCGGCGACGAAAAGCACGGTGCCAGTGCCACATCCACGCTGGACGTGCTGTGGGTGCTGTACTCCGACATTCTTCGTCTCGACGAGGCGAAGCCGGATGACCCCGATCGCGACAGGTTCTACCTCTCCAAGGGACACGGCCCGATGGCGTATTACGCGGTGCTCGCCGCGCGGGGGTTCCTCTCGCCGACCGATCTCGCGTCGTTCGGCAGCTACCACTCACCGCTCGGCAATCATCCGGACCGCACGCTGATTCCCGGTGTCGACATCGGATCGGGGTCGCTCGGTCATGGTCTGGCGCTGGCAGCCGGAACTGCTGCGGCGCTGCAGATCCAGCGGAGCGAGGCCCGGGTGTTCGTACTGATCGGTGACGCCGAGCTCGACGAGGGCAGCAACATGGAGGCCATCCAATTCGCCGGTCGATCGCACCTGGGCAACCTGACCACAGTGGTGATCGACAACGATTCGGCCGGTTTGGGTTGGCCCGGCGGCATTGCGTCGCGCTTCGCCGTCGAGGGGTGGTCGACATCCGACGTCGACGGTCGAGACCACAGTGCGCTCCAGCAGGCGTTTCGCATCGATCACGGCGACCGGCCCCACGTAGTGGTCGCCCACGTGGAGAAGAAGGAGAACTGAAATGACGTCGACGCTGAACAGGACCGCGGATCAACGCGAGTCCTTCTACCGACTGGTGCCGGAACTGTTGGCCCAGGACGAGCGAATCGTGCTGGTACTGGCCGAGATCGGCGTGGCCTATCTCGAACCGCATCTGACGTCAGATATTCGGCCGCGCGTGGTCAACGTGGGTATTCGAGAGCAGGCGATGATCGGTGTCGCGGGCGGTATGGCGCTCGCCGGCATGCGTCCGATCGTGCACACATTCCCACCGTTTCTGATCGAGCGGCCCTTCGAGCAGGTGAAACTCGATCTGGGACATCAGGATGTCGGCGCGATCCTGGTCAGCTCGGGCGGCTCCTACGGATGGCCACAGGGCGGTGAGACGCACTTCGGCCAACGCGATGTCGCGCTACTCGACACCCTGGACGGGTGGACGGTGCACGTGCCCGGGCACGTCGACGAGGTCGAATGGATGCTGCGCGGCGCGGCTGATTCCGACGATCGCGTCTACATCAGGCTCGACGGTGTCTCGAACGATCATTCGTACGGTCTACCCGGGGGTTCGATGGCCGTTCTGCAACAGGGTAATTCCGGCACTGTGATCTCGGTCGGTCCGATGACGGACCGGGTCCTGGCCGCGGCCCGTGGACGTGACGTCACCGTGCTGCACACCTCGACGATCAGGCCGTTCGACGGTACAACTCTCCGAGAGACGCTGACAGCGCCGGACGTCATGATCGTGGAGCCGTACCTCGCGGGAACGTCTGTGTCACAGATCGATCGGGCTCTATTGGATGTGCGGCATCGAGTGTCGGGAATCGGGGTGGAACCCGGTGAGCGCAGAAAGTACGGAACGGTGGCCCAACACGATCGAGCCAACGGCCTCGACATCGAGGGGCTGTCCCGGTCGATGGACGACTTCTTCGAGTGATCAGTGTTGGCGGCGCTCGTACCTGGCCTTGGCGACGTTGTAAGCAGACTCGAGGAGTTCCCCGATCTGGGAGTCGGTCTGCGAAGACGGGTTGACCACCGACAACCAGCCCGCAGTGCCGTAGTGAGGGTGGGCGGCAAGGGTGTCGTCGGTGTCGGCCTGAGGTGCGTGAGCTGCTTCGCGTGGGGGCACTCCCAGTAGTCGCTCGAATTCCTGCTTTCCCGCAACGACATTGACGCGGAACGCGCCGGCACGGTCCAGCCGAGACGACTCGTCACCGGGATAATTCTTCGTCACGATGGTTGCGAACGGCTGGGTGGACGTCGGAATGGTCCCGTCCGGCGAGTAGTAGAAGAACCAATCGCCCCATGCGAGTTCTGGAGTCCCATCACCCTCCCGAGGCCGCTGCGCCAGCGTGCCGTCGAAGCTGCCGACCAAGTTCACGATGTCGTCGAGTGTCATGCATCGATGGTCACATGCTTTGCGGTCCCTGCCCAGACTTCAGCCGACTTTGTATGTTCCCGTGCCGGTTGCGACCAGTCGACCGGACTGGGTACCCACGATGTCGACGCGACATGTCTTCAGGCTTCGGCCGCCGTGCAGGCGTGTCCCCACTATGTCTATTCCCTCGGCGTACACCGGTTCCAGAAATTGCACCGACATGGACACGGTCACACCCCGAAGCTTTTCGGGGACTGCCGCTCCCGCCCACGCCGCGGTCATGATTCCGATGTCGATGCAGCCGGCGATCACACCTCCGTGCAGCATCTGGCCCACGGTCGACAGTTCGTCTCGGTACGACAGGCGAAGCCGGGCGGTGCCCTCGCCGATATCGATCAGCTCGATTCCCAGCTGCTGCACGAACGGTGACTGCGGCAGAAAGTGGACCATTGCCGCGCTACCGCTGTCCGGCAGCTGAACGTCCTCGGTTGTCATAGCGTCTCCTCTATCCTAATTTGATTCCGTTATCGGAATCAGACTACGATAAGTGCATGGTCTTGGATACCCCCAGCGACAAGCGGAAGCGTCGAACACACACCGCGGTGCTCGACGGTGCTCGCTCGCTCTTCCTGCGCCACGGATATCGGGGAACGACGATCGAGATGCTCGCCACCGCAGCCGATGTGGCGGTGAGCTCGATCTACGCAAACTTCCCCGCCGGCAAGGTGGACGTCTATGCCGCTCTGGCGTGGCGAACCGCCCAGAGCCACGCTGAACAGATGACTGCCCCCATCGATGCGGTCGAATCTACGCACGTCGTTGCCGAGTTCCTCGACCGATACATCGCGTTCCACCGCGACAATCCACTGGCGCTGCGGCTGCTCGCGCTGACGGATGTGGACAAGTCCGAGTCCGCCTCGGTCGGTGAGGCGAAGGCGAAGATCGATACTGCACTCGGTGAACTCATCGATTCGGTAACGCGTGCGGTGGTGGATGCCGGAGCCGACGTCGTCCCCCGTGCATTGGTTCTGAATGCCTGGGCGGCGATGAACGGCGCTGTGTCACTGCATCAACGACGCATCGTCGATCGATCCATGCTCGACGCGATGCTCGAGATCACGCGGGCGGACATGCTCCGCCACTTGAAGGGGATTCCCGATGAAACCCGTTGAGCTGACAAAAAACTCACCTCGTCGCTGTCGCTGTCGCTGTCGCGCGATGGATGATCGATTCGATTCGATCGGCGTCGTCGGAATCTCTCGGTGCGTACAGGAAGACGTAAGTCTCGGGTAGTCCGAACACGGGGCGTCCTGCCAGCGGGTGCAGTTCACCCCACCCCGCTGATATGACGGTCTGCGCATCGTCCGGTTGCAGTACGACGTGCAACGAACCTTCGGTCTCATGTACGTGCACGATTTCGCCTTTGGTTCGGGAGATCCAGGGCGAAGCAGAGCGGAGATCGGAGAGATACAGTGCCTCCCCTCTACGCTCGAATCGACTGCGCTCCAGATGAAACGGCCCGTCTGGCAACGCCTCGGCGGTGACGGATGCAGTCAACCGCTCGATCAGGGCGTGGGTACCCCGATCTGTGAGCTGGCGATGGGGAATCGGGTACGGCGCGATCGACGGCCGTGGTCCAGGGCGACGTTCGAGCTGCCAGTGCAGACCGGTACCGGATGTACCGTCGACACGAAGTGCGTCGCGTCGCGCAAATGGTCTCAGTGCGGTAGTGATCAGCCAGCCACCGACATTGGCGGGAAGTCCTCCCGGCCCCAGTTCCATCCACGCGGTGTAGTCGTTCTTGACCTTCTGCACCGGGTCAATCTAGCTGCTGGGTCGATCCAGCAGGTTGCTGTTCGTCAGGGTCGCGTACATCTGCGGATGTACGGCGAGATACCCGCACAGACCGATGTGCAGACGTAGCCCGGCTCGTAGCGTTGGTCAGGTCAACGAAACATCGAATGCGGAGGGACCATCATGCAGGTCGCAACTTTTCTTTCTCAGCAACCGTCGACCACCGAGCAGGTGCTCGGTGTGGGATTGGGAACCCTGGGCCTGGTGATCGCTCTGGTGCTGACGTTCGGTGCGGTGTTCTTGTTCATCGCCGCGCTGATCAGCATCATGCGTTCCCCCAACTACACCGTCGCCGGGCGGGCAGTGTGGATCTTCGTCGTACTGGCGTTCCCCTTCCTCGGTCCTCTGGTCTGGTTCGTGTGGGGTCGCAAGTCGACCTTCGCCGTGGATGTTTCCCACAGCCTCAGATGATGTAACCGATCGTGCGCGCAGCATCGGGGAACTCGCCGGGGTTGGGGCCGGCATAGTTGAGTCGAAGGTACTTGCCGGTGGGTTCGGCCGGAAAGTAATCGCTTCCGGCCCCGACGATGACACCGGCGGATTTGCATTGCTGCACAATCTGTTCCAGATCGACGTCGTCGCGCAGGCGCATCCACAGATTGAGCCCACCGCGCGGCACAGCATCGAGATGGCCGCGAGGTGCGAACTCGATCAAGCTGTTCGCCAACAAGTCCCGTCGAGAGGCCAATTGTGTGCGCAGATGCCGGAGATGGGTACGCCAGGCGGGTTGCGTCACCACGTCCAGCGCGACTGTTTGCAGGATCCCGCTGACGTACATCGACTCGGCACCGGTGTCTGCGAGGATTCGCTCGTGTGCGGGGCCGCGAGCGATCAAGCCTGCCAATCGAACCGACGGCGACACCGTCTTGGTGAGCGATCGTAGATACACCACATGCCCGGCGTCGTCCCGTGCCGCCAATGGATTCGGCTCGGCAGTGATACCGAAATCGTGGGCCGAGTCGTCCTCGATCAGGAATGCGCCGTGCCGTCGCACAGTGTCGAGAACCTGCTCGCCGAGCGAAGGCGACCAATGGGCTCCGGTCGGGCTGGCAAACGTGGGTTGGGCATAGAACGCCCGAGAGCCGGTGCGCGCGAACGCCTGTGCCAGAGCATCGGGGTCAGGACCGTGCACTCCGCTGGGGACCGGTACGACGCGGACGCCCGCCTGGGTGGCAGCGAGAATCGCGCCCCAATATGTCGGCGATTCCATCAGTAGCGGACGGCCTGCACCGACGAGCGCCCGGAATGCGGTACTGAGGCCGGTCTGGCTGCCGGGAATGATGACGACATCGCTCGCCGACGGCGGAGTGACGCCCAGCGGCGTGGAGGCCCCCAACTCCGCTGCGAACCACGCCCGCAATTCGGGCAGTCCGGCGGTCGGGGGCCGAGCTATCACCGCGTCGGTGCGGGATGCGCGAGTGAATGCAGCGTGAACGAGTCTCTCCGGCAACAGCTCCCGAGCCGGGTAGCCCGAATGCAGTGCGATCACATCGCTCGACGTGGACTGTAGGGCGGCCGGAAGTTGCAGTCGGTTGCCCGGCGCTCCCAGCGCCGCTGTCTGCCACCCGTAGTCGTTGGGCCGCGCCGTACGTACGGTTCTGACGAATGTGCCGACACCAGGGCGGCTTTCGATGACGCCTCGCGCGGTGAGGGTGCGCAGCGCCTTCTGCACCGTGACCGGACTGGCCGAATGCTGGGCCACCAGGGAGCGGGTGGACGGCAGCTTCGCCTCGGGGGGTGCGGTCGCGATCCACTGCTTCAATGCGTCCACAATCCGTGAACTGCTATCGTCGGACATGACACAGCATAGTAGCGCTACTCGTTCTGGTGCGGGCCCGCTATCGCGCGCCGGATTGTTGTGGGGCTTGGCAGGCGTCACTGCATTTTCGTTCACGGTTCCGCTCACTCGCATCGCCGTCACCGGAGGCCTGTCACCGCTCTTCGTCGGTACCGGGCGCGCCGTGTTCGCCGCCGCATTGGCGGCACTTGCGCTGGCAGCGACGAGACAACGGCTCCCCCAGGGTGGGCAGTGGGGTCGGCTGGCCGTGATCGCGGCCGGTGTCGTCATCGGCTTTCCGGTACTCACCTCGTATGCCCTCACCACGGCATCCGCCGGTCACAGCGCCGTCGTCATCGCACTGCTCCCGGCGGCCACCGCCGTTGTCGCGGTAGTACGAGAACGACAACGAGTC
Source organism: Rhodococcoides fascians A25f (assembly GCF_000760935.2). Classification (NCBI taxonomy): domain Bacteria; kingdom Bacillati; phylum Actinomycetota; class Actinomycetes; order Mycobacteriales; family Nocardiaceae; genus Rhodococcoides; species Rhodococcoides fascians. The sequence goes on along the minus strand of NZ_CP049744.1, from coordinate 16,735 downwards.
CGGCCGGTGTTCTGGCTGGTCGCAGCCGTGGGCGCTGCCGTCGCGATCGGATTTGCGGCCGTTCGGGGCGGACGGCTGACCGGGCTCGGGTGGTCGGACCTGTTGCTCCTCGGGGCGGTTGTCGCAGCGGCGGTCGGCTACGCCGAAGGGGGCTTGCTGGCCCGCGAACTCGGGGCCTGGCAGACGGTCTCGTGGGCTCTGGTGGTGAGCGTTCCGGTGACCGGTGCGTTGGCCGCTTTCTCGTGGTGGGAGCAGCCGTCGACAGCAGGTGCACCCGAGTGGGCATCGTTCGCCTACCTGGCGGTGGTGAGCATGTACCTCGGGTTCTTCGCCTGGTATCGGGGCCTGGCCATCGGCCCCATGTCGAGCGTGAGCCAGATTCAGCTGATCCAACCGGTGCTCACCATCTGCTGGGCCGCGATCATCCTGCGCGAGGGGTTGACGTGGCCGGTGGTCGGGGGTGGAGCAGCGGTCATCGCATGTGCAACAGTGGCGGTCCGGACCCGGATGTCGCCGTCCGTTCGACAGGAGGAACTTACGGAATGACGAAATCGATCGATCAGGCGCGCAAGCTCGAGAATGTTCGCTACGACATTCGTGGACGCATTCTGGACAAGACCGAGGAGCTCGAGGAGCAGGGACACGCCATCCTGCGCCTCAACGTCGGCAATCCTGCGCCCTTCGGGTTCGAGGCACCGGACGAGATCATGATGGCCATGATCCGAAATCTGCCCACGGCACAGGGCTACTCGGATTCCAGAGGTCTGTTCTCCGCCCGCACCGCGGTGGTGCAGTACTACCAGACCAAGGGATTGACCGATCTGGATCTCGACGTCGGCAACGTCTACCTGGGCAACGGGGTCTCCGAGCTGATCACGATGACGATGCAGGCTCTGTGCAACCCGGAGGACGAGATTCTGATTCCGTCGCCCGATTACCCACTGTGGACGGGATCGGTGGCGCTCGCCGGTGGCACACCCGTCCACTACCTGGCCGACGAGAGTCAGGACTGGGCCCCGGACTTCGAGGATCTCGAAGCCAAGATCACCCCTCGCACCCGCGCGATCGTGGTGATCAATCCCAACAACCCGACGGGGTCGGTGTATCCACGCGCGGCACTCCAGCGGTTCGTCGAACTGGCGCGTGAGCACGATCTGATACTGCTCGCGGACGAGATCTACGAGAAGATCGTCTACGACGGTGCAGAGATGACGAATCTCGCCACTCTGACCGGCAAAGATGTTCTGTGCTTGACGTATTCGGGTCTCTCGAAGGCGTACCGGGTGTGTGGATTTCGGGCCGGATGGTTGGCGGTCACCGGGCCGCGTCGACGTGCGGCGAGTTTCATCGAGGGCATCACCCTGCTGTCCAACATGCGGATGTGCGCGAACGTACCGGCACAGCACGCAATACAGACTGCGCTCGGCGGCAGGCAGTCCATCGAGGATCTCCTCCTTCCCGCGGGGAGGCTGACCGCGCAACGTGACCTGGCGCATCGCATGCTCAACTCGATCGACGGAATCAGCTGCGTGCAGGCAGCGGGTGCGCTGTACATGTTCCCGAAACTCGACACCGACCGCTTCGGGATCGTCGACGACGAGAAGTTCGTACTCGACCTCCTCGAGTCGGAAAAGATTCTCGTCAGTCACGGCCGTGCCTTCAATTGGGATGTGCCCGATCATTTCCGACTCGTCACTCTGCCCAACGTCGACGATCTCGCCACTGCGCTCGAACGGCTCGGCAATTTTCTCAGCTCGTATTCGCAGTAGGACTTCTGCTCGAGCTGATTTTAATTCCGTGCCGGGTAGTGCACGGGGTCGTTCATGCAGATAAAGCCCCTGATCGCTGTCCTGCAGTGCCTTTGGCGACCGGTGGCCCGGTGATATTTCCCGACTCGGCCCGGGAAATGCGGGTTACGCTCGTCGTCCGATCTGCCGGGCGAGAGGGAATTCGTGGATCTATGGGGTTATCTGCAGGGGCGGGGTGAATCCCTCGCGTTTCTGACCTATCAACATGCGTCGCTGGCGTTTCAGACGGTTCTGGTGGGCACGGTCGTGGCTGTGCTCATCGCAATCGCAGTCCATCGTCTTCCGCTGTTCTCGGCGTTGACGCTGACGACCAGCCGAGTAGCGCTGACGATCCCGTCCTTGGCGTTGCTCGCGTTGCTCATCGTGCCGTTCGGCCTCGGGGTAGTGCCCTCGTTCATCATGCTTGCGTTCTTCGCGGCCATGCCCGTGATCGGTAACGCCATCGTAGGACTGCGCGGCGTCCCCGACACCGTGATCGAGTCGGCGAAGGGAATCGGTTTCTCGCGCAGCCGCATCCTCGTGTCCGTCTCGCTGCCCATGGCGTGGCCGGTCATTCTCACCGGCATTCGCGTCTCGACGCAGATGGTTGTCGGCGTGGCGGCCATCGTCGCGTACGTGCTCGGACCCGGCCTCGGTTCGCTCATCTTCAACGGCCTGTCGAGACTGGGCGGGACCAATTCCGTCGAGATGGCAGTGACCGGAACAGTCCTCATCGTCGTCATCGCCCTGGTGTTCGACGCCCTGCTCGTCCTCCTCGGGCGCCTCACCATCTCGAAGGGATTGTCATGACGGACAACACGACCGGCGGACCGACGGTCACCGGTGCCTCCATTCGCCTCGACGGTGTGGTCAAGCAGTACAAGGGTCAGAACAAGCCGGCAGTGCAGAAGATCGACCTCGAGATCGAGGCCGGCCATATCGTGGCTTTCGTGGGACCGTCCGGCTGCGGTAAGACGACGACGCTCAAGATGATCAACCGGCTGATCGAACCGACCGAGGGCCGTATCTTCATCGGTGACCGTGACGTGACCGGCGAGGATCCGGACAAGCTTCGTCAGTCCATCGGGTACGTCATCCAGTCCGGCGGACTCTTCCCGCACTGGTCGGTCGCCAAGAACGTCGGAGCCATTCCGCGCGTCCTGGGTTGGGACGCGAAGAAGATCGAGGAGAGAACCGACTACCTGCTCGATCTGGTCGGGCTCGACGTCTCCGACTTCCGCGATCGCCTACCCAAGGACATGTCGGGCGGGCAGCAACAGCGTGTGGGTGTGGCGAGAGCGCTCGCTGCCGATCCGCCGGTTCTGTTGATGGACGAGCCCTTCGGTGCAGTGGACCCGATCACCAGGGTTCGACTGCAGGACAGCCTCATTGCCATCCAGCACGAGCTCGCGAAGACGATCGTCATCGTCACTCACGACTTCGAGGAAGCGACGAAGTTGGGCGACAAGGTATTGATTCTGTCCGAGGGTGGTCACATCGAGCAGTACGCGACTCCGGAAGAAATCCTGGCCAAGCCGGCCAGTCCGTTCGTCGAGGAATTCATCGGCTCAGGAGCCACTCTGGCGCACCTGACACTGTCCAGAGTCAAAGACGTGGAACACGATTCGGTTGTGACCGCCAAGGTCGGCGACAACTCGCAGGAGGTCATCGCGCGCGCACGAGCGCAGGGTGCCACCTGGATCGTCGTCATCGACGAACACGGCCGCCCCCGAGCCTGGCCGTCTCTCGACGAAGTGGCCACCAAGGACCGCATCACCGACTACGTCGACGAGCGATTGCCCACCGTTGCACCGTCGTCGACGCTCAACGACGCTCTCGATTCGATGTTGGCCGCCAGTCAGGGCGGCGTACTCGTCACCGACGGCCGAGGTGCCGTGACCGGCGCATTGACGATTGCCACCGTCATGGCCGTCATCCGGGGGCAGCTCTCGGACGCTCGATCCGGCGACGGCCACGTCACGTACTCGGCCCATACCGAAGGCGCAGCAACATGAATCGACTGCGCCGTGCCCCGTTGGATGTGTGGTTCGAGCCGATCGTCATCGTGGTACTCGGACTCGGCTACATCCTGTGGTATCGATCGACGACACTGACCACCACCGAACAAGCATCGCTCGGCTGGGACAACCTGAAGACCACTATCGTCGATCACATCGTTCTGACGTTGACGGCCACGGTGATCGTCGTCGTCATCGCAATACCGTTGGGCGTTTTGCTCACTCGGGACAGAGCGAAGAACCTTCGGCCGGTGGCCGTCAACTTCGCCAACATCGGTCAGGCCGCTCCGGCAGTCGGTCTGATCGTGCTGCTGACGATGTGGCTCGGAACCGGATTCCGCACCGCTGTAGTGGGTTTGGTCGTCTACGCAATTCTGCCGATCCTTCAGAACACGATCGTCGGGATACAGCAGGTCGATCAGCGAACGATCGAGGCGGCCCGCGGCATCGGGTTCTCCGGGATTCGCACCCTGGTGCAGGTGGAACTTCCCCTGGCGGTGCCGGTGATCCTCAACGGCGTGCGCACCGCGCTGGTCATCCTGGTCGGAACCGCCACGTTGAGCACGTTCATCGGGGCGTCCAGCCTCGGCACGCTGATCACGACGGGCACAACGCTCTTCTTGCCGAAGTTGCTCATCTCCGGTGCCGTTCTCGTTGCACTGCTGGCACTGATCATCGACTGGCTCGGCCGTGTGGTCGAATTGTTCGCGACCCCAAGAGGAGTGGCATGATTCGCCGTCTGTTCGCCGCCGCTGGAGCTGTGGCGCTCGCCGGCTCGTTGGCGAGCTGCGGTCTGGTGAGCTCGTCGGGAACGTTCGAGAGCACCACGCTCACGGACGGTGCGAGGCCGCTCGACGGCGCGTCTCTGGTGGTGACGAGCAAGAGTTTCACCGAGGGCGTGCTCCTCGGGAAGATAACGGCCACATACCTTGCCGCCGCGGGCGCGAAGGTGACCGACTTGACCGGTGCGCCGGGGTCGGCGTCGTCGAGACAGGCGCAGCTCAACGGCGACGCAGACATCCTGTGGGAGTACACCGGCACCGGCTGGGTCAATTATCACAGCCAGACCGAGACGATCAGCGATCCGCAGGAGTTGTGGGAGCGCGTTCGTGACATCGAGAAGAGTGAGTACGACCTCGACTGGCTACCTCCGGCCAACTTCAACGACACGTACGCGTTCGCGGCATCTGCCGCCACCGCCGAGCGACTCGGCGTCACCACTCTGTCCGATGTCGCGAAGCTCCCGGAGGCCGACCGAACATTCTGCGTCGATGACGAATTCTTCTCTCGTTCGGACGGTTTCGGCCCGATGCTCGACACATACGGGATCGGACTGAACGCGCCGGGTGGGGTGCCGTCCAGTAACGTCACCCGCATGGACGCCGGTGTCGTGTACACGTCGACGGCAGACAGTTCGCCCTGCAATTTCGGTATGGTTTATACCACCGACGGTCGGATAAAGAACCTGAATCTGACCGTGCTGCAGGATGATCGCGCATTCTTCCTGCCGTACAGCGGCACCGCTGTGGTACGCAATGCGGTGCTGGAGCAGCATCCCGAGATCGCCGATCTGCTGGCGGTGGTGTCGGGGCGTTTGACCGACGACCTGATGCAGGAGCTGAACGGGCGGGTCGATATCGAAGGCGAGGATCCGTCGGACGTCGCATACGAGTGGCTGCAGAGCGAGGGGCTCGTGAACTGACCTCAGGTCGGATCCGGCTCGAAGAGTTGCTCGATGGTGCAGTCGAAGGCCGCGGCGAGGCGAAAGGCGACGGGCAGGCTCGGGTCGAATCGCTCCTTCTCGATGGAGATGATCGTCAGGCGGGTGACGTCGATCCGTTCGGCCAGTTCGCTTTGAGACCAACCCTTCTCGGTGCGACGCCGTCGAACGTCGTTTCTCATTCGGACAGGGCTCGGTAGCGCGCGAACGCATACCGACCGGTGAACGATGCGAACGCAGCCAACAACAGACCCGTCAGCAGCAGAGTTGCCGGGGGATCGACGCGGGTGATGGCCACCACCGCCAGAGTCAGGCCGAGAACGGTCACAAGATCGGTGGCGGTGCCGCTGGACGCCGCCGTGGTCCAATGGCTTTCGATGCTGTCACCCGAAGTGTAGGTCTGGTCGGCAGTGACCGGGGCAAAGATCAGTATCCAGCCCAGCATCGCCCCGAACGGGAGGGCGGTGAATCCGAACACCACCGCCGCGACTCCTGGGGCGACGGGTGAGACCAGCCAGGCCAGTAATGCCGTCGCCGAGGCAGTGGCGAGGCCGACAGCGGCGACCGATATCCATTTGAGTGTCACCTGAATGCTCCGATCGTAGGTATAGCTCGCTATACGTATAGGAAACCATACATCGGGCCTCACACGCAGGTGAGCGAGACGGTGAGAAAACTGTCACCGACATGCAGCATCGGTGTAGTCGGTCGAAACGTGCCAGGTGATGAGGTGGTGGTACCGAAGGAAAGGACCATTGTCATGCCGGATCTCTTCAGCCCGTTCACGCTCAAAGGCGTGACGCTTCGAAACCGAATCGCCATGTCGCCGATGACGATGTACCGCTCTGTCGACGGGAAGATGAACGACTTTCACCTGATGTACCTCGGTGCACGCGCGGCAGGCGGATTCGGGATGGTCTTTCCGGAACAAGTTGCGATCACGCCGGACGGTCGCACGACTCCTGGCTGCGCCGGGATCTACGACGACGACCAGATCGAGGGTCACGCACGCGTCACGGCGATGATCAAGAACATGGGATCGGTCCCGGCCATTCAGCTGGGTCACACCGGGCGCAAGGGCAGCGAAGTTCCACCGTGGCAGGGCGGACACCAGCTTCCGGCAGACCATCCCGACGGCTGGGAGTGTGTTGCACCGTCGGCGATTCCCTACGGCGGCGACCACTCGTTCCCCGTCCACGAACTCACCGTGCCCGAGATCAAGGCGATCCACCAGAGCTACGCCGACGCAGCTGTCCGTGCTGCGGAAGCCGGCTACGAATGGCTGGAGATGCACTACGCCCATGGCTATCTCGGGGCAAGCTTCTTCTCCCCACTGGCGAATCAGCGCACCGACCAGTACGGCGGAAGCCTGGAGAACCGGGCACGGTTCCACCTGGAGGCGCTCGACGCGGTGCGTGAGGTATGGCCGGAGAAGTACCCCCTCACCATGCGATTGGGCTCGGATGACCACCACCCCGACGGGGTTCAGTTCGACGAATCCATGATCGCCATCGGATGGATGAAGGAACACGGCCTGGACATGGCCGATGTGAGCCTGGGCTTCAATACCGACGACATGGTGGACCCGCCTTTCGGTGACATGGGGTTCATGGTCGAGCGGGCTGCGCGTGTCAAGCGCGAGCTGGATATCCCCGTGACGTGCAGCTGGAACCTGGGTGTTCCCGAAAACGCGGACGCCGTGATCCGTGACGGCAAGATCGACGTGGTGTTGCTCGGTCGTCCGGCGCTGGCCAACCCGCACTGGCCGGTGTGGGCAGCGCGCGAGCTGGGCCACGGTGACCCGTTCTCACTGGTGCCCGAGGACTGGAGCTGGTGGCTGAAGAACTTCCGGGGACACGACCCCAGCATCGGACTACCGCCGGCAAAGGTCGTGGAGGTCGAGCAGGAGCGCAAGATCGCTTAGCAGTCAGGGGAGGCCGGACGGCGATCACAGACCATCTGTGGACGGTAGGGTTCCAAGGGCTCGCATCATGAGGAGCCCAGTGGTGTTCTCGTATCGACGCGGAGGTTTGTGATGGCCGGCGGACTCGTAGCTCTGCTCGACGACGTGGCAGCGCTGGCGCGCCTCGCTGCCGCGTCCATCGACGACGTCGGTGCGGCGACCGGGAAGGCGACCGCCAAGGCAGCAGGCGTCGTGATCGACGACGCGGCGGTGACGCCGCAGTACGTTCGAGGTCTCGCGGCCGAACGTGAACTCCCCATCATCAAGCGCATCGCTGTCGGCTCGCTTCGCAACAAGCTGCTGATCATTCTGCCGATCGCCCTGTTGTTGAGTCAGTTCCTGCCGTGGCTGTTGACGCCGATTCTGATGCTCGGTGGTTGTTACCTCAGCTACGAGGCGGCGCACAAGATCTGGGGCGCTCTGTTCGGTCACGGTGACGATCACGCCGCAGCCGAGGACGAGCCGCGCGACGAGGACAGTGTGGTCTCCGGTGCGGTGCGGACCGACTTGATCCTGTCCGCCGAGATCATGGTCATCGCACTGGACACCATTGCCGGTGAGGGCTTCTGGAGTCGATTGATCATCCTGGCGGTCGTCGCCGTGGTCATCACGATCGTCGTGTACGGCGTCGTCGCGCTGATCGTCAAGATGGACGACATCGGTCTGAAACTGGCCGACGGTTCCACCGGGTTCGTCGAGAAGTTCGGCCGGGGTCTGGTCAAGGGGATGCCCAAGGTCATGTCGGTGCTGTCGGTCGTCGGCACCGCCGCAATGTTGTGGGTCGGTGGACACATCTTGCTCGTGGGCATCGACGAGCTCGGCTTCCACCCCATCTACGAGCTCGTGCACCACGGCGAAGAAGCGGTGCGCGGCGTCGCCGGCATCGGCGGAGTGTTGGCGTGGATCGTCAATACTCTCGCGTCGGCGATCATCGGTGCGATCGTCGGTTGCATCATCGTGGTTGCGCAGCTGGGAATCTCGAAGGCGCTCGCCAAGCGGGGTGCCGCGAAGTAGTGGCTGTACCGGCGACCTTCGCCGTCGTTCATCCATCGTCGGAACCGGCGTCGGAGATCCTGTACCGCTACAACGTCGATATCGTCGGGCGCTTCTACGGCCGAGAGGCGTCCGATGAGGAAGTGCTCCGAGTCATGGTCGACGAGCCGAGCGACGACCTTGCCGGAGATTCGGGCACGTTCGTAGTGGCGTATGCGGAGCAGTCCGTCGTCGGCTGTGGTGGAGCACGTTTCATATCCGACGACATCGCTGAATTGACGCGAATCTTCGTTGATCCGATCGGCCGGAGGGGTGGCGTCGGCGCATCATTGATCGGGTACATCGAGAATCTTGTTCGAGAGTCCGGCCGCAGCAGAATCCGACTCGATACCCGAGCCGATCTGGTCGAGGCCCGCCGCTTGTACTCGCGGCTCGGCTATGTCGACGTCCCGGCATTCAACAGCGAACCCTACGCCGAGGTGTGGCTCGAAAAGCAGCTCTTCTGAACGGCTTTCGTCACCGTCGAGCCAGCTCGAGCACCCGTCGCTCGGACATGGAGACATCGGCGAGTGATGCCGTCAACTCGTCCCACGCTTTCTGAACGCGGAGTTCGTCTCGGCGGAGGCGCTTCTGCGCAGCAGCGAGTCTGCGGCGCTCGGCCAGAAGCAGATGTCGATCGCGATCCTGCCTGGCCATGAAGAGGTACGTGTGCGGATCGAACGGATACATGCCAACTCCTATGGTGTAGTGGGGAATCCGTGCATCAGTACCATGACGTGCTCGCGCTCCCCTGTGCTCGCGTCCTCGCCGTGTCGACGCCATTTGTCGATGACGGCACGCATCTCCGTGCCCATCTCCTTCGTCTCTTCGGCAGTGAGCCGCAGGACGTCGTCGGAGCTGAACGCCGCCGAAATCCAATCGGGACCCCAGGACTCGGACGTCCGGTCGAAGTCACGGAGCCGAGACCACTGGTGCGCCAACCACGAGTCCTTGGATGCCTTGGCAGCCGACAGGGACTCGGGCGAGTCGGCGAAGTCGTTCTCGGACCAGCTGAACCCGTTCTCGTTGGCCTCCGACCACCAACGCTGGCGCTTGTCCGAGCCGTTCTCGACCTCCTTGACGAACCCGTGTTCGGCGAGTTTGCGCAGGTGATAGCTCACCGAGGCGGGTGACTCGTCCACCAGATCACCGAGCTGGGTTGCCGTCATCGACTTGTTGGCGCGCAACGCGTAGAGCAGGCGCAGCCGAATGGGATGCGTCAGTGCCTTCAGCTCGGACATGTCCGTCAGCTTCCGCGGCGTCCGAGGCGGTGGTGGTGGGCTCATGCACCAACCATAACCCGAAAGAAATATTTCGCAATAGTTCTTTCGGATCTGGACGCTCGTAACTTCACGCGATCGAGTCGAGGAACTCCAGCATCGCCGTGTTGAACTCGTTCGGCCGGTCCATGTTCGCGGCGTGACCGCAGTTCTCCAAGATCGCCGATCGACCGAGCGGATTCAGCTCCGCCGACTCGGAAGCGTGTGCAGCAGGCCAGAACTGACTGTCGCGCGCGGCGACCATCAGGAACGGCCTGTCGGTACCGGCAATGGTTGCGCGCCAATCCTGCGCTGCGTGATCGGCGAGCAGCGCCTTCATCGGAGCCGTGTCGGGTGAGGCCATCTTCGGCATCGAGCGGAGTGCAACCACAATCTTCAGCAGCGACGGAATGGACTTCCACTGGGGTCGGCCGTGGCCGGTGTCGGGTATTCCCTTGTCGAAGAATGTCTTTCGATTCTCTTCGGTAAGTCCGTAGAAGCCGTTCGGCCAGTCTGTGCTGTTCACCATCTTCGGTGCCTGATCCACCGACACGACAGCCCGTACGTGGTCGGTGCCGAATTGCGAGATGTAGGACCAGACGGTGCTCGCTCCCATCGACCCGCCGACCAATACGGCCTCGTCGACGCCCAACGCTGCCAGGAAGTGTGCGACATCGCGCCCGTGCCGCTCCATGGATGCGCCGTGGGCCGGTGCTTCCGATGCCCCATGGCCGCGCCGATCGAGAGCAAGCACGCGATATCCGGCCGCCACCAACGCCTTCTGCTGCAACGCCCATGTGGTCGCGGGCGCGCAGAAGCCGGCGATGAGCACCACGGCCGGGCCCGTGCCCTCGTCGATATAGCTCAGAGTGACGGAGTCGTCGGTGACCACTGTCGGCATGGTGAATCTCCCTGTCTCAGAAGAGCTCGGTCAGGCGAACTCGGCGTGCATTTCCCAGATCAGGATCTCGCTCGCAGTCGACGCTGTCACACGGTGTCCGCCGGTACCGGTCAGTCGCACTGCGTCACCTTGGGCGAGGTCGCCTACGTCCTCGAACGCAGCGGAACCGTCGGCCATGAAGACGTGACCGAACGGCGCGTCGGGAACGGTGACGGACTCCCCGGGTTCGAGTCGAGCGACATGCAGCGTTGCGTAGCGGTTACCGATCCGAACGCCGCCGCGGCCCGGCATCCCGGACGCCACCGGCACCAGCTCGCCGGATGCCAACTCGTCGCGCACATCAAGCTCCTCGTACGAGGGCACCCGTCCGTCGGTGTCGGGTGGAATCCACATCTGTACGACGCGTAGCTTTTCCCGGCTGGTCAGGCTCGACGCGTTGCGTTCCGTGTGCCGAATGCCGGTGCCGGCACTCATGCGTTGAAGCAAGCCTGGGTAGACGATCCCCGAATTACCCTCGGAGTCGGTGTGTTTCAGCGTCCCTTCCAGTACCCACGTGATGATTTCCATGTTCTCGTGCTGATGGGAGTCGAAGCCTTCACCCGGAAACACCGTGTCCTCGTTGTGCACCATGAGCAGCCCATGCGCGTTGGCCGCCAGGTCGTAGTTGCCGGTGGCGGGAAAAGACTGCTTGGAGTCGAGCCATTCGTTCCACCAGTGATGGCGTTGTTCACCGGGTATGTGAGTCACGGTCACGACGCGTGGTTCCGCATCGCTGTGAAAGTTCGGGTCAGCGCCGCGAGATCGTTCGGGTCCACCAGGTCGAACATGTTCTCTCGCACTGTCTCGACGTGTTCCGGGCTGGCGGCGGTGAGGGTGTTCATGCCTGCTTCGGTGAGCTCGGCGGACATTCCTCGCTTGTCGTCGTCGCATTTCACGCGAATGACCCAGCCGTTGTCGACGAGTCGGCTGATGGCCCTGGTGACGCCGCTGCGAGTCGTGGTGACAGCGTCTGCCAGTTCGCTCATACGTCGGCGACGGTCGGGTGCCTCCGACAGAACGACCAGCAACTCGAAGTCGGTGAACGAGATTCCCGAGTCGCGTGTGAGTTGATTGTCGAGGTCGCGAAGCAGTAGCCGCGTCGCGTCGAGGTACGCGCGCCAGGCCCGCTGTTCGTCGGCATCGAGCCACCGTGGTGAATCCATACCTCCATGCTAGTTGACAACGCAACTAACCGGTGTACTGTTCTCAGTAGTTGACGAAGCAACTACTTGACCGGAGGGTGGAGCGATGACCGAGACAGATCTACACACCACAGAGCGGGAACGTATTCGTGGGCAGTACCTGAAGCCGGCCGGTGAGCGGCCCGCGTCGTCTGCCCGCGGACTTCATCACACCGCGCTGGTCAGCAGCGACGTCGAAGCAACGGTGCGCTTCTACCAGGGTCTGCTCGAGTTCCCGCTCACCGAGCTCATCGAGAACCGCGACTACCCGGGCTCCTCCCACTTCTTCTTCGACATCGGCAACAACAACCTGTTGGCCTTCTTCGACTTCCCGGGCCTCGACGTCGGTCCGTACGCGGAGGTTCTGGGTGGACTGCACCACGTGGCCATCAGCGTCGAGCCCACCCGTTGGGAGCATCTACGCACCAAGCTGACCGACGCCGGAATCGAGTTGATCGAGCACAGTGACGTCTCGCTGTACTTCCGCGACCCCGACGGTGCGCGGCTGGAACTCATCGCCGATCCGCTCGGTGAGATGTACGGCTCGCACGTTCTCTGAGCACCCACCTATTTCGAGATTCGAGGCAATGACATGACCTCTGCAGCAACCACACTCGACATCCGGCGCGCCGACGACCGATTCAAGACGAAGATCGGCTGGCTGGACTCCAAGCACTCGTTCTCTTTCGGCAATCACTTCGATCGTGGCAACACCCACCATGGCGTCCTGATGGTCAACAACGACGACATCGTCACCCCGGGAATGGGATTCGATACGCACCCGCATCGCGATATGGAGATCGTCACCTGGGTCCTGCAGGGATCGCTGGTGCACCAGGACTCGATGGGCCACTCCGGCGTCATCTACCCCGGCCTCGCGCAGCGCATGAGTGCGGGTACCGGAATTCTGCACTCGGAAAAGAACGATTCGTGGCGACTCGGTGATACCGCCGGCTCGTATGCGGGCAAGCACGGCGATCCTGTTCGGTTCGTCCAGATGTGGGTCGTGCCCGACGAGCAGGGCATCACCCCGGGTTACGAACAGCTCGAGATCGACGACGAATTGCTCAGCGGCGGTTTGGTTCCCGTCGCATCCGGCATGCCGGACCATGCCGATCATGCGGCCATTCGCATCAAGAACAAGTACGCGGCCATGCACGTGGCGCGCTTGCAGGCCGGGCAGGCTCCCGTCGAGATACCCGACGCGCCGTTCGTGCACATCTTCGTGGCGGAGGGTGAGGCGATGCTCGAGGGCGTCGGACTACTGGCCGAGGGCGATGCCGTGCGCGTGAGCGGAGGCGGCGGCCAGAAACTGAGCACCGCCGGTGGTGCCGAAGTGATCGTCTGGGAGATGCACGCCGCAATCGCCGGCTAGTCGGTCTCTCGGTGCGGACGGAACGAATGCTCCTCGTGGTCGAGTTCGTGCTCGAGGCTACGCATGCTGTTGTCCGGTAGCCGGCCGGCATCTCGCCAGCACAGCAACTCCTCCCGCTCGACCGCCAGGATGCGTCGGCGGGTACTCATCGCGGCGATCTGCTCCGGCGAGATCACCGAGTCGCCCACCTCGGACTCGTCGAGATGGTCGAGTCGGCGGTGGTACCGGTCGATCCGATGCTCCAACTCGTGGCGCAGTATCTCCCGTCCCTCGTCGTCGAGTTCTTCCTCGTCGGCGATGCGATCCAGCTGTGACAGTGCAGCTTTGGCCGATCCCTCACGCGCTTCGTTTCGCAGACGTGCCTCTGCTGCGGGGTCGGCGACGACGTTCAGCTTTCGCACCAGCGGAGCGAACGTCAAGCCCTGTCCGACGACCGTCACCAGCACGACCAGAAATGCGCAGAACAGCAACAGGTCTCGGCTCTCGAACGGCTCACCGGAGTCGATCGTCAGGGGCAAAGTGAACACGGCCGCGACGGTGATGACTCCACGAGTGCCGGCCCAGCTCATCACCACCGCCTCGCGTGCGGACAGCCCCGTGGTCAGCAACCACAGCGGCCGCAGCAGCAGGACTCCGGCGAGCGTGACCGTGACTGCGAGGGCGATGGTGGTCCCCGAGTATGCCGACAGGCCGCCGACCACGGTGGGCAACTGCTCGCCGATCAACAGAAACACGAAGCCTTCGAGCAGCAGATCTATCAGCCGCCACACCGCGCTGGTCTGCAGGCGGCTGGCTCCGGAGATGGCGTGGCGAGTGTGATGCCCGATCACCAGTGCCGCGACCACGACGGCCAGAACTCCCGACGCATGAACCTCTTCGGCCGCCAGGTACGCAACGAACGGCGTCGCCAGCGACACGATGTTGAGCAGCAAAGAATCGTGAACGTATCGCTGTACCAATCGAATCAGCAGGGCGACGACCAATCCGACGACGATGCCGCCGACTGCCGCCAACACGAACAATCCGCCGGCGTGAGCGAACGTCATGTCCTGGCTCGAGATAGCGGCGATGGCCACGGTCAGCATCGTCAGCGCGGTGGCGTCGTTCAGCAAACCCTCCCCTTCGATGAGGGTCACCAGCTTCGGTGGAATGCCGGCGCGTCGACCGACCGCAAGGGCGGCCACCGGGTCCGGCGGTGCCACGGCGGCACCGAGCGCCATACCAGCGGCAAGCGTGATACCCGGAACGAGCAACCACAGACCGACGCCCACGAGCGCAGCGGTCGCCACCACGAGGGCGACCGACAAACTCAAGATCGTCCACACGTTGCGGCGGATGGCGATCAGTGACGAGTTCAGGGCAGCGCTGTAGAGCAGCGGCGGGATCACCAGGGTCAGAACGACCTCGGGGTCGAGGACGATGTCGGGCAACGCCGACGCCGAGACGGCCAGGCCGGCCAGGGTCAACAACGCTGCCGCGGGCAGCGTCGTCTTCTTCGAGATCACCTGCGCGGCGACGATCAGACCCGTGGCAGCCAGGACCAGGCCGAGAGTTTCTATCACCCGGCTGTATTCCACCAGGTCAGAGGTTCAAACTATCTCTTCAGCCCGAACATCTTCGCGATCGTCTTCTCCATGAATGTCGCCGGCAGCAACCGTCGCGCCAGAAACACGACCGGTGCGTTGCTTCCTCTGGCGTACAAGGGTTTCGGCTTGTCGGCCTCGATGGCCTTCAGTACCACCTCGGCGACGTCCTCGGCGGAGATGCCGGTTCCCTCCTTGCGATCCAGGGACGAGATCGCGGTGTGGAAATCGTCTCGGTGAACCGAATCCGCAGCGATGTACTTGGTACGGCGTTCGCTGATTCCGGTGTTGATCGATCCCGGCTCGACGGTGGTCATCCACACGCCGAAGGGAGAGAGTTCCAGACGCGCCGCGTCGGAGAAGCCCTTGATCGCTGCTTTCGTCGACGCGTAAGACGAGCGATAGGCGAGGGGGAAGCTGGCCAGCATCGAGCCGACCATCACGATGCGGCCGTAACCCCGCTCGCGCATACCGGGAATCACGTTCTGCGACAGCGTCACTGCGCCGAACACGTTCAATTGGAAGAGTCGTTCGATGGCGTCGGTCGGCAGTTCCTCGAAGGGTCCCGACTGGCTCTCGCCTGCGTTGTTGACCAGAATGTCGACGGCACCCAGCTCCGCGACGAACGCGCCGATCGACGCGGTGTCGGTCAGGTCGAGGGCTCGATATTCGACGCCCGACGCCCGCTGCGCGTCGGTCATCGAATCCGGGTTTCGGGAGGTGCCGATCACCCGGTAGCCACGGGCGACCAGAGCCGACGCGACGGCCCGCCCGATGCCCGACGAAGCTCCGGTGACCACTGCAGTGCGATTCATGCCCGAATGGTACCGGTGCGTTCGACCGACGCCGCATGACGAAACCGCCCATACCGTTAGTCTGTTACCTGTGCAAACGAATCCTCCCGCCCTGCTGCTCGAGCACATGTGCATGGCCTTCGGCCCCAAGGTTGCGGTCGACGACCTGTCGCTGATGGTTCCGCCCGGTTCGATGTTCGGGTTGGTAGGACCCAACGGTGCAGGCAAGACGACGTCGCTGTCCATGGCAGTGGGGCTGCTGAGGCCGCAGTACGGGCGGAGTCTGGTATTCGGACGAGACGTCTGGGCCGATCCGATCGCGGCGAAAGAACTACTCGGTGTGCTGCCCGACGGGCTGACCTTGCCCTCCCAGTTCACCGGCCACGAGCTTCTGACCTACATCGGTCGACTGCGCGCGATGCCGGAAGACGTCATCGCGCAGCGTCGAGACGAGCTGCTGGACGCATTGGACCTGACCGACGCCGGAGGAACCGTCATCGCGGACTACTCCGCGGGAATGACCAAGAAGATCGGTCTGGCCTCGGCGCTGCTGCACGGGCCGCGATTGCTGGTGCTGGACGAGCCTTTCGAAGCTGTCGACCCCATCTCCTCCACCACGATTCGAACCATCCTCGTCCAGTTCGTCCGCTCCGGCGGGTCGGTGATTCTGTCGAGCCACGTCATGGCGCTCGTCGAGCAACTGTGCACACACGTCGGTGTCATCACCGGAGGCCGAGTGGTGGCGGCCGGAACCGTCGACGAGGTCCGCGGCGGCGGGACCCTGGACGATGCCTTCGTTCGCCTCGTCGGTACGCGTGATCAGAACCCGGACGGCCTGTCCTGGATGCGCTCGTGATGTCGGTCGGTCGCACCGTCCTGCAGATGCGAATCACGCTCTACCGCAGGCAGTTCAGGGGTGGACAAGCGGTGATCAAGACCGTGTTCGGATTGCTGGGGCTGGCCTTCGCGGTTCTCGCATGCGTGATGGCGGCGCGAACCGACGCGTCGCAGGTATTGGTGGGCGGCACCGCTGGCCTCGGACTGACCCTGACGGGCCTGAGTTGGGTGCTCTTCCCTGTGCTG